>CAJCIM010000197.1 GCA_903970395.1 Acidobacteriaceae bacterium
TTCTACTTCCCCGTAACCGCGACCTTCACCGGCAAACTCTTCGGCGGGAAGCAAGCCGCGTTGTCGCAGGCCTGATAACGCAGCACCCCGGTCATCGTAGAAAACCCTTTCGCCGCCAGCACTCGCACGCGCACGCGAAACTCACCCTGGTACACATCCAGCGTGCCGCCACCATTTGCCAGCGTGAACGAGCTCCCCTGCGGATACGCTTCCCCCAGCACCTTCACTGCACCCGCATCCAGCTTCAGCACCGTCGGAATCAAATACTCATCCTTCGGCGTATGCGAGTTGATGTGAAAGCCATCCTGCACACGAAAGCGCAGCTCGACGTCCTGCGGCTTGCCCGCAACGACATCGACTGCATCGGAGAGCAGCAGCACATGCTCCTTGCCCGCGACGCGCGGCTGACCAAGGTCAATCTGCTGCGCCGGCAGTCCGCCGCCCAGCAGCATCAGCACCGCAACACGCGCACTTATCTGTAACTTCGTATGAGTCCGCAGCTTCATTACGCTCCCGGCAGAATCTTGTGGATGTCCGCTTCGATCTCGTCACGCGTCGGCGCTCCGGCAGTCTCTTCGACGATCTTGCCCTTCGTGTCTACGTAGAACGTCTCAGGCAGATAGTCCACACCGCCGTAGAGCTTCGGCACGCTCTCATCCGGCTGCAAAATCGTGTATGTCACGCCGATCTTCTTCACTGCCTTCGCAATATCGTCGGTCGACGTGCCCTCGTCCTGTGACAGGCCCAGAATCACCAGACCTTGCCCCTTGTATTTCTGGTTCATCTCCTCGAACCAAGGCATCTCCAGCTTGCACGGTCCGCACCACGTAGCCCAGAAGTTGACGATCACCGGATGCCCGCGAAACTGCGACAGTGAAACCCTCTTGCCGCTCAGGTCCACCAGCGTAAACGTTGGTGCCGGTTTGTCCCGCAGGTTCGCCCCCTCAATATCGGGCTGGCTGTTGGCCTCCTCCGGCGAGCTCTTCGTCAGCGTCACCAGCTTCTGTTGCGTCTGCTGCATCGCCAGCCGCCGCTGCTGCAGGTTGTGCCAGCCTGCAAACGCCAGCGCGCCAAGCACCACAACCATCATCGCTAACACCGCCAAACGACGCACCACGGATAAATCCTCCTGCGCGAACAAGCGTCCGCACCCTGCTCTTTTAGTCTAACGCCGCCAGCTCTGCTAGCATCACTTTCGACTGTCATCCCATTGTCAATGCCCGAGACAAAGCCAATCCACGACGCTAACCCAAACGAAGCCGCTCTAAGCCCCGCCGACCTCGTACGTATCGAAGCCGCCGCGCTCGAACAGCTCGCGCAACGCCTCGACGGACCACAACGCTCCAGCTTTGACACCCTCGCCGAGGCAATAGTTACAGCCATCCGCGACGGTCACCGCATCGTGCTCGCCGGCATCGGCAAAAGCGGCATCATCGCCCGCAAGATCGCCGCGACGCTGCTCTCCACCGGCACGCCCGCAGCCTTCCTGCACCCCACCGAGGCCCTGCACGGCGATCTCGGCCTCTGCGCCTCCGGCGATATCCTCATCGCACTCAGCTACTCCGGCGAAACCGAGGAGCTGTTGCGGCTTCTGCCCGTGCTGCCGCGCCTCGGCATCACGCTTGCGTGCTTCACCGGCTGCATCACCTCGCAGCTCGCACTGGCCAGCACGCATGTTCTCGACGTCTCAGTAGACCGCGAGGCCTGCGCGCATCAGCTCGCGCCTACCGCCTCCACCACGGCCATGCTCGCACTCGGCGACGCCCTCGCCATCGACGTCAGCAACCGCCTCAACTTCCAGCCACAGCACTTCGCGGAGCTGCATCCAGGTGGTCAGCTCGGACGCCGCCTTACACCTGTCCGCTCGCTGATGCACACCGGCAACGCGCTGCCCTCCGTGCTGCCCACGGCCACGCTGCCGGAGATCATCCACGAGATCTCCGCGCGCCGCCTCGGCATGACCACGATTCAGCTTCACGGTAAGCTCGTCGGCATCCTCTCCGACGGCGATCTGCGCCGACTCTTCGAGCGCGAAGGCCCCGAAGCCTTCCACCGCACCGCCGGCGAGATCTGCAACCCCACGCCCCAGACCATCGCACCCGAACCCTTCGCCACAGACGCACTCGAACAGATGGAGCAGCACAAGATCACCGCCCTCGTCGTCACGGCCGATGGCACACGCGACACCACAGTACTCGGCATCCTCCACCTGCACGACATCCTGAGCTAGATGCAGCTGTTAGCTCTCAGCTAAAGGCTAGAAGCTAAGAGCTAACAGCTTGCTCTCCGATACAATCGGAAAGATATGCAACGTTGGTCGAAGCTATTCATTCCCACCCTCCGCGAAGCCCCCACAGACGCCGAGGTCGCCAGCCACAAGATCCTTCTCCGCGCCGGATACATTCGCCAGTTGGGCGCAGGCATCTACAGCTACCTGCCTCTCGGCCAGCGCTCCATCAACAAGATCTGCGCCATCGTCCGCGAAGAGATGAACAAGATCGGGCAGGAGTTTCTGCTGCCGACGCTGAACCCGCGCGAGCTCTGGGAAGAGTCCGGCCGCTACGCGGTCATGGGCGACAATATGTTCCACCTCAAGGACCGCAAAGGCGCTGACCTCGTCCTCGCCATGACGCATGAAGAGGTCATCACCTCCATAGCGCGCAACGAGCTACGCAGCTACAAGCAACTGCCGCAGATCTGGTACCAGATCCAGACCAAGTTCCGCGACGAGCCCCGCCCCAAGAGCGGTCTGCTCCGCGTGCGCCAGTTCCTGATGAAGGATGCTTACTCCTTCGACATCGACGCCGCAGGGCTCGACGAGAGCTACAACAAGCACGACGCAGCCTACCGCGCCATCTTCACGCGCTGCGGGCTCCAATTTGTCGCAGTCGAAGCTGACTCCGGCGCCATGGGCGGCTCCGGTTCGCAAGAGTTCATGGTCTACACCGATGCTGGCGAAGACCTCATCGCCAGCTCCGCCAGCGGCTACGCTGCGAACCTCGAAAAGGCCATCAGCCAGCTCGCTCCAGTCGAAGACCTCGCCCCCACCGGCGACGGCACACCCGAGCTCGTCTCCACACCCGGAAAGGCCTCCATCGCCGACGTCACCGAGTTCTTCGGCATCCAGTCCTCGCAGGACATAAAGTGCGTCGCCTTCATGGGTGCACGTGCCGGCCATCCGGCAGGCGAGCCACTGCGGCCTATCGTCGCCTTCCTGCGCGGCGACCACCAGGTGAATGAGACGAAGCTCACCGCCATCGCCGGCACCGCCGACCTGCGCCCCATGACGCCCGAAGAGCTCGCGCTGCACATCGGCGGCCCTGCGGGCTTCCTCGGCCCCATCGGCATCGAACAGGTGATGACGCAGGGTTCACTCAACGGCCTCAAATCCGGCAAGGCACTCGACAAGCTCAAGGGCGTGTTGCGCGATGTTCCCAGCGAAGGCATCAAGACTATCGTCGTCCTTGACCTTGGTCTCGAAGGCCGCAAGAACCTTGTCTGCGGCGCCAATAAACTTGACTACCACTACCGCAACGTCACCCCCGGTCGCGACTTTACGCAGACCCTCATCGCCGACATCCGCAACATCAACGAAGGCGAACTCGATCCCATCGGCGGCCAGCCGCTACGCCTCGGCAAAGCCGTCGAAGTCGGCCACATCTTCAAGCTCGGCTACAAGTACACCGAGAGCATGGGAGCGCGCGTGCTCGACGCCAACGGCAAAGAGGTCATGCCCATCATGGGCTGCTACGGCATCGGCATCGAGCGCATCCTTACTGCCGCAATCGAGTCCAGCGCAGCCAGCTTCAAGGCGCAGTTCCCCGATACGGAGAAGGCCGGCGACCAGTACGCACTCTCGCCCACCATCGCTCCTTACGAGGTCGTCGTTACCATCACCAACGTCCGCGAGGCCGATCTTCTCGCCGCCGGCGAGAAGATCGCCGCCGATCTCTCCGCCGCTGGCGTCGATGTCCTCCTGGACGACCGCGACGAGCGTGCAGGCGTCAAGTTCAAGGACGCGGAACTGATAGGTGTGCCGTACCGTATCAACATCGGCAAGAAGCTGGCCGAGGGCCAGGTCGAACTCGTCGACCGCCTGCAACAGAGCACCACAGACGTTACCGTCGAATCCATTACAAATCACCTCCAATCGCTCCTCAATGCGTCCAAACAATAGCGGATTCGTTCTTCTCTATCCACTATCCGCTGTCCTCTATCCCCTGCTCTCTTTATGCCAGTCAAAGTAAAAATCGGTCGCGGCCAACATCCTCTTCTCTGGAAGATCGGCCAGTTCGTGCTCGTTGCGGCGCTGGCATTCCTCGTGCTCGGCGGCATCGTCTTCGGCTACTTCTACTTCAAGTACCGCGGCGAGGTCGACGAGCGCCTCAAGCAGGGCCCGCTCTTCGCCTCCGTCGCGCAGGTATACGCCGCGCCGCAGGAGGTCCGCCCCGGCCAACAGCTCTCCGCCGCAGCTATCGCCGCACAGCTGCGTCGAGCCGGTTATAACAGCCCGCAGCAGCTCGGCAACTATCAGTTGCGCTCCGACGGCAACGAAGACTCCATCCTCATCAAGCCCGGCCAGCAAAGCTACCTCGCCATGGACGGCGCCACGATAGTCACCACCACCGGCACCGACGGCCATCCCGTCGTCAAGTCCATCACCGCGGAGAACGGCGCGCCTCTAGCAGCCTACAAACTGGAGCCGCAGCTCATCACCGCGCTCTCCGAAGACAAGAATCGCACCAAGCGCCGCCTCGTCACCTATAACCAGATCCCTCAACGCATGGTGCAATCCGTAGTCGCCATTGAGGACCGCCGCTTCTTCGAGCACAACGGCCTCAACTACGGTCGAACCGCCAAGTGCGCCATCGTGGACATCTTCGCGCACCACTTGAGTTGCGGCGGCTCAACCATCACCCAACAACTGGCCCGCGGCTTCTTCCTCTCGCCCGACAAAAAAATCTCGCGCAAGATCGCCGAGATCATGATCACCTTCCAGCTCGAGCATCGCTTCGACAAGCAACAGATCTTCGAGATGTACGCCAACCAGATTCCTCTCGGCCAGCGCGGCTCCTTCGCCATCAACGGCTTTGGCGAAGCCGCCGAGTCCTACTTCGGCAAGGACCTCCGACAGCTCGATCTTGCCGAATGCGCCATGCTCGCCGGCATCATTCAGCGCCCCAGCTACTTCAATCCCTACAAACATCCGGACCGTGTGCTGGAACGCCGCAACATCGTCCTCGACTCCATGGTCGAAACCCAGGCCATCACCCCCGCCGACGCCACAAAGGCCAAATCCGAACCCATCCGTCTCGCGCCGCCCAACATCGACGCCAGCGAAGCACCGTACTTCGTCGACCTCGTACACGATGAGATCGTGCAGCGCCTCGGCGACTCCGGCTCCTCGCGCGGAGCTCTTCGCATCTACACCTCGCTCGACCCCGAGCTGCAGCGCGCCGCCGCCGACGCCGTCGAAGCCGGAATGAAGAACGTCGACGAGCTCGTCCGCAAGCGCTACGCTGCCCTACGCAAGAAGAAAGGCGACGACGGCGCTCCCATCACCTATCCGCAGGTCGCGCTCGTCGCGCTCAACCCACACACTGGCCAGATCCTCGCGCTCATCGGCGGCCGCAATTACGCCGTCTCGCAGCTCAACCACGCCGTCGCCGAGCGCCCCACCGGCTCTATCTTCAAGCCCTTCGTCTACGCCGCCGCCTACAACACCTCACTCGAAGGCACCAACCTCGACGGCACCGGTGTCTTCACCGCGCTAACCAAGCTCGACGACGACACCACTACCTTTATGTTCGACGGCAAGGCCTACACACCCGGCAACTTCGAGCACGGCGAGTTCCCCGGCATGGTCTCTGCCTCTACAGCCATCGAACACTCGCTTAACATCGCCACCATCTCGCTCGCGGAAAAGGTCGGCTACAGCAACGTTGCCTCGCTCGCGCGCTCCGCCGGCATCGTCAACGCCAAGGGCACACCGTCGGTCGCCATCGGCACCTACAGCGCCACACCCATCGACATGGCCGGTGCCTACACCGTCTTCGCCAACAACGGTGCACACCTCACGCCCTGGATACTCTCCAGCGTTCGCAATCCCAACGGCGACATCGTCGCCGACTTCGCACCCGAGGCCAAACAGGTACTCGACCCACGCGTCGCCTACCTCACGCAGTCGCTGCTCGAAGGCGTCATGGCGCGCGGCACGGGCGCAGCCGCACGAGCCCACGGCTTCTACGCACCAGCAGCAGGCAAAACCGGCACCTCGCACGACGCCTGGTTCGCCGGCTACTCCTCCAACCTGCTCTGCATCATCTGGGTCGGCAATGACGACTACACCGACGTCAAGCTGCAGGGCGCCGACGCCGCCGCGCCCATCTGGGCCGCGTTCATGAACCGCGCCATCAAGCTCCCTCAGTACTCTGACATGAAGCCCTTCACAGCGCCCGACGGCATCGAGGTGCTCCGCGTCAATACCCCCACGGGCCTCATCGCCGACGACAGCTGCCCCGACAACGACGTCACCATGGCCTTCCTCGTCAACACCGGCCCTGCAGGCACCTGCACACACATGGGAGAAACCGGCCAGAGCTTCGGCCAGCGCCTCTTCAATCTCTTCAAAGGCGGCTCCGACAACAACGTCACCGTCCAGAACCCCAACCAGCCGCAGTCGCAGCAACAAAAGCTTCCGCAACAGGGCGTCCCACAGGCAACGCCCATCCAGCAGCAACCCGCAGACGATCAGACCAAGCACCGCAATTTGCTGGAAAAGATGTTCGGCGTAGGCAAGCCCAAACCGACGCCGCAACCCCCTGCGCAACCGCAGGACCAGCCACCACAGTAGCAGTTGCTTTCGCTGTTGTCATTCTGAGCGAAGCGAAGAACCGAGTCTGTTACGGAACTCAACATCTTCATTGCCCCGGCACCTGGTCTTCGCGCCGCTCAGAGCCGGAAGAGCTCAGCTTCGATAAGTTTTTCTGCAGCACCTGCGTCAGCTTGGCATTTGCGATGACATTTGCCATCCGTTTGAGGTTGTAGGCCATGACTGCGAGGCTGAGCTCGGTGTGAGCTCCTACCCGCCCGCGCAGGAGGAGGCGTGGGTGGCCGAAGATGCGGTATTTGATGGTCGCGAAGCGATGTTCGACGACAGATCTTCGCAAGCGCATCGTAGCTGCAGTCGCCCGTTCATTCATTCTGGTAAGGGCCTCTTCGAACATGTGCCGTGATACCCGGCGTGCTGTTGACGCAGTGCAGCGGTGTTTTAGAGAGCAGCCCCCGCAGTCCTTTGCGTTAGCTAGATAAATGATCGACTTATCTTTCTTCAGGCGCGCCTTGCGCTTCAACGTCTTCTCGCCCGGACATACATATGTATCGGTGTCAGATTGGTAGCGGAAGGCGTCGCATTGGGAGAAGGTGCCATCGCCGTGCGGATTTCTGGTGCGTGTCGCCGGAACACACGGCTTGATGCCTCTGGCCTCGCAGTTAGCGGCTTGTTCTCCGGACGTAAAAGTCTTCTTTTCCAAACGCAGCCTTTGCAGCGTTCGCCATGGGCTCCAAGCTACGGTTATCCGCTGCATCCAACACGACATCGTGCGCGATGATCAGTGCGTGCTCCGCGTCCACTGCACTCTGCAAGTTATATGCAGATCGAAATCTGGAGACAGCTCACTATCCAGCTTACCCATGCTATCGAGATATTTCTGCAACTGGACGCGCTCGCGTGGCGTGTCGATGCTGGCGACAGCGCGGAACTTGCTTCCATCGACTGCAACCCACTCGCCGCGGATCAACCCGCAGCTTTTCGCGAAGCGAACCAGCTCCGCACCAGCAGCGGTTACCGCGTCTCGGTGCATGCGTCGGAACTCCGCGATCGATTTGTAGTCTGGATATAGCCGTTCCAACAGCCACATTACTTCCACATTGCGACGACAATCAGTCTCTAAGCGCCTCGAAGAATAGAGATATAGCTTCAGTGGAGAACGCGGATTGTAGCCCGGTCGCCCTGTATCGGCAGGCTGCGCGCGTTCGAAGCCCAGCTTCTCCATATCGAGTTGACCAACGAAGGCATCAACCACTCGACACATGTGATCGGCAGGAACGAGATCATCCAAGACGACCGGGAAAAGCGTCCCCTGATTGCGTCCTTCACCTTCGATATAAGCCATAACGACGATGTCCTCGCACTTCGAAGACATCGTCTCATCACTAGCTGTTTAAATTACACAGGACGAGGTAACCGGAACTCCTCACGTATCGTTCTGGTGATGACAAGCGCATTTACGGTTACTAAACTTACCCTTATATTGGCTTGATGGAGGCTCCGTGAACAACTTCATGCAGAAGGGCTTAATCATTTATTCCTGTGCTGTCAGCACAGTTGTACTCGCTTTGACACTTATGGGAGCGAAAACACAGCCAAAGCAATTTGACGAGATCAGTGTTCACCGGCTGGATATAACTGAGCCGGACGGAACGCTCCGCATGGTCATTTCTGACAAGGATCGACTGCCTCCCGTAATCATCAAAGGAAAAGAACGTCCCGAGATGGGCGAGGCCAGACCGCAAGCAGGGATGATCTTTTACAACGACGAAGGAACAGAGAACGGCGGGTTGATCTTCAGCGGAAGAAAGAACGATAAAGGACAGATAGTTGACTCTGGAGCTAGCCTCTCCTTTGATCGATACGGAGCGGGCCAGACTATTCAACTTGCAGGCGTTGATGATAAGGAGAACCATTTTGCCGGTCTTCAGGTCAACGATTCCGGTGGAAAGCGGGTTTGGGCAGGCCGTGGTAGCGATGGACTTGCTACCGTTTCTCTAGCGGGTACCGATGGAAAAGAGCGGCTGCGACTCCAGGTTTCCGCCGATGGTAAGGGGAGCATCGTCTTCTTGGACGGGAATGGAAAAGTTGTTCAGGAGCTTGCTCCGACAAGATAGACCCACTGCTCCTCGTAGGTCGGTTCGTCGTCGGCAATTCAGTCCCGCAACGGTCGGTGAATTTCGTAACAGACTCGAACCTGCTTCCTGCCAAGGGTAGCTATAACCCGGGTGCCCATCCTCGCGACAGCACTATCGTCGCTAAGATGGAATGTAAGCACTCAACACCCCACCTTCCCCCTCCGCACCACTGTAGTCCTTCCGACCGGCTCTTCCGTACTCTGCCCCTCCGCCGCCACCCACGGCTGACACACCGGGCACCAGTACGTCGACCGCGCCTGCTCCCCTTGCTTGCGCATCATGATCGCCGTCCCACAGCGCCGACACTCCTGCCCCTGCCGCCCATACACCCACACACGATCTCCACGGCTCATCGCACCCGTCGTCCTGCGCGGCCCCGAATACGTCACAATCCCCTCACCCACCTCACCCCTCGGCCCCGCACCGTCCTTCACATTCGCCTGCATGTAGCGCTCCGCTACCTCCACCATCTTCTCCATCTCACGCGCCGACACCGTACTCATCCGCCGAAACGGATTCACCCCCGCCGCAAACGCCACCTCGCTCTTGTACACATTCCCCAACCCCGCCAGCACACGCTGATTCATCAGCGTCACTCCCACCTCCGCTTCAGGATTGCGCGCCGCATACTCCCGCATCGCCGCCACGCCACGCTCCGCACTGAACCCCTCGCCCAACAAATCCGGTCCCAGCTTCGGCACCAGCGTATTGCGCTCCAGCGACCGCGCCGTATGAAACTCCGCCACCTGCGCATTGAACAACACCGCCTCAAATCCTTCCGTATCTCGACTAGCACCACTGCTGGCAACCGCCTTACCTTCTTTTGTTGTCCTTCCCGAAGGGAATCTGCGTTTTGCGTCCTCGCCGGCACTATGCGAGGACGCACCCACACTCACCACCACCCGCATCTTGATCCGAGGCATCTTCCATCTCTCCCCGGTGCGATAGATATGCCACGACCCTGACATCAACATATGAGACAGCAGAATCAAATCCCCAGAGAAATAAATCAGACACCACTTCCCCCGAGCCTCCACCCGCTCCACCGTTCGCCCCACCAGCGGAGCATCATCATTCACACTCGCAAGCTTCGCAAATCCCGTCTCAAACCCCGTAACGACACGTCCACCCAGCGCCTTCTCCAGCGCCCGCACCGTCCGATAAATTGTGTCTCCTTCAGGCATCTGCTCTTAACCATTCTTGGATTTGGTTGTAGTCCGCGTCCAACAGTTGGCCCCAATGCTCTTCCAGGAATGAGGAACTCCGAAAAAGTGCATCAGCCTTTCCAGAAAACACTGGACTGCCGTTGCACGTTACGGAAAGCTCTCCTCGTCCGCGCACAAAACGCAATGTTCTATCAGCAAACTCGATACTCGCCTCTACATAGTCGAACGAGCTACCACTATCAGTCACCGGAATTGCCGAAACAGCTCCCTGATATCTGGCAATCAGCGCCACGTAGGCATCTGCAATGTCAGATGCAAAACGGGCGTTGCGTTTACGCAGAGAAGCACGATCCGACAGCTTGTACAGGATTACGAGCGGAAGAAACACGTAGCCGAGAAACACCACAGAAGTTCTCAGCACATTTGACAGCTCACTTTGAGACCTTCGTCTACGCATCCTAGCTATCGCCCTTCGGCAGCCCCGGCAACCCCTTCCGCACATTGAACCCCATCGGCGCGGCCACAAACCCAGCCTCCAACAAAAAACGCGCCAGCTGATGCTCCGCCACCGCCACGCCATTCACCGTCGTAATCAACATCCCCGCGCGCGAGTTCGACTCGTCCCTCCGCACCTGCGCCACAAAAAACTCCGCCAGCGCACGCGACACCTGCGAGCACCCCGGCTCCTCCTCCGGAATCATCACCTGAATCGCCGGATTTCCGCGCCGCAGATACGCACTCAGCGCCCCATTCACCAGCACCACCCGAGCCCCCACACTCCGCGTCAGCGAACTCCCAGCCTCAGGCGCCGCAGGCCAGCGCAACAACGCTCCATAAGGGTTCGCCGGGTCCGTCGCTGCGAGCATCACCACCTCCGCCGCATCCTCACTGCCCGCCACGCGCAGGCTCCGCAGCAGGTCTACCGCCGCCGGCATCGCAAACTGCGTCGCGCCTAAATCAGCAGCAAAGTACCCACGCCGCACACGCCCACTCTCTTCCAGCGCCTTCATCACGTCATACACAGCCGAGAACCCACCCAGCAGATTCTCCGCATGAGCCGTCTCCCGAAACACCACACCATACCGAGTCAGCAATTGCTGAGCGATAGCCGCGCTCCACACTGTAGCGCTCCGCTCCACATCAAACGCCACAGCATTCAAGCTCCAACGCCCCTGCGCCGTCGGCGGAGTCGTCCTCCGGCTCCTGAACGCCACCTGCTGATTGTGGACCTTGCGAGAGGGCTTCGAACGCCCTGTCAGCGAGGGCCGCTCACAATACGCCCGCAGCGACAGCAGTCCATCATTCATCACTAACCCACCCCACACCAGCGACCACAGCGCTTCCAGCGTCTCCCCCGGATACCCACCCCCAACCCCATCATGCATCTCCTGAAAGAACGAAGCCCCACGCTTACGCAGAAACTCAACAATCGCCACCGCCCGCTCACTCGGCAACTCTTCGCCCCGCCACCAATCCGGGTGCCCCACGTCTCGCTTCTGAGACGTGGGAGCAGGTGCCCATAGCGTCGCCAACCTCTCCGCCAGAAATAGCCCCACCCGCCCATCTCTCTCCCCCAGCGGCTCCAGCCCAACCCACACCACCTCACCCGCCGCAATCAACGTATCCAGATCAGCAGACTTATACCCAGCAATCCGAGCCGGCAGAATCTCCGTCTCAAGCAACGAAGCCGCCAGCGGAGCCCCCTGCAAATTCTCGATCACATCCAGCAGCGCATCCAGCCCACGCCGCGCCTGCACCACACCTTGCCACCGCGTAAACAGCCGCGCCAGCGTGCGCTGCGCCACTGGCTCCACTTCCTTGCGCAGCTTCGCCAACGACTTCCGCCGAACCGTCCTCAGGACCTCGTTGTCGATCCACTCGCGATTCAACCCACCTGGCCTGAAGCCACCCTCCACCACACGCCCCAGCCCCACCAGCCGTTGCAGCGTCGCCTCCACACCTGGCTTCGCCAACCCATACCGACCCGTCACATCGCCCGTAGTAAACGGCCCATGCGTCCGCGCAAACCGCCGCACAATATCCAACAACGCATCCGGCACAGCCTCAAGAAACGCCGCAGGCAGCCCCGGCGGCAGCGGCACACCCAACGCATCGCGCACCCGCGCAACATCCTCCACCGCGATCACGCGCTTCTCGCCAGCGATCTTCACCTCCAGCGCCCGCCGCGCCTTGATCAAACGATCAACGGCACCCGCAGCACCCTCTTCACTCCGTGCCACAATCTCCTCGCGAGTCAAATCCCCCAGCCGCAGCAGCAGATCATGCACCCCATCCATCGACCGAGCCTTATAGCCCTCAATCACACACTGCAGCTGTTCTTCGGTCTCTTCAATCGCCGCGGAATCCAGCAGCTCGCGTAGATCAGCATCCCCCAGCAGCTCCCTCAACTGGTCCTGATCAATCGCCAACGCCTGCGCTCTTCTCTCCGCCAGCGGAGCATCGCCGTCATAGATGTAGTTCGCCACATATCCAAACAGCAGCGCGCCCGCAAACGGGCTCGGTGTACGCGAGTCCACCACATGCACCCGCGTCTGCCGAGTCTCAATCCCGCGCAGCGTCTCCATCAACGCCGGCATATCAAACACATCGCGCAGGCACTCGCGATACGCCTCCAGCAGCATCGGAAACTCCGCATAGCGCGCCACCACACTCAGCAGGTCGTACGCACGCTTCCTCCGCTGCCACAGCGGAGTCCGCCCTTCCGCCCTGCGCCTTGGCAACAACAACGCACGCGACGACGCCTCACGAAACTTCGCCGCAAACAGCGCAGTCGACCCCAGCTGCGCCATCACCAAATCGTTCGCCTCCGCCGGAGACATCAACAGCGTCTCCACATCTGGCGGAGAATCGGTCTCCGGGAAGCGCAGCACAAACCCATCCTCGCTCCACATCGACTCCACATCCTGCCCCGCAGCCTTCAACTTCGCCACCGCGGCCATCGCCCACGGCGTATGAACCCTGCTGCCCAGCGGAGTCAGCACACACACGCGCCAGTCGCCGAGCTCATCGCGCACACGCTCAATCACAATCGTGCGGTCATCCGGCACCGCTTCCGTCGCCAGCTCCTGGTCCACCAGATACCGCAGCACGTTCTCCGCAGCCTTCTCATCCAGGTCGTGGTCGGCCACCAGCTTAGTCATCGCGACGCTGCGCGGCATCGCCCGCAGTTCCCGCACCAGCGCGCCGATCCGCCGCCCAAACTCGATCGGCCTCCCCGGCCTGTCACCATGCCAGAACGGCATCTTCCCCGGCTCACCAGGAGCAGGACTCACCAGCACGCGGTCCTGCGTAATCTCTTCGATCCTCCACGTCGACGCGCCCAGCATGAACGTCTCGCCCGTCCGCGTCTCAAACACCATCTCCTCATCCAGCTCGCCCACGCGCAATGGCTTCGTAGCCCCCGCCAGAAACACCCCATACGTCCCGCGATCAGGAATCGTCCCACCATTCAAAATCGCAATCCGCTTCACACCCTCGCGAGGCGTCAGCCAGTTCCTCTCGCGGTCCCACGTGATCCGTGGCCGTAGCTCCGCAAACTCATCACTCGGATACCGCCCCGCCAGCATATCCAGCACGCCATTGAACGTCGTGTCACTCAACTCCGCAAACGGCGCAGCACTCCGCACAATCCCCAGCAACGCAGCATAACTAATACCGCGATCATTCCCTACTTCCTGTTTGATATTTGCTACTTGCTGTTTCGCATCCGGCGGATGCGAAACCGTCGCCACCATCTGCTGCGCCAGCACATCCAGCGGGTTCCGCAAAAAACGCGTCGACTCCACATGCCCCTCGTGCATCGCCTGCGTCACCGCCGCACAAGCAATCAGGTCCGATCGATACTTCGGAAAGATAATCCCGGCACTCGGTGCTCCCACCTGGTGCCCCGCGCGTCCGATCCGCTGCAGCCCGCTCGCCACGCTCGGCGGCGCCTCAATCTGGATCACCAGGTCAACCGCACCCATATCAATGCCCAGCTCCAACGACGACGTACACACCAACGCCTTCAGCCTACCCGCCTTCAGCAGCTCCTCAATCTCACTCCGCTGCGTGGCAGCTAACGACCCATGATGCGCCCGCGCAATCGGCTCGCCGGCAAGCTCATTGATCGCCCCCGCCAGCCGCTCCGCCACCCGCCGCGCATTCACAAAGATCAGCGTCGACGTCCGCTCCCGCACAATCTCCAGCAACCGCGGATGAATCGACTGCCAGATCGACGTCCGCTTCGGCCCCTGGCTCGCCGCCCCACTCGGCAGCTCATCAATCTCGCCGAGCTTCGCCATATCCTCCACTGGCACTTCAACGCGAATCTCCAGCACCTTCCGCGCCCCGGCATTCACAATCGTCACCGGCCGAAACCGCACCCCCACATCACCTTCTACTTCCTGTTCCCTACTCCCTGCTCCCTGTTCCTCGGCCCCACCGAGGAACCTAGCCACCTCCTCCAGCGGCCGCTGCGTCGCGCTCAGCCCAATCCGCTGCACTGGCCGCCCGCACATCGCCTCCAGCCGCTCTAGCGATAGCATCATATGCGCGCCGCGCTTGGTCGGCACCAGCGCATGGATCTCGTCGATAATCACCGTCTCCACGCTGCGCAGCGCGTTCCCCGCATCGCTGGTCAGCAGCAGGTACAGCGACTCCGGCGTCGTAATCAGGATCTCCCCCGGCCGCCGCCGGAACTGCGCCCGCTCCTTCTGGCTGGTGTCTCCCGTCCGCACGCTGATCTCCGGCAGATGCACCGGAACCCCCTCGCGCTCCGCCATATTCGCAATGCCGGCCAGCGGAGCCCGCAGGTTCCGCTCCACATCCACCGCCAGCGCCTTCAGTGGCGAGATATACAGCACCCGGCAACCTGCCTCGTCAGCCCACTCCGCCGGCCGCTGCAACATTAACCTATCAAGACACCACAAAAACGCCGTCAGCGTCTTGCCCGTACCCGTCGGCGCCAGGATCAACGTGGACTCACCCCGCGCAATAGCCGGCCAGCCTTCACGCTGCGGGGCCGTCGCGCCTTCAAATACCGCCTCAAACCACCGCCGCGTAATCGCATGAAACAGCCCCAGCACCCCCATCTCCGAGTCTGCGTTCGTTCCACCTGCATCCTTGGAGGGCCCTTTGCCAGTGTGCTCATCACCTGCAACCGGCACCCGCGACTCCACCTGTCCACAGCCCCGTTTATCCGGCGACCCGCTACGCCTCGGCATAAGTCTTTATCCTACAGTGCACCCCAAACCTCGGTCGTAATTTTGAGCATCTGTCAACATTTCAACGTCAACACGCACATACCCCTAAAGTGCCACGCCCATCCGCCCGCAAACCCTGTATTTAGATTGACTTCAAAAATGGCGGTTGCTAACTTTACTCACATTGGAGGTAAGTCAAATGTTTTCTTGTTTCTTTAGCTTCTTTTCCTCTTTCTGCTTCGGCGGTTGTTGCGATCATTCTTGCGGTCACTCGTGCGACGGCGGTCATTCGTGCGGTGGTGGTTCCAAGGGCGGCAGCACAGGCAGCACGGGCCAGACGTCCAGTAGCGGTTCGGGCGGCGGTCTCCTCGGCAGCATCGGACTGGGCATCTAGTCCAGTCTTCGTCCACGGGTGTTAGCGGCTAATCTGATAGTTGCAAGATGCCGCAACACCCATGAGTGGCCTACCTGTTTTGGTAAAGCCTCGAGTTTGGGTAATCGCAATCCAGCCGCGAACCCTGCAGACCTATTTGTCCACTCAATGAGTGACACACCGGTTCTACCAAAACTTCACTTCAGTTGCAGCCCGGCCCACATCTGCCGGGCTTTTTCCTGCCCGCTGCACGTCCTGTCAAAGGCACCTGCAGGAACTCTCCACATGCCAGAATCGCCACCAAAACATCTAGAGGTTAGGCCTCGCGCCGTTTACGAAGCTGTTCGTAACCCAGCCCCTACATCGATATCTGCCTCGGTTATTCCTGAAACGAAACAGCTTAAGCCCGGCTTTGTGCCGGGCTGGCTTTTTGCTATCCATCAAGCACCGTTAGCGAGCAAATTTAGACACCCGCCTTGGCCGAATCGTATCTGCCTCTAGAGGCCTGCCCAAAATGGAAACGGTACCTGCACGAATTCCACGTCAATCGTTGACTCCACCCATGTGGGTCAATAGGTTTGGCACAGTAGTAAACCTTAGGAGGTTTTAATGATTTCTCTCGGCCTGTTTATCAATCTGTGTCTCGGTATCAACTTAGGCTGCTGTCACAGTTCGTGCGGTTCGAAGCCCACCAACGAAGGCGCCTAGTCACGCAAACTGCGCGGCCTTCCACGGTCCTCCTTGATGGATACCCACGACGACTTCGCCTGATTGATGCGTAAATACGCTGATACAGCAGCACAGCGATCACGGAGACCTCCAAGGATCTTCTTCTCGGGCTCGACCCCTTCCTTAGAGATTTCTAAGGGGTGAACCAGCGGATCACGTCCGCCGCAGTATCCAATTCTCCAACGATGGCCCATCCAAATAGGTGCCCCCATCCATGTGAGGCTGATCAACTATCTGATCGTGCCTTTGAGGTGTTACGGAGCTGTTCGTACACCCCACCCTTCAAGCGTACGTCTGCTCTGGCTATTTTCTAAGACACACAAGTAAAGCCCGGCCGCGCGGCCGGGCTTTACTTGTGTGTCTTAGTGGGGATCTGCACCCTAGATTGACGGCACCAGTTTCTCCTCCACGTATACGGGATACTGACTCTTCTGCTCCTCAGCTCGTTGCTTATCCAGAGTAAAGACGGTGATCGACCGTGCCTGTTGAGACTGACAGAGCAATGATCCATCGGGTGCATATGCGTAGCCGCCACCGCCAAATGTCGGCCCGCCCGAGTCTGAGCCAACCCGATTCGAGCTGACCACATAGCAACCCGAAACAATGGCAGCCATCGCACCGGCTGTCTGCCACTCGGCGATCGATTGTCCGGTTGCACGAGGAACCGCGATGAGATGGGCTCCCGCTTTGCCGTAGGCCCGTGCTCTTTCGTTGAACATCAGTTCAGTACAAAGCAACGCACCGATGCGCAGTCCACCTGCCTCAATCGATTCAAATCCAGGTTTGGACGTTGTAAACCAGCCAGTTTCGAACCAGCCCTCCTCCGCCGGGAAGAAGTGTTTCTGATGCAACGAGTGGAAGGAGCCTCCCTCCAGCACAAAAGCCTCGTTGACCAGGCGATCACCTTCAATCGCGGGCCGGGATGAAATGACAATTGGCACATGGAGCGCCTGGAGAGCTTCCAAGCCCTCTTCGTGAATCTGGACACTCTGCTTTGCGCGTTCTGCGTTATAGCTCGCCGAGGCGGCCAGCCACGGCCCGAACGGCATTTCATTGGTGATGAGGAGATCTGGTGCCGAACTCGCGACATCTGCGCAGAGCGCAGACCAAGTTTCCGACTTCGGAATGAGGCCATCTGGCCACTGCACAAAACCTACACGCATAGTGCTTCCTGAGAATATTGAGTGAGGCATTACTGAGCCTACATTGCTTGCGCTAAGGGGAGCATATTGATGCATGAGCCTAGATCGAACCTGTAGGCAGATTACCGCACGCCTACAGCTTATCGACCTATCGATAAATGCAGGTCCGCCCGATCTGCGTGCCGAGCTTACCTGGCGGACTCGACAAGACCCGCCTAGAATCTCGTCTACTACAAATCTCACATTACAAATGCCTTCCTAGATTGGGTACCACAGCGCATTACTAAAGGATGTAAATTTGTTGTCGTCTATACACCACAAAATAAACTACTTATATGTATCTACATTACCTAATAAGCTATTTTTGTGTTGACTCTGGTTACTTGACACAACTAACGTGTCTCCAGTCAAAACCATTTGGAGGTACTCTCATGTGTTGTTTCTTTAGCTTCTTCTGTTGTTGTTTCAGCTGCTTTAACGTCTGTCACGACCACAACTGCCACCCGAGTTGTGTCTCTACTCCCCCTGTTCCCCCTCAGTCTGCGGCTTAAGCCACAGCTATCTACCTGCCTTGCACTGCATCCGGGCCACGAAATGGAATACCCAAGAGATTTAACCCCTCACTTGCTAAGCAAGTTAGTGATCTCCGGAACCAGGACGCAACAATCTCGCCGGTACTCTCCGGTGATATAGTTCGGCAGCACCAAGATTTCAGCCCGGCACTTTGCCGGGCTTTACTATTTGTGGTTCCCAGCGGGAGCACCTCGCTCTTTCACAACCTCATCCGGTACACCAACCCGACTGTATCAAGCGGGGTTCCGCCGCTAACCCCTTTCAGCTGCGGATCTTAGCCCCAGAAATGGGGGAAGACTCCAGCGCCGTCAGCACACCATATTGCCTCCAGACGGCGAAACGGCTACGCTAGACGACTCATGCCATCGGCCACCAAACCCGCTCCAATCGCCCCCGCGGAACTCGAACGCCTCCGCCAGCTCGCCACGATCGCGGCGGAGCACTCCTACTCGCCGTACAGCGGCTTTCGCGTTGGCGCTGCCCTGCTCCTCACCAACGGCACTATTGTCACCGGCTGCAACGTCGAAAACGCCTCGTACCGGCTGACCAGCTGCGCGGAGCAGGCAGCCATCGCCCGCGCTGTCACTGAGCACGGCCCGGACATCCGGCTCCACGCGGTGGCCGTCGCCAACCTCAACGACGCCGCCTCGATGCCCTGCGGCGCCTGCCGCCAGACCCTCGCCGAGTTCGGCAGCGACAGCACACTCATTCTCTATCCAGGGGAAGGCGGACGCCCTGAACAAACCACCCTCGGCGAACTCCTTCCCAACGCCTTCCGTGGCGAGTTCATCCAGAAAAATTAGCGCCAGCGGAACAGGACCTCATGATTCACCCGATCGATATTATCCTCGCCAAACGCGATGGATACGAACTGACCACCGAGCAGATTCAGCACCTGGTTCGCACCGTGGTTCTCTACGGCGAACAGCAGTTGGCCGCACAGCGTGGTGAAACGCTGCAGCCACTCGCCGCAACCGACCGCATCACCGAAGGTCAGCTCGGCAGCTTTCTAATGGCAGTCTTCCAGCGAGGCCTCAGTCTCCGCGAGACCGCCGATCTAACGACCGCGATGCGCTACTCTGGCGAGACCTTCCACACCAAGCCGCTGAAGACCTTCTCTGTAGACAAGCACTCGACCGGCGGCGTCGGCGACAAGACGTCTCTATTGATCGCGCCAATCGTCGCCGCTGCGGGCCTCGAAGGCACTCCAAGCATCTCGGTTCCCATGATCTCCGGCCGCGCGCTTGGGCACACCGGCGGAACGCTCGACAAGCTGGAGACGATTCCCGGCTTCGACACCCAGCTATCGCTGCCGCAGATGATGGAGGTCCTTCGCGAGTGCCACGCCGTACTCGTAGGCCAGACTCCACGATTGGTACCCGCAGACCGCATCCTCTACGCGATGCGCGACCACACCGGAACAGTCGAGTCGCAGTTCCTCATCTGCGCCAGCATCATGAGCAAGAAACTCGCCGAGGATCTCGACGGGCTGGTTCTGGATGTGAAGGTCGGCTCTGGAGCCTTCATGCCGACCTATGCGCAGTCGAAGTCCCTCGCTGAGCTGATGGTTTCAACGGGCGAGCGCAGCGGCACGCGGACAGCAGCTCTGCTCACCACGATGGATGAACCGCTCGGCCGCTTCTCCGGCAACTGGCTTGAGGTCTGGGAGTGCGTCGACATCCTGCAGGGCAAGCGCCACGCCATGTCCGCCGACCTGATCGCGCTCTCCAACGCGCTGAGCGGCTGGATGCTCTATCTGGCCGGCAAATCGGCATCTCCAGAAGCTGGGGCTCAACTGGCCGACGAACTCCTGCTCTCCGGAGCGGCCTATAAGAGCTGGCTACAGATCGTCGCAGCACACGGCGGAGACACCAGCATCTTCGCCAACCCGGCTGCATTCCACAAATCAACCGCGCAGCGCGTCTTCTCTGCCAGCCGCGACGGCTACCTGACATCAATGGACTGCAAGGAGGTAGGCTGGGCCGTCCAACGCCTGGGTGCCGGACGCACCAAACCCGGTGCTCCGATCAGCCCACACGCCGGCATCGAATCTCATGCGAAGCTCGGTGACAGGCTAAGCCCAGGACAACCTATCTTCACGCTCTATGTCGAAGATGAGTCTCTGTTGGATGAGCCTTACAGAATGTTGCAAGCCGCTGTCACGATCGGCGATATAAAACCTAACCCAAAGCCGCTGATTCGAGAAGTTATCACCGGCGACAATCGCCGGTGAAAGGCTGAACAGACCGCTACAAGTTAGCTCTTTTTGGCCTGCATGTACTGAGCAACGCTCTTCTCCCAATCCAGCGCGGCACCAGCGTAGGCAGAGCTGTGACGCCGCGTATTGCGGTTCTCTGCGCCGACAGTTGCCAGTGCCTCGGGCGTCGGCTGAGGTTCAGGCTTTACCTCTACGGGTGCAGGCATGCCTTCTGGTCGAAACGAGCGTGGCAGTTCGCTCTCCTTGAACTCAACACCTTCCGAGGCAAGACGCTTGGCTGCTTGTACAAGAGGTTCCCGCTTTTGTGCGATCTTGCGCGCTGCGGCATCACGTGCCGTCTCTGTTTCAAACGTGTCGTACTTCAGGAGGTGGGCCAGACGACGGTCAAGAAGGTCGATTTCAGCATGAATGCTCTTTAGTTGATACTTACCTTCTAAATTGGGCGTGGTTGTCATGGTTACTCCTGAGTCCTGTTCAGGACATCACTCGTTGGCTGTCGGCTTGGTCCATAGATGCAGCGTTCAGGTGGGAAAGAATACGATCTCCGTTGCGAAAACCGGAGTACTACAAGTTAGATGCTGCCTGGATCGATTTGCGTGAAAACACAAGGAGCGATTCCCTTGGGAATCGCTCCTTGCAACGGCATGAAACTCTATTACAGAGCCTGAACGTTCTCAGCCTGCCAGCCCTTGGGGCCCTTCACGACGTTGAACTGTACGCGCTGGCCTTCCTGCAGGGTGCGGAAGCCATTGGACTGAATCGCGGTGTGGTGCACGAAAACGTCATCTCCGCTCTCACGGCTGACGAATCCAAAACCCTTCGCGTCGTTAAACCATTTCACTGTTCCGGTTTCCATCTTGTTAGTTCCTCTTGTTGCAATGTACCGCTGAACGCATTGTTGGTGATTTTGCGTGTAGAGCAGTACTGCCGGAACATGCAAGACGACCAAAATTATTCGAACGACCGCCTTCAGTGTAGCACCCCTATCCCAATTTTACGCAAGAGGCTACACTTTCCCGATACGACTCTTCCAGCCGAAGGCATCGGAGACACTCATTTGGCACGATTTACAGGACTGTTAGGCCTTTTTGTATTTCTGGCGCTCGCGTATGGCTTCTCTACCAACCGCCGCGCCATCCGCTGGAAGACGGTCGCATGGGGACTAGGGTTACAGGTCGTCTTTGCCATCGGTGTGATCAAGTGGAGCTACGGACAGACCGTACTCAAGTCAGTCTCTGACTTCATCACCGGCCTGCTCGGCCACGCTGCCGATGGCTCAGGACTCGTCTTCGGTTACCTCGGCGTTCCCAGCAATCCTCTGTCTGTCTTCGCGTTTTCGGTACTGCCAACCATTATCTTTGTCAGCGCATTTTTTGCCATCCTGTATCACATTGGGTTGATGCAGCAGATCATCAAGGTCGTCGCCTGGATCATGCAGTTCACCATGGGCACATCCGGCGCGGAGTCTACCAACGTCGCAGCCAGCATCTTCATGGGCCAGACCGAAGCACCGCTCACGATCCGTCCGTTTCTCGAGGGCGCGACACGCTCCGAGTTGATGACCATCATGACCTCGGGCATGGCGCATGTCTCCGGCGGCATTATGGCTGCCTATATTCTCTTCGGCATCAACGCCAAAGACCTGCTGTCAGCCGTGATCATGACGGCTCCTGGCACCATCCTGGTCGCCAAAATGCTCGTTCCTGAGACCGAGGTTCCAGCAACCGCCGGCACCGTGAGGATGCCGCCGAACGAGGAGCACAAGAACGAGAACTTCATCGGTGCGATCGCGCGTGGAACCATCGACGGCGGCCAGCTCGCCTTCAATGTCGCCATCATGCTGCTCAGCTTCGTCGCGTTGGTGGGCCTGTTCAACGCCATCATGCTGGACACTTCGAATGCGCTCTGGGCACACGGACATATTCCATTTCCGCACTCACTGAACAACGTTCTCGGCGTGATCGGTGCACCGATTGCGTGGCTTGTCGGCGTTCCCTGGAAGGAGGCACCGATCATCGGCAACCTACTTGGAACGCGCACCATCATCAACGAGTTCCTCGCCTTCAAACTGCTTGGCCCGCTCAAGGCGACCCTTGCGCCGCGGACATTTACCATCGCCACGTTTGCGCTCTGCGGCTTTGCTAATGTCGGATCCATCGGCATGCAGATCGGCGGCATCGGAGCGCTGGTTCCGAACCGTCGCAACGATCTTGCTCAGCTCGGCTTGCGCGCAATGCTAGCCGGCACGATGGCCAACCTGATGTCCGCGTGCATCGTGGGGATGCTGATTAAGTAGCTCAGCTGACCAACGCCAAGTAATCCGGCTGATCGGCGATAGTGCGGTGTTCAAAGCTGCGCACAACGGCCGGGCCGCGCAAAAAGAACACCCCGGGCATCTGCCGGCCGTCGCCCTGTATCTTTCCGAGGCCATGGCGGAAGATCGCACCCGTCAACCAACTTGCCACGACCTTCGGACTGAAGAAGTGCGAGTACACCTTCGTCTGTCCCAGACCAAAGGCTGGATCCTGATAGAGCGCAGCCTGAGGATCGTGGATGCGCTCGACGCCACCCAAACCGTAGTAGTCGAAGTGCGCCTTTGCGATCTCCGGCGTGCCGAGATGAACGAAGACCGGTCGGACTCCGCGCACTGCAAGTTCCTGCTGCAACTCTGAGACCTGACTGATCGTCTGGCGGCAGAAGGAGCAGCCAAAGTGACGCAGAAAGATCAGCAGCACCGGCGAGGCCTGCGTGAGCGCCAGCAGGTTTGCGCCGGATTCTGTCTGCACCGAAGCGAGTAGATCTTCTGCGTTGAGCTCTCCGGCCATGCGGCAAGCCCTCGTTCTTTCGCTGACGATGCAATAGTATCCATCTATGCACGAACAGTACATCCCGCAAGATCAGTACACCCGGGCGCTCGCTGCCGCCGACTATATTCGCAGCGTTCACTTGAAGGCTCCAGCGCTCGGCATCATCCTCGGCTCCGGCCTTGGCAACTTCGCCTCGCAGGTTGAAGAAGCTACGACAATCAGCTACGGCGATATTCCCGGATGGCCCCTCTCCACTGTGCCGGGACACAGCGGCAAGCTGGTGCTGGGCTCCATCGGCGGCGTGAGCGCGGCCGTGATGCAGGGCCGCGTGCATGCCTACGAGGGCTACTCGATGGCCGAGGTGACCTTTCCGACGCGCGTACTTGGGCTGCTCGGCTGCACGCAGCTCATTGTGACCAACGCGGCCGGTGGCATCAATACCAGCTTCAGCGAAGGAACGCTGGTCTGCATCAGCGACCACATCAACCTGACCGGCACCAACGCCGCGCTCGGCGCCAACGAGCCGCGCTTCGGCCTGCGGCCCAGCACCGGCGAGCGGTTCTTCGATATGGGCACAGCCTACTCGCCGCGGCTGCGAACCATCGCGCATCTGGTGGCCGACGATCAGCAGATCGCGCTGACCGATGGCGTCTATCTCGCAGTGCTTGGGCCCAGCTTCGAGACGCCTGCCGAGATCCGAGCCTTCCGCACGCTGGGTGCTGACCTGGTCGGCATGAGCACCGTACACGAGGTGATCGTCGCGCGCCACATGGGCATCGAGGTGCTCGGCTTTTCGCTCGTCACCAACATGGCGGCCGGTGTGGTCGACAAATCCATCCACCACGAGGACGTCATGGAGATCGGCAAGCGCGTCGAGGTTGAGTTCACTCAGCTGCTAAAGGCGCTGATACCGCAGATCGCCAGCCTTCACCCGCAGAACGTCGGCTAAACTCGCAAGAAAATGATGAACGAGCCGCAAAGCAATCCTTCTCCTCAGCGCCCTGTCATTCTCGGCATCGCCGGCTGTTCCGGTTCCGGTAAGACGACGCTTGCGCGGGAGCTGGCGACCCAGCTGGAGGCAACGCTGTTTCCGCTGGACCTTTACTATCGCGACCTCTCGCACTTCCCTGCCGACGAACGAACCAGGCAAAACTTCGACCATCCGGATTCGCTGGAGAGCGAGCTTTTCATCGCGCACATTCGCCAGCTTGCGGCAGGCATTACAATCCAGCGGCCGGTGTACGACTTCGCAGCGCATTCGCGCGTGGCAGGTGCGTTTGAGCCGGTTGCACCAGCGAAGGTCGTTATAGTGGAGGGCATATTGGCACTGCACTACGACGAGCTTGTGCCGCTGTACAACTTCAGCGTCTACGTTGATGCGCCGAACAAGGTCTGCCTGAACCGGCGCATCTATCGCGACATGCTGGAGCGCGGTCGGACCGAGCAGTCCGTACGCGAGCAGTTCGCGGCGACGGCCAAGCCAATGGCCGACCTGTACGTGCTGCCGTCGCAGATGCGCGCTTCGATGATCGTCTCGGGAACCGAGTCGCTGGACTGGTCGATCGAGCGCATCCTGAGCATGATGCGGGCGAATGGGCTAATTTAGCGCGGCCCCTCCCCCGCCGTATTTCCCCGTAACATCCGCAGAAATAAAGGCTTAACCGTTGATGCCCTTCACGGCATCTGCAACGGATAATCTTCTCAAAAAACTTACAGCTAAATACCGCAGAGGTAAGGAGTTAGCGCGTCCTCAGACCGGGGTGAAGAGCCCGGCATAGCAACGCGATCTTCCTATCTACTATTGTATGGGTGGTGTCAAGCGTCCGTTTCTATGAACCTGGGCGAAGACGGAAACCCTACTCATGACGTGGTGATACTCCGTCATGAATAGGGCTCCCAGTTCCAGGGGGTAGAGTTACGACCAGTGGCCCGAACCGCCGCCCGTGCCCGTCACGATAGAGACGGCACCGGACTGGAAGGTTCCGAGGTAGTTGCTGTTGCC
>CAJCIM010000198.1 GCA_903970395.1 Acidobacteriaceae bacterium
GTCTGCCAGATCGACAGCTGCCGCGTCGCCAGCATCAACGAAAACCTCGCCATCATGCTCATGGCCGCCAAGTTCGGTGTACCCGTCTGCCCGCACGCCGGCGGCGTCGGTCTATGCGAGTACGTGCAACATCTCTCCATCTTCGACTATCTTGGTATCTCGGGCACACTCGAAGACCGCGTCATCGAGTATGTCGACCACCTGCACGAGCACTTCGTCACACCGGTAAAGATTCATCGCGGTCACTACACCGTGCCGCACGCCCCGGGCTACAGCTGTGAGATCCGCGCAGACTCGCTTGCACGCTACAGCTTTCCCGACGGCATCATCTGGAGGCAGTAAATGAAGTTCGTCACCTACCTGCAACACGATGGCGTCCGCCGCAGCGGCGTGCTTCAAGGCGACCACATCCGCCCGCTCACCGGCACCGCCGACGACGCGGTGCTCGCCTACATTCGCAGTGGTGCCGATCACCCCGCGCTCGAAACCTCATCGCTCGCTCTCGCCGACGTCAGGCTGCTCGCGCCCCTGCAGAGTCCGCCTCGCATCTTCGGCATCGGCCTCAACTATGTCGAACACGCCGCTGAATCCAAGATGAAGGTGCAGGAAGTCCCCACCGTCTTCCTCAAGCTCACCTCCTCCATCGCCGGCCCTGATGAAGACGTCCTCATCCCCTCCAACGCCACGCAGACGGACTACGAGGCAGAACTCGCAGTCGTCATCAGCAAGCCCGGTCACCGCATCGCCGCCAAGGACTGGGAGCAGTATGTCTTCGGCTACACCATCGTCAACGACGTCAGCGCGCGCGGCGTCCAGCTCGCCACCTCGCAGTGGACACTCGGCAAAAGCTTCCCAACCTTCACCCCCATGGGCCCGGTCATCGTCACCAAAGACGAAGTCCCGGACCCTCACGCACTCGGCATCAAGCTCACACTCTCCGGCGAGGTCATGCAGGACGCCAACACCTGCGATCTCATCTTCAAAATACCCGCGCTCCTCGAGTACCTCTCCAGCATCGTCCCGCTCGAAGCCGGCGACATCATCAGCACCGGCACACCTCCCGGCGTCGGCCTCGGGCGCAATCCGCCACGCTGGCTCAAGCATAACGAAGAGATGATCATCGAGATCGAGCGCATCGGCACGCTGAAAAACCGCACCTGCGTCGCCGACTAGTTGTTACACATCACGCCCGCGCCGGTGGTCTGCCACCCAGCTTCTCCGTGATCTCCGCCGCCGCGTGCCGCAGCTCATCCACAACCTCAACCACCTTCACCGGCGAGCTGGCGTACTGAATATACGGAATCGTCAGCGCGGCAATCGCCTGCCCATGCTGGTTAAAGATCGGGAAGCTGATGTTCATCACGCCCCTCACCTCATAGCTCGCCCGCTTCTCATAGCCCAACTTGCGGATGCGGTTGAGGTGCGGGTGCAGATCGCGCGGCAGCTTCTTGTCCGTCTCGCGCTTCCACGCCTCCAATATGCGCTCCAGCGGTGCCTCCGATTGGTGTGCCAGGATCACATAACCGCTGGCCGAATCCATGATGTCCACCGTCGAACCCAGCTTCACATAAAACCCGATGCGAGTCGGAGCATTCACCTGCGCCAGAATGCTTACCTTGCCCAGCTCCAGCACACCCAGGTGGCACGACTGCATCGTTACATGCGCCAGGTGGTCCATCACCGGCAGCGCGTCCACCAGCAACCGCTCCGTCGGCGGATGTTCCTGCACCAGCTGAAACAGCTTCAGCGTCAGCGAGTACCGATCCTCCGCCAGCTGTGCAATATATCCACGCTCTTCCAGGCAAACCAGCATCCGAAAGATCTCCGAAACCGTGCGGTCCAGCTCACGTGCCAGCTGGCTCTTCGTCAACCCCGCCGGTTGCCGCGCCAGCAGCTCCAGCACATCCAGGCCCTTCTCCAGCGCAGGCGCCGCATAGTTTTTGATACTCTTCGTCTCCCCTTTGCGAGGCACTTTGGTCACTACTGTCTTTGTCATACGCAGAAAGCTTACAGCATGATGGGCGTGCTATTACTTACGCGCATTATCCGGGGCTTCATTTCTGCACGCGCCTGCGCATCCATGTCAGGCATTCTTGCAGAGGTAGTTCCTTTCCAAAAGAAAGCGGAGAGGACTTTGGCCTCTACGCTTTCTATAGGTTGATACGGTGTTTAGAAGTCGTACCTCAAGCTGAACTGCATCCGGCGCGGCGCACTGAGTTCGGTACTGGCGCGCCCGAATGAGCCGCCACCACTCTCGATTCCCGTATTGATGGATTCCGGATTGAAGCGCACGGTGTTGGTTACGTTGTAAATCTCCCATGAGAACTTGAGAGTGCAGTAATGCTCGATCGCCCACGATTTGGCAAGAGCCGTGTCGAGATCAAGATAGCCATCACCAACGGCTCAAAGGCGCTCCGTCCGGCAGTAGCGTACCCGACGTCGCAGACGTTAGCTTGTAGTTGTACTGGTTGCTTACCAGCGGAACTGTGCCGGCAAGATCGGTGTACGCCGTGTCATAGTCCGGGCCATCGTTCTGCTCCCCTAAGGATCTGGAAAATGTGAACTTTGGATATTAGCACTTGTTCTAACCGTCCGCAGCTCATTTTGCAACTCTCCAATACACGCGAGGCGGCGAAATTTCCATCGAGCTCTTCAAGTTATTGATTCTGTCAAAGTCAGCAGACGACTCTCGCCGGGTCGCCCCCATACAGCAGCACGCTCCCCTCAAACTGCGTGTCTACCGTAGCCCTGATAGGAAACGCCGAGCATAAGCTCGGCGTTTCCTATCACTCCAAACCGCACTAAATCGTAGCGTCCTGCTCCGCATGATGCCGCACATCCGCACCGCGCACCCAGAAGATCACGTCCTCGGCGATATTGGTCGCATGGTCGCCCACACGCTCTAGGTTTCGCGAGATGATCAGCGCATTCAGTGCCTGCAGCGACAACTCCGGCTTGTCCTTGATCAGGTTAGCCAGCGCCTTGAACGCATCGCGGTTCATGTCGTCCACCTGGTCATCCAGCGTCAGCACCAACTCCGCCATCGCCGCATCGCCTTCGATGAAGGCCTGCAGCGCCTTGCGCACCATCGCTCCAGCCAGTTGCGCCAGCTTCGGAATATCCACCGGAAGATCGACATTCGGCTGTTTACCCAGCTCCTGCACCCGGTTCGCGATACCCACAGCCTGATCGCCGACACGCTCCAAATCGGCATTGATGCGGATCACCGCGATGATGAACCGCAGGTCCACCGCCATCGGTTGTTCCATCGCCAGAAGATCCAGCGCCAGGCCATCGATCTCGCGTTCCATACGGTTGATCGCCGGCTCCGACATCAGCACCAGCTCACACAAGCTCTCATCGCGCGACGAGTACGACTCCGTCGCCCGCTGGATTGCCTGTTCCACCAGGCCCGCCATCACAAGCAAGCGCTCTTTCAGTTCGTCCAAACTCTGCTGAAACCGTATACGCGTCATCCGAACCTCCCTG
Source organism: Acidobacteriaceae bacterium (assembly GCA_903970395.1). GTDB lineage: Bacteria > Acidobacteriota > Terriglobia > Terriglobales > Acidobacteriaceae > Granulicella. The sequence continues at coordinate 3,490 of CAJCIM010000198.1, forward strand.
TGATGTAATCTTCCGTCCGCTTGTCCGAGGGGTTCGTAAAGATCTTTGTCGTCGGCGCGAACTCAACCAGCTTGCCCGTCAGGAAGAACCCAGTGTTCTCCGCCACGCGTGCCGCCTGCTGCATATTGTGCGTCACGATCACGATCGTGTACTGGCTCTTCAGCTTGAATATAAGGTCTTCAATCTTCGCCGTCGATACCGGGTCCAGTGCACTCGCTGGTTCATCCATCAGCAGCACCTCCGGATCGACCGCCAGCGCGCGAGCGATACATAACCTCTGCTGCTGACCGCCCGAAAGACTTGCACCCGACTTCTTCTTCAGGTCGTCCTTTACCTCGTCCCACAGAGCCGCGTTGCGCAGGCTCCGCTCAACCACCTCGTCCAGCACCCGCTTCTTGCGGAACCCGTTCAGTTTCAGTCCGCTCGCCACGTTGTCATAGATCGACATCGTCGGAAACGGGTTCGGCCGTTGAAACACCATCCCGATCCGCCGCCGAATCTCCACCGGCGACGCATCCTTGTAGATGTCGATTTCGCCCATACGCACGACGCCTTCCGCACGCGCGATCGGGTTGGTCTCGTGCATCCGGTTCAAACACCGTACAAACGTGCTCTTGCCACAGCCGGAAGGGCCAATCAGCGCCGTCGCATGGTTGGCCGGAATATGCAGGTTGATGTCCCACAACGACTGCGTCGTTCCGTACCATGCGTTCAGGTTCTCAACTTGAATACCGACTCCCACTAGTGCTGCCCTCCCTTGAGCGCGCCGCGCCCGGTCACCACACGCACCAGCGTTACGGAAACCATAATCATTACAATCAGCACCAGCGCCCCGCCCCACGCCAGCCGGTGCCACTCGTCATAAGGAGACACCGCATACGTAAAGATCTGCAGCGGAAGCGCCGCCATCGGCTGATTCAAATTCAAATTGAAAAACTGATTGCCCAGCGCCGTGAACAGCAGCGGGGCCGTCTCACCCGCGACACGCGCGAACGCCAACATGCAGCCCGTGATGATCCCCGGCATCGCCGTCCGCAGGCTTACCGACACCACTGTCCGCCACTTCGGAATGCCTAAGCCCAGCGCCGCCTCGCGCACCATCTGCGGAACCGTTGTCAGCATCTCCTCGGTCGTCCGCGTAATCGTCGGCACCATCATGATCGCCAGCGCTACGCCGCCCGCAAGCCCCGAAAAGTGGTGCTGCCTCGCCACAATCAGCGAGTACGCCGCGATGCCCATCACAATCGAAGGCACGCCGTTCAACACATCCGCCGTAAATTGGATCGCCGTCGCCAGCCAACGCCCGCGGCCATACTCAGCCAGGTAAACGCCTGCGCCGATTCCCACCGGAATCCCCAGCACGCTCGCCAGCGCCAGAATCACGCCCGAGCCGATGATGGCATTCGCCATGCCGCCGCCTGTCTCGCCCACCGGCACCGGCATCTTCGTAAAGAACGCCAAGTTCAACGAGCTGAAACCCTTGTACAGCAGGTAACCCAGGATCGCGACCAGCGGCACCAGCACCACGGCCGTCGCAATCACAGCCAGCGCTGTCACCATGTGGTTCATGGCATTGCGGCGCAGCTTCAGCGCAGACTCCATACCCGCGGAACGAATCGGCAGTGTGCCCATCAGTGTGCCCTCGCCGCATTTCCGCGCGTCACGGCCCACACCAGCAGCCGAGCAATCGCATTCACCACAATCGTCACCAGAAACAGCGCCAGCCCAATCTCGATCAGCGCGCTCAGATACAGGTCGCCCGTCGCCTCAGTGAACTCATTCGCAATTACACTGGCCAGCGTATACCCCGGCGCGAACAGGTTCTTCATCATGTCCGGGTGGTTGCCTATCACCATCGTCACGGCCATCGTCTCGCCTAGCGCGCGGCCCAGTCCAAGAATCACCGAACCCACAATCCCAATCCGCGAGTTCCGCAGCACGCTGATGCGGATCATCTCCCACCGCGTCGCACCCAGCGCCAATGCCGCCTCACGCTGACTCGGCGGTACCACCTTCATCACATCCCTGCTGATCGACGAGATCACCGGAAAGATCATGATCGCCAGGATCACGCTCGCCGTAAATATACTCACCCCGAAGTTCGGCTCCGCAAAGAACCCTGTCCATCCCAGGTACTTCTCCAGCACCGGCCCCACCTGGTCGCGGATGATGGGCACCAGGACAAACACACCCCACAGACCATACACAACGCTCGGAATCGCCGCCAGCAACTCCGTCAGGAACGAGATTGGCCCGCGCAGAAACTGTGGGCATATCTCCAGCACGAAAATCGCCACCAGCAGTGCCAGCGGCACCGACATCGCCACTGCCAGCAGCGACGATACCACCGTGCCATAGATAAACGGCAGCGCCCCAAAATCTCCTGAAACCGGGTCCCACACCGTCCCCGTAAAGAACTTGAACCCGAACGCATGCAGCGACAGCCGCGAGTCGCGCACCAGCACAAACACGATCAGCAGCACGATCACGAAGATGCTCAGCGCGCAGATCAGCATCAATCCGCCGAATAACCCATCTGGAACCCTGCCGGAGCTCTTCTGGTTCAAAAACTGTCGGATCACCGAAGGCGCCGCCAAGCGCGTCTGCGCAGGCTGCGCATCACCGGAAGGCACAGCGTCCATCTTGGGAGCAGTTACCACGGTCTGCGGCATTGGAATGAGCTTCGGTTCGTTCATAATCCGCGCGTGGCGCTTCGCCTTGTAGTTTATGAAAGGACTGTGAATGGACGGTGAATTCCGGATCGAACCAACTGCCGCCTTCGCTAAACGGCTATTGGCAACTCAGCTCTTAGAGAGGCCCGTATGCCTCAAAGTTGTCCGCGAAATTCCCGTATATCTCACAATTCATGAAAGATAAACGAAGCCCCCGGTACGAGCCTCTCGCGCCGGGGGCCTAACGACTACTGGATCGTCGCGATCGTCTTCCGCTCCATCTCAATCACCGACTTTGGCAGCGGAGCATACGTCATCTGGTTTGCCTCGGCCTCACCCTTGTCCAACATCCAGGTCAGGAAGTCCTTGATCACCTTCCCCTTGGCCGGGTCATCGGACTTGATCGGGATCAGCAGCCACGTGAACGACGAGATCGGATACGCATCCGCGCCCGGCGCATTCGTGATCGACACGCGGTAATCAGCCGGCATGTTCTTCGCCGCACCCGCTGCCGCCGCCGTCACACCATCGGTCGACGCCTGCAGCCACTTGCCAGCCGCATTGCGAACGTAGCCGTACTCCATATTGTTGGCCTTCGCATAGATCAGCTCCACATAGCCAAACGAGAATGGGCTGTTGCGCACCATACCGGCCACGCCTTCATTGCCCTTCTGGCCAATACCCAGCGGCCAGCGCACCGAAGTGTTCTTGCCGATCGTCGACGCAAACGCAGGACTCACCTTCGAAAGAAAGTCCGTAAAGATGTACGTCGTACCGGACCCGTCCGAGCGGTACACCGGCAGAATCTGGTGGTCAGGCAGGCTCACACCGGGATTGTCCTTTACGATCCGCGGATCGTTCCACTTCGTGATCTTGCCCAGGTAGATATCGGCAATCACATCGGGAGCAAACTTCAGCGCCGTCTTCGCGCCGGGAATGTTGTACACCGGCACCACCGCGCCCAGCACCGTCGGAACATGCACCAGCTTCACCTTCGAGGCTGCCAGCTGCTCATCGGACATCGGGCCGTCGCTCGCGCCAAAGTCCACTGTCTTCTCGGAAACCTGCCGGATGCCCGCGCCCGATCCGACGGACTGATAGTTGATCTGCACACCAGGGTGCGCCGCGCTGTACTCGCTGAACCAGCGCGAATAAATTGGGTTCGGGAACGTCGCGCCGGCACCGGTCAGGTGCTGGGCAGTCGCTGTCATCGTGCCCGCCGTAAGAACCGCAGCCAGCGCCGCGGCAGAAATCGCTTTGAAGTTCATCTCACTTGCTCCTGGAAAAGCTCTTGCACTTTCCTACGCTCTACAAATCTATTCTCTACAATCTCAGGTCTGCCTCAAGCCTTGCGGGATGCGTCCTCCGCGGACGGAGGACGCATCCCGCACCTCAACTCTAAGGGATGTAATAACGCATGCTCACGTGAACCATCGGCTCGGTCGCACGCGGGCTGCTCGGCGTCGTCGCACTGCCCGCACCTGACCACAGGTTGCGCTGGATGTAGCTATAGGTCACCCAATACTGCAGGCGGCCATACTTCGGGCTCACGATCGGCTTCCAGATAAATCCGCCCATCGCCTCCTGAATGAACCGCGTCGGCGAACCGCAGGTGGCGGCGCTGATCGAACCCGCCGTACCGGTCGCGTTGCCGCTTGCACCCGGCAGGTTGTAGCAGCCTGCATCGTTCAGGTTGCGCGGGCCGTAACCGAACGTATCGCCCTGTGCGGTCGTATACACAGTGCGCTGGGCGTACTCACCGCCGTAGTAGGCAAACACATCGAACTTCGATGTCGGGTGCGTCTCGATCGAGAACAGACCGTGATAGTTCTTGATCGGCTCCAGCGTCTGATCCGGACGCAATGTCGCGTCCGCGAGCTGAGCGGAACCGTAACGGCCAACACCCGTACCACCCATACCCTGTGCCGCAACTTCGATCTTCTTGTCGGCGAGATACACGCGGGCATCGGCAAACACACCGCCAGCCGCCTTTGTGTTGCTCACATAGCTCGTCGCATACGTATAAGTGGGCGCTGCAGCCGTGCCACCGGAGGTGAGGATCGGATAGTAGTAGTCGCGCAGGAAGCGTCCCAGACCTCCGACCTCAAAGTGGAAGTTCGGCAGGTCGAAAGCCGCCTTCACCAGTACATCCGGCGCCACGTTGTTGGCATAGGTGGTGATGCCGCCTGTACCCGCCGTGTTGCCGGCTCCGATGTTGCCGGCCGCATTGTACAGACCGCCATTCTGCCCGATGCCCGCGAAGAAGAAGTCCGTCGGAATCGAAGCGGTGACTGAGGACGCTGCGGTGAAGTTGGTAATCTGTGCCTGCTCCGCCGCAACCGCCAGCGTGAACGCCTTCGTCGTCAGATCGCCGAAACGCTGCTGCACTCGGAAGCCCGGCTGGCGCTCCCAGCTATAACCAACGAGGTACTGCGAGTCGATCGTGTTCGGCTGGACCTCGGTGCGCGTATCGGTGCCGCGACGGTCTTCCGTTGCCAGCGACCACGTCTGTCCGCCCGTCATCGCAAAACCATTCGCCAGCTCGACCTTGCCCCAGATCTGCCGCTGACGCAGCACGTAGCTGTTCGACTGGTTGTTATTCGAGCTGGTACCCGTGCCCAGGAAGTCCATCTCGAAGTAGCCCGAGAGTTTTGTCGTCGTGTTCGGCTGTCCCTGGAAAAGTGCACCCAAACGGCTCTGGCGTCCGCTGAAGTTCAACTCGCTCACATGGCCTTCGTTCGCGCTCGGGAACGGAATGCTGTTGAACGGAGTATTGATGTCTGAGTTCACCGAGTGCTGACGCCACACACCTTCAGCTGCCGCGAAGGCAACCGGCGTAATCGTGATGCCCTTGTAGTGGATCGCGCTCGGCGAGTACACCTCATCATGCAGGGCATCGACCTTCTTGTCGGCATCTGTCGCCTTTACATCGGCAGCCTGTGCCGTCGTCTGCGCGGTCGTCGCCGTCTGCTGGGCGCTGTTCGCCGTCTGCTGCGCGCTGTCCGCCGACTGCTGCGCGTGCTGCGCCAGCGGCGTCGCGATCGGATCGCTCTCCGGCTGTGGCTTCGGCAGATCTGCCAGCTGCTGCTTCAACGCGTCGATCTGTGCCTGCTGGTCCGCCAGCTGCTTGCGGAGGTCCTCGCACGGCATCTCGTCCTTCTTCGTCGGCTTGTGGTGCTTCACCGTCGTCTTGCACGGGTTCGATGTCGTCGTTTGCTGTGCATGCACACTCGGCACGCAAACGATTGCTGCAGTGGCCAAAGCAGCGATTCCAAACTTGAGAGTTCTCATCATTCCTCGCGAGATAGCGCTAAGACTTAACGATCCCTGTCCGGCTCTATACCTGGCCCACAGATTCGGTCGCCTTGCTTCATCTATCCGTTCCGTTAACCTTCCACTGCCCATGTGAATAGCCGCCTTCAGGTATATGAATAGAAGATGAAAATCCTTGTTTCCTATGGATTTCTGAGGACGATTCCCCGTCGAGTGTTCAACCGCCTGGCTGACACCCTCAACCCCTGCAAGCCGGGGTGAACGCTCCGCATAAACAGGGGTGAGCCAATCCATCCGCCCTTTCGAGCGCGCATTGATGGCGCACGCCTTTACTCCACCGGCAGTGTAAAGAAGAACCGGCTCCCCATCCCCAGTTCGCTGTCCACCCGCATCCGCCCCCGGTGCGACTCCACAATATGCTTAACGATCGCCAGCCCCAGCCCCGTTCCACCGGACTCCCGGCTGCGCGCCTTGTCCACCCGGTAGAACCGTTCAAACAACCGCCCCAGGTGCTCCGACGGTATCCCCTGCCCAAAGTCCTCCACGCAGAACTCCACCATTGACCGCCCCGCATCGTCTACCACCTCGCGAGCGCTCAACACCACCGCCGCCTCATCCGGCCCGCGGTCGCCGCTCGATAACGCTGTCGGTCGCCGTCCGTAGTTCAACGCATTCTCCACCAGGTTGCTCATCACCTGCACAATCGCGTCCACGTCCGCCACCACCATCACCTCGGGATACTCCCCGATCGACAGCTCTCCACCCTTCTCCTTTACCAGCCCCGCCACCGCTACGGCGGTCTCATCCATCAGCGTGGTCACCTTCAACGGCTTGGGCCGCAGCTTCACCTCGCCCGAGTCCACCCTGGCCATCGCCAGCAGGTCGTCCGTCAGCCGCCCCATCCGCCGCGCGCTCTTCTGGATCGCCTCCAGAAACTCCAGCACCTGCGGAGTAAACGTCCCCGCTGTCCGCTCGTCCTCCAGCAGCATCTCCACGTAGCCCGAGATCGATGTCAGCGGCGTCCGCAGCTCATGACTCACATTCGCCACAAACTCCCGCTGCGTCCGCTCTACCTGTTCAATGCGAGTGCGGTCCTGCATCACCACCACCGCGCCACCCTCTGGCATCGGCGACGCGCTCACCGCAAACACGCGCCCCACCGGCAGCGATACCGACCGCTCCTCGGCATACCTGCCCTCATCCAGCGCCAGCTGCACGCATCGCAGCACCTCCGGCGCACGAATCGTCTGCACCAGCGAGTGTCCCGCGCGCACCGACCCCGAAGAGTCCGCGATCAGCCGCTGCATCGGCCGGTTCGCCCACACAATGCGCCCCGCCGCGTCCACGCTCGTCACCGCGTCCTGCATCGAATCCAGCAACGCTTCCAGCTTTCGACGGCTCTCCGCGCTCGACGACATCTGCCGCGCCGCTTCGACGCTCGAAGCGTTCAACGCTTCGACAATCCCTTCCATCTGCCGGTACGGAGGATCAGGCAGCGTCCTCAACTCCTGCGAAGCCACAACCATCGGCTCCAACTCCTCCAGCGCATTGGTGATCGCATACGTCGTCTGCGTAGCCATCACCACAGCCACCAGCAATCCCGCCACCACCACCATCCATGGTCGTGGCAGCAACATCACAGCGATCCCCACCGCAGCCACGGCTACCGCCGCGCGCCACAGCAGCGCAAGAAACAAGCTCCGTCTCAAAAATTCCCGCATGCCGTACCAGACTACTCGGTAATACCCTCTTCTACCGCGCCCACCTCGGCCGTCTCCGAACCATCCGAACGACCCTTCGGAATATCGAACCGATACCCCGCCCCACGCATTGTCTTCAGATACCGCGGTGTCTCCGGATCGGCTTCGATCTTCTCTCGGATCCTCCGCACGTACACATCCACGCTGCGCGGCGTCACAAACCGCGCATCGCCCCACACCGCGTCCAGCAGGTGGTCGCGGCTGAACACACGCCCCGGATGCCGCGCCAGGTAATCCAGCAGACGAAACTCCGTCGCCGTCGTCGTCACCAGTTCGCCATGCACCCGCAGCTGCATCGAATTCCCGTCAATCTCCAGCGACTCGATCGATAGCACCGCGCTCGACGTCGGCGTCTCCGGCCGCTCGAACCGCCGCAGAACAGCCTTCACCCGCGCCAGCAGCTCACGCATCGCAAACGGTTTGGTGATGTAATCATCCGCGCCCAACTCCAGCCCGGCCACGCGGTCATTCTCCGCAGCCCGCGCCGTCAGAAAGATGATCGGCACACTGGCCAGTGTTGGGTTCAGCCGCAGGCGACGGCACAGGTCCAGCCCATCGCCGCCCGGCACCATGATGTCCAGCAGGAACAGCGCAGGCCTCTGCCGCTCCGCGTCCTGCATAATCGTCCCCACCGTCGGGTATGCACGCACCGCATACCCTGCGCCTTCAAGCTGGTACTGCACCAGCCGCCGGATGTCCGTATCGTCTTCCAGGACAAAGATCGCCTGACTCACCGAGAACACTCCTGTCTACACGCTTACTCCTCATTAGCCTAGCGCGTCCAGCCCTCACCTTTGCTAAAGGACGATGAATCCTGTGACAACCTCCAGGGCATGGGAAGGTATCGCCTCGCGATTCACGCTATTCAAGGTATGCTGTTCAACAAACACATTCAACCCACCGGCCCACGGAGTCCCCGACGCCTCCCCCAACCGGAAAACTCTGTCCCGGCCACCACGCCGTGCCTTTCTCTACAATCTACCCTCTATACTCTGCCTCCCCCCATGCCCATTGCCCCACCACAAACCGCCCCCCACCCCGACGGTGCCAAACTCATGGCAGCCGAGTCCTTCGGCCTGCGCCACAACGCCCTCTCGCCCGTCCAAACCCTCGCCCAATCTATCTCCACCATCGCCCCCAGCACCTCGCCCGCCCTGACAATCCCGCTCGTCTTCTCGCTCGCCGGCCAGGGTACCGCCATCGCCTACCTCATCGCGATGGGCCTCATGGTCCTCATCGGCCTCACCATCGCCGCCTTCGCCCGCGAGTCCTCATCTCCTGGCTCGCTCTACGTCTACACCCGCATCTCGCTTCCGCCCGTCTGCTCCTCCATCACCGCATGGGCACTCTTCTTCGCCTACATCACCACCGCATCCGCCGTAACTGGAGGCTTCGTCGCCTTCTCCGGCGTCCTCCTCGGTGCCCATGCCGCTGCCGTCCCGCCCATCTTGCTCATTCTCATCGCAGCCGCCGGAGCCGGCTGGGTCGCCTGCCGCGACATCCAGGTCTCCGCACGCCTCATGCTCTACATCGAGGCCTTCTCCGTCTGCCTTATCGCCATCGTCATCGCCGTCATCCTGCTCAAGCACGGCCTGCATGGTGGCGCCTCTTCGGTGATAGACCGCGCCCAATTCTCACTCAGACAACTTTCCTTCCGCGGCATCGGCCTCGGCGTCATGCTCTCCATCTTCAGCTTCGTTGGCTTTGAGTCCGCCACTACCCTCGGTGCCGAAGCCAAGAACCCTCTCCGCACCATCCCCCGCGCCGTCGTCCAGTCCGCTCTCCTCAGCGGAGTTTTCTTTGTCCTCTGCAGCTACGGCGAAACCCTCGGCTTCAAATCCTCCGCCACACCCCTCGACCAGAGCCCAGCCCCCTTCCACTTCCTTGCCGCGCAAGCCGGTGTCACTCCGCTCGGTCTCCTCATCGACATCGGCGTTCTCATCAGCATGTTCGCCGCCACCCTCGCCTGCGTCATCGCCGCCTCCCGCGTTCTGCTCCTGATGGCCCACCACGGCCTCGCCCACAAACGGCTCACCAGCACCAGCTCCACCCACGAAACCCCCGCGGCCGCAGGCATCCTCGCCGCTGTTCTCGCCTTCCTCCCGGCTGCGGGCCTTGCCCTACGCCACACCTCCGGCGCCGACATCTACGGGTGGATGGGCACCCTCGCCGTCTACGCCTTCCTCACAGCCTACGGCATGGTCGCCGTCGCCCTCTTCTTCCACCGCGTCAAGCCCGACGGCTTCTGTCTTGGGGCCACGCAGAATCAGGTACCCCAAGGCTCTTACGTCACGCAAAACCCGGTACCCCAAGGCTTCAGCCTTGAGACTCATGGTGCCCCAAGAAGATGGGGGGCTTTAGCCCCTGGGGAACGCCTCCGGGTCGTCGGCACCATCCTTCTCACCACCACAGCGACCCTCGCAATGCTCCTCGCCATGGCAAGCAACTTCTATCCCTATCCCCCCGCCCCACTTCGCTACTTCCCTTACATCTACCTAGCCTACCTTGCCATCGCCCTCGGCTGGCTCGCGATCGCCAAACGCTCCGCCAAAGCAAACATAGGCACTTAGCGGCCTCTTGGGCGATACGAGCAACTCAAGTCCCATTTTGGGGTTCTCTTTCAGTACCGGCAACTCTGCGCGGTAGGAAGGGACTCGACAGCCATGTTGCAGCCGCCGCAACTACAGGAGGTCTCGCGCCGCTATCCGCAGGCAATCCAAGAGCTACGCGACTTCCTCGCCAAAACCGGCCTTCCCCTCGACACACCCGAGACCCTCCAGCACGTCTCCACCCTTCTCCACCAGGACCGCACCTTCCACCGCGACCTCACCTCCCACGTCTGGGTAGCGATCCACGCCGCTAATCGCCAGATCAGC
>CAJCIM010000199.1 GCA_903970395.1 Acidobacteriaceae bacterium
GCGGAACGTGTTATGCGGGTTGTGCTTGCTCAACACCTTCGTGATCGCCGCCGTCAGCGTCGTCTTGCCATGGTCAATGTGACCAATCGTTCCAATGTTTACATGCGGCTTGCTGCGGTCAAACTTTTCCTTCGCCATGACGACTCACTTTCTCCTGATAGATCTCTTCTTGTTTGTCATTCCCGTTGGGAATCTGCATTGAACTTTTGTACAGGATTGGCTTTACGCCAGGGTGAAGTCTGCTTCCGCTTTAGATACGCTCACCCAACTCCAACTCGCGAATCTGCACGTCTAGTAGTAAGCGTACAGCTTGAAGTACTTGTCGCGGAGCGTAATCTCCACCTTCTCAAGCGAAGCGAGGTACAACTCCCGCACCAGCGCCTGGTCGCCCACCGGCAACTTTGCATACTGCGCCGCAGTCTCCGAGCCCAGCTTGCCAGCCTTAGCCACGGCCTCGAACTCACGAATACGCAAGTGGGAGCGCTCCAGCGACTTCAGGAAGCCCTCTACATTGCTTGCGGCAAACTTGCCGTCGATCGCGCCCTTGACTGCGGCAAACGTTGCCGCATCGCCAATCACTACCGCCGGACGCTCGTACAGCGCCGTGGAGCGATCTACCTGGTAGCCTGAATTTGTTTGAGCCATGGTTGATCCGGTTCCTGCATTTCTGGCTTAAGTGTCTGGAGTCTGGAGCGGGAGACGGGAATCGAACCCGCGACCAACAGCTTGGAAGGCTGTGACTCTACCACTGAGTTACTCCCGCCCGCGGTCGAAACCAAACCTCAAAAAATCTGGAGCTGATGATGGGGCTTGAACCCATGACCTCTCCCTTACCAAGGGAGTGCTCTACCACTGAGCTACATCAGCCTGCCGTTCGGCTGCTTCTCCGAACGTCTCTACTACTCTACCGCGATCGCAGCCACGTCAGCAGCGTGCGGAACGCGAAAAAACCGATTAGCAACCAGGTCAGTTGTTGAAATCGACCCGGCTCCATCGTTCGCCACACCAGCACGGCGAGTAATACAAACACGGTCAGTGAGATCACTAGCCGCCCATTGCCCGCGGGAGTCATATTCATGCAGCTCCCCCGTCTACTGAAAATGGTGCACAGGGGAGGATTCGAACCTCCGTAGCGCAAAGCGCGGCAGATTTACAGTCTGCTGCCATTAACCACTCGGCCACCTGTGCATCCTGCCTGCCCACCGCCTCCGTCTCCAGCCCAATCCGTGGAAAACCAGCGCGAAGACCTCTCACGCAGATCGTTCTTGCTCAGATTGTGCATGGTGAACACTGCAAGACGATAACAACTGGCAGGTACAACCAAACATCGCGTATCAACCGGGATGAAATACCGAGATGAAGTTCTGGAGCTGGCGAAGGGATTTGAACCCCCGACCGCCTGATTACAAATCAGGTGCTCTACCAGCTGAGCTACGCCAGCCCAATTAACACACGCACACGCCGCCGCAACCTCTCGAACGTATACATCGACTTTATCACACTCATTGCCAGCGTGAAATGCGCTCCCATCTTCGTCGAAAGACACGCTTTTGAATGCACGTCTCCGCGCGGAGCCATGCAGCCTTCAGGTTGCGCCATGGATACCGAACAACACCGTGATAGCATGCTGCGCATACGTCGGCTGCGACTCTCTTTGCCTTCGAACGTGTCGCGCCAGTCTTTGGGTCCCGTTGATAAGCCATTCAGATTGCTTTGCAAAGAGGGAGAACACCCATGTTCAAGTCCTGTGCAGTCATTTTGCTCGGCATCGCCGTCACCGCGCTTTCCGCCAACGCACAGAAGCCGAAGGTCACCGTAATGGACTTCGGCTATGCCACCGTCAAAACCAGCGTCGCAGCCATCTTCGGCACGGACCAGGACATCGGTAAGGGCATCTCCGACTTGCTCGTAACTCAGCTCCTCAACGGCGGTCAGTATCGTCTTATCGAACGTTCCGCCCTCGATCGGATCATCAAGGAGCAGAACTTCTCCAATAGCGATCGCGCCGACGCCGCTACCGCCGCAAAAATCGGGGGTGTGCTCGGCGTCGACGACATTATCGTCGGCGATATCACCACCTTTGGCAATGACGACAAGCACATCGGTGCGGGTGGCGGTGGCGGCACATGGTATGGCCGCGGAGGTGTCGGCGGGCTCGGCATCAACAAAAACAAGACCATCGTCGAGATAACCGCGCGCATCGTCAACGTCAACACCGGTGAAATCCTCGCCTCCGTCACCGGCCACGGTGAAGTTGAGAAGAAAGGCCTTGCCGCGGGCGGCGCTGGCTCCTCCTGGTGGGGCAAAGGCGGTGGCGGCGGGCTCGACATGAGCAGTAGCAACTTCAAGGAATCGCAGATAGGCAAGGCTGTCACCGCAGCCGTCACCGATCTCGCCACAAATCTCAACGCCAGGGCCACCGCAGTTCCGCCGCCTGCGGTCGCTCCCGCACCTGCGCTACCGCCACTCGACGGCCTGATCGCCGACGCATCCTCAGCGGACATCGTCCTCAACGTCGGCGCCAGTAGTGGCGTCAAAGTCGGCGATGTTCTCGCCATCAAGCGTGTCGATCGCGTCATCAAAGACCCCGCCACCGGCAAGCCACTCCGCTCCATCGAGTTCACAGTGGGCACCGTCACCATCACCACCGCTGACGCCGGCTCCTCCGTCGGCACGTTCTCCGGAACCGGCAAACCCCAGGTTGGCGATCACGTCAAACGTCAATAGCTTCGGGCGATGGCGGCCATACCGTCTTTGGCCGTCATCCTCCCCGGTGATACGATTCTCCCCATGGTGAACCTTCCCAGGATGGCTCGGCGGACGATCGCCTCCTGCCGTCGTATCGCGCCTCTCCTCTGCCTCACCTTCACGGCATCTCTGTTCTCCCAGGCTCCTGCCGCGCAGGACGGCCCACTCGCACCCAACACCGACACCCCACGCGTCCACCTCGTCTCAAACGACGACATCATCCACATGGCCAAGGCCGGCCTCTCTGACGACATCATCGTCCAGACCATCCAGACCAAACCCGGCCACTACGACACCACCCCCGACGACCTCATCGCCCTCAAGACCTCCGGTATCTCCGATCGCGTCATCTCCGCCATGGAGGCGCACGGCACGGGCCTCGCGCAGCACCCAGTAACCACAGACACTGCAGTCACCTCCGGCGCACTGCCTCCCGGCGTTGACGAGATCGGCGTCTACTACAAGGCCATCAAGGGCGAACAGGCCGGCCAGTGGCTCCCGCTCCAGACCGAGCGCGTCGTCTTCCGTTCCAGCGGCACCCTAAAAAGCGTCCTCTCTCAAGGGGTCCTCGGCAAAGACACCAACGGCTACATCGAAGGGGGCAAATCCCCGCTCGTCCTCCCCACCGGAACCCAACTCCTGCTCTACACCCCGCCCGGCACCAGCGCCGACGAGTACTTCTTCCTCCGTCTCGAAGACCACAAGGACCACCGCGAGTTCCGCACCCTCACCGGCGGCCTGTTGCATGAAACCGCCGGCCCCGGCCGCAACGAGCTCGTCTTCACACCCAAAAAGATCGGCCCACGTCTCTACACCTTCACCGTTCCCATCGACATCGAGAAAGGCGAGTACGGCATCTTGCCCCCAGGCTCTGCCAACACGCAAGGCATCGCAGGCAACAGCAAAGTCTTCTCCTTCTCCATACCCGAATAGTAACTTTTGAATTTGTCATCCTGAGCGCAGCGAAGGATCTGCTGTTCTCCCATCTCAACGCCCCACTCACCTCACTTCTAATCCCTATTCCCTACTCCCTAATTTCTGCCTCTATGCGCAAGCGCACGCTCATCCCCCTCCTCATCGCCGTCGCCGCCTTCGCGGCCCTCGGCGTCATGCTTTACCTCCGTGCCAAGGCGCCGCCCGAAGCTGCCCGCCTGCTGCCGGAGTCCGACGCGATTCTCTACGTCAACCTCAAGCCGCTCCGCGCCGCCACACACTTTGACAAATCCCCCATCGTGCGTAGCCCCAGCTTCCAAAGCTTCATCGGCGCCACAGGCATCGTCCCCGAGCGCGACATCGACTCCGCCGCCTTCGCCCTCCACAAGGTGCCGGTACTTGGCAGCCCCATCCACGCCTCCGATCTCTACTCCTCCGAGGTCCTCATCGGCCGCTTCGACGGCCAGCGCCTTGCTAAGTATCTCGCCTCCATCGCCTCCGCGCAGGAGACCTACGCCGGCCGCATCGTCTACACCATCACCATTCAGACGACCGGCGACCCCGGCGGCCAAACCCTCCGCGTCGCGCAGCTCACCTACGACACCATCGCCGCCTCCAATATGTCGACGCCGGAACAGATTCACTCCATGCTCGACCGCTCCCGCGCCTCCGCTCTCAGCACACCCGGCTGCTCTCTGCTCGCTACCCGCTTTCACGACGTCCCGCTGCTCGCCCAGGCCTGGGGCATCGGCCACATTGGTCTGCCCTTCAGCCACAACGGCGAGATTACCGTCATGGGCCTCGAACTCCCTTTGCCCGCCGAATCCGACCTCGTCGCCAGCCTCCGTTACACCCCCACCGAACGCGTCCTCTCCGGCGGCGCCGTCCTTCTGCGCATCGAAGAGTTCGCCCCCGACCCCGCCGCCGCCGAGACCACCGTCAACTCCCTCACCGCTATCCTCGGCCTGCTGCGCGGTCTCGACAGCGCCACCCCGGCACACAACCCCGGCGATGCTGCGCTCCGCCAGGTCATCGCCTCCACCCATATCGAGCAGCGCGACCAGCGCGCTCTCCTCGACTCCTCCGCAACCATCGATCAGGTCAAGGCCCTCTTCAGCGCCCACGACCCCGCCGCCGAACCCACTCCACCCACAGACGCCCCCATCGCACCGCCACCCTGCAACCTCCCTCGCAAGAACAAGAAACCAACCATCTGCTGAAGAAGTTTTGCTAGCCAGACCCACACGTTGTCATCTCGACCGAAGCATGACAGCTTCATCGTCATGCGCAGCGGAGAGACCTGTAGCTTACCGTCTTCTGCACGCTGCCCACGCATCGCACTAAACCTTCACCCCGTACCTTTCAGGGCCAAAGGGCCGACTATATCCCAGACCAGGCCGCAAGCCCTGATTACTCTCTCCGCATAACCACTGAGGACTGAAGCCGAATATCAAATCTCACCTTATTCCGCCTGCTGAACCGCTTCAACTCCGCCTCTAGCCACTCACTCTCGCCGTAGGTAATAATCACCGCAAGAGCTTTCAGGAGAATCCGCATGTCGAAGTCCCTCCCTTACCTCGCCCTCTTTGCCTTAGCCGCTCCACTCGCAGCGACCTCGTTATCCGCTCAGCAGCAGCCCCTCCTCACCGGCCAGGCCGCCTTCACCGATTGGAACCAGCAGTCCCCCGGTGTCCGCCACAAGATCACCCTCGCCGACCTCCCCGCGCCCAAACCCGAAGAAGCCGTCAACAACACCGCGCACATCATCCCGCGCCCTGAAGGCGCATGGCCCAAGGCGCCCGCCGGCTTCAAGGTCACACTCTACGCCGGTGGCGACGCCAAGCCCATGCAGCGCGCCGACAACGTCGAGCACATGCGCCTCTCCGGCGGCACCTTCACCGAACCCCGCCTCATCCGCACCGCGCCCAACGGCGATCTCTTCCTCGCCGACTCCGGCGCCGGCAACATCATGGTCCTCCGCGGCGTAAAGGCCGACGGCAAAGCTGAAGTCATCGAAAAGTACGCCACCGGCCTCGATCACCCCTTCGGCATCGCCTTCTACCCGGCTGCTGATCCCAAGTGGCTCTACATCGGCAACGCCACTACCGTCGTCCGCTTCCCGTACCACACCGGCGATCTCAAGGCCACGGCAGCGCCCGAGACCATCGTCCCTGACGTCCCCGGCTACGCGCAGCTCACAGGCGGCGGCCACTGGACCCGCGACGTCATATTCAAAGACGGCAAGCTCCTCATCTCCGTCGGCTCCGGCTCCAACGTCGACGACGCAGACACGCACCCCAAGGAATTCCACCGCGCCGACGTCCTCGAGTACACCCCCGAGGGCAAGTTCCTCGAGGTCTATGCCAC
>CAJCIM010000200.1 GCA_903970395.1 Acidobacteriaceae bacterium
GAAGGGCTACAAGGTGACGCCTTCGGTTTCGAACTGCTTCATGATCGATACCGGAAAACCTGCGAAGGAGGTCATCAAGCAGATGGCAGACCGCAATGTGTTCATCGGTCGTGAGTGGCCGGCGTGGCCGAACTCAGTGCGTGTGACCGTGGGGACGCCGGCGGAGATGGCGGCGTTCCAGACGGCGTTTGCAGATGTGATGGGAATCCCCGCGTAGAGCAGAGGGGTAGAGCAGAGGAGAAGAGCAGAAGACGAGTAGAGTGACATGACTGTACTTTTCTACTCATTTACTCCTCTACTCCTCTGCTTTTTTGCTTCTTTGACTCAAGCCGCTTTGTAGCGGCCTAGTTCTTTGACCATGCTACAGTGCGGCTGCAGGGCTGCGATGGCGCGGTCGGCCATGGCGGCGTCGGCGAGGCGGAGATCGACGTAGAAGACGTACTCCCAGGGCTTGCCGGGGACGGGGCGCGATTCAATCTGCGTGAGGTCGACGCCGGCGTCGGCGAGCGCCTGCAGCGCCTTGACGAGCGTGCCGGGGCGATGCTCGACAGCGAAGGCTACGCTCATCTTGTCGGGCTGCGGGAGCGTGGTCTTGCGCGGAGCTGGATCGCGAGGGTCGGCGGCGCGGCGGACGAGATGGAAGCGTGTGTAGTTCTGCGCGTGGTCTTCGATGCCGCGCACGAGGATCTCTGCACCGTACTCGGTTGCGGCCAGTTCGGGGGCGATGCCGGCGGAGTCGCGAAGGGCTTCGGCCATGATGTGCTTTACGCTGCCGGCGGTGTCGTAGAAAGGCATGGCGTGCGCCTTTTGCGTGGCGGCGAGATCGGCGAGGTAACGACGGCACTGGCTTAGAGCGACGGGATGGCTGAGCACCCACTTGATGTCGTCGAGTGCAACGCCGGGCGCGGCGATCAGGTTGTGGCGGATGCGGAGCAGGCTCTCACGGTCGATGCGCACGGGCTGCTCCATCAACAGATCGTAGTGTTCAGCGACGGAACCATGCAGGCTGTTTTCGATGGGCAACACCGCAGCGTCTACGCGGCCGTGCACGACTGCGGCGATTACTTCGGCCGAGACGCTGCACGGCACAATCTCGACACTAAACTCGGGTTGCAGCATCTCCAGCGCGGCCATGTGGCTGTTCGATCCGCGCTCGCCCTGGATTGCAATGCGCAAAACACTTCCCTGCGGGGTTGCCTCGTTGCGGGCAGATTTTGTAGGCTCTTTTGCGTTTTCTGTCATGCGTACAGTCATCTTCCGTCAACCCGCCGCGCTTCGCAACAATCAGGACAACCTCGCCGCTCTATGCGGCAACTTACCATACTGTGCGCTGTACGCGCGCGTTTCTCAAAATGAGTGCTCCGAGCAACGGATAACAACGGAAGCACAAAACAAGGGAGTACGCACGATCATGCTCTGGACGATTACTGTCATTCTCGTTTTGCTCTGGCTGGTTGGATTCATTGGCTTCCCCGCGCTTGGTATGTGGGTACACATTCTGCTGCTGCTCGCGCTGATCTCGCTGATCTTCAACCTGCTGAGTGGTAGACGCGCGCTGTAGACGCGTCTTGCCTTTCTGCCTTACTCACTCTCTCTCAACAGTTTTTGTTATTTCAACCGATAAGGAGCACATCCATGACGACGACAACTCTGCACGGAAAAATTGATGAAGGTACGGGCAAGTTGAAGCAGGCGGTTGGCGAGGCGACCGGTAATGAGAAGCTCGCGAACAAAGGTGCCGCGCAGCAGATCAAGGGCCACGCGGAACAGGCATGGGACTCGGTGAAGGACGCCGTAAAAGAGACTCACGACCGCCACAAGCCGGGAATGGACCAGCGCGCAAACGATGTACGCGAGAGGTTGGTCTCCACCGCACAGAACGTCAAGGAACACATTCAGCACGCAGTCGACCCAAAGAATAAGCACATTTAGGCAACTGCCGCTGAATACAGCAGTAACCTCCAATGCAAAGAAGCCCGCCGACCAGCGGGCCTCTTTGCGCAGTGTGATTCGCTAGCGGCGAATGAAGACGTCCGCTGCGACGCCGATGAAGAAGACGACGGAGATGATTCCGTTCAGCGTGAAGAAGGCCGCGTTCATGCGGCGCAGATCCTTCGGGCTGATGATGGAGTGCTCATACAGCAGCAGCAGCGCGACGACGGCCATGCCGGCCAGAGCGATAGGGCCCAGTGCGAAGGCTCGCAGAAGAAAGTAGATCAGCACGAGCACGCCGAGGTGCATGACTCGCGCAATCCAGAAGGCGCCTTCTAAGCCAAACGTTGCGGGTATGCTGAACAGGCCGACCTTGCGGTCGTAGTCGAAGTCCTGGCAGGCGTAGAGCACATCGAAGCCGCCGACCCAGAGGATGACGATGCCGGTGAGCAGCAACATACGCGGGTCGTAGCTGCCGCGCACCGCGATCCACGCAGCCGAGGGCGCAATGCCCAGCGCGAGCCCCAGCACCAGGTGCGACCAGCGCGTCAGACGCTTCATGTAGCTGTAGCTCAGCACCACCAGCAGAGCCAACGGGGCAAGCTCCAGTGTCAGGCGGTTCAACATCGCCGCGGCGAAGACAAAGATGGCCGCGGCGACTGCTGTAAACGCCGCTACAAATGCCGGCGAGAGCTGGCCTGCGGGGATGGCGCGCATCGCGGTGCGCGGGTTGGCGGCGTCAATCCGGGCGTCGACGAGCCGGTTGAAGGCCATCGCAGCAGAGCGCGCGCTGACCATGCAGACCAGAATCCAGCCCAGCACCGTCAGCCGTGGCCAGCCGCCAGCCGCCAGCACCGCGCCGGTGAGCGCAAACGGCAGGGCAAAGATCGAGTGCTCCCACTTGATCATCTCCAGCGTCACCCGGGTACTGCGCAGTACATTTTCCATACCCTCTATGCTACCGCCGGAGGCATCCAAAATGCTCCCTGCCCCGTAAACGAACAGACGCGGTTAGAACGTGCGACAATGATTGTGTCCGGGCTCAAGGCCCCAGATCGCCCGCTGGCACGGCCAGCGTTGCAAGGAGACTTAAGATGGAACTTTTTCAACCCTGGCACCTGCTCATCGTCGCCGGCATCGCCATTCTGCTGTTCGGCGGCAAGAAGCTGCCTGAGCTCGGCAAGGGACTTGGTGAAGGCCTGAAGGGCTTCAAGGACGGCATGAAGGGCGTGACCGATGAGGTGAAGGACGCCCCGAAGCCCGCCGATGCCTCGCACACCGTGACGCCCAAGCCGGGCGACGACCTGAAACCGCCTGCCGCGTAAAGCGAACCAAGCTTAGCGGACCAGCCGCGCCAGCCACTCTCAGGACGAACTCTTGTTCTGACCCGTGGCACGGCGCGGCTTCCGTGCTTCTGCTCGCGATCGCTTCTGTACTTCTGTTTGCAATCTCGATGCATCCAACCTACCCATGAAGATCTCCAGCCCTTACCTCGTCAAGCCCGGCAAAACGGTCCGCCTCAAGGACTTCTCCACGACATCCACGGACGGCATTGCCGACAAGGACGCCGGTCAGATGCTGATTGCGAAGGATACCGCGCTGCTCGCCGAACTGCAGCAGGTGTTCTATGCCGCGCAGTCGAAGGCGCTGCTGATTGTGCTGCAGGGCATGGACACGGCGGGCAAGGACGGCGTCATACGGCACATCTTCACCGGCATCAACCCTCAGGGGTGCAACGTCTCCAGCTTCAAGGTACCCACGCCGGAGGAGGCGCGGCACAACTTTCTGTGGCGCATCCAGAAGGAGACGCCGGCGCGCGGCATGATCGGCATCTTCAACCGCTCGCACTATGAGGATGTGCTGGCGCCGTTTGTACACGGAGACATCGACAAGAAGACTGTTAAGAAGCGGCTGCATGACATCACGAAGTGGGAGCAGACGCTGGCAGATAACAATGTGATGGTGCTGAAGTTCTTTCTGCACGTATCGCACAGGGAGCAGACCGCACGGTTGCAGGCGCGGATCGACGACAAGGACAAGCACTGGAAGCTCTCCCCGGCGGACTTTGTGGAGCGCCAACATTGGGACAAGTACATGGCGGCCTATGAACACATCCTGTCGAACACATCCTGCGACGATGCGCCGTGGTTCGTGATTCCCGCCGATCACAAGTGGTACCGCAATGCCTCCGTCAGCCAGATCCTGATTCAGGCGATGCAGACGCTGAAGCTGAAATTTCCGCAGCCGACGTTCGATCCGGCAGGGATCGATTTGAACAAGCTGTCGGTTTCGGCAGCGGCGAAGAAGGCTGTTGCGCTGCAGGCGAAGTCCTAGAATGTAACCATCACCACCGCAACCAGCGCTATCACCATACCTGCGATCTGTCGGCGCGTGGGCCGCTCATGCAGATACCATGCCGCCAGCAAAATCGTGCCCGCCGGATAGAGGCTCGTCAACACCGAGGCCACATCCAGACGGCCCATGCGCGTGGCGGCGATGAAGAGCAGGTTACCGCCGGTATCGAGCAGCGCGACTGCCAGCGCCCAGCGCCAGCCTGCGGGCCACCAGCTTGTGGCAGCATCGTCGCCGGTTCTCTCGCGCAGATAGAGGAACACCGCCAACGCAGCCAGCACAGCGAAGCCGCTGGCGCGAGCAAGCGTGATGGGCATCAGTTCGCCGAGCGAGTTAGCGAGCTTGAGCGCTACGAAGTACGCCCCGAAGGCAACGCCGGAGAAGACAGAGAGCAGCACGGTGCCGCGTGAGCCGCCGGTGTTCTCGGGGGATTCGCCCGCCGCGACCATCCAGATCGCAACCGCCGCTACGGCAAACCCTGCCAGGCGCAGCACGCCAGGCAGCCCCTCAAGAAAGCTGGATACGACCGCCGGAATCGCCGCCGCCAGCAGGCCGCTGATTGCGGCGGACGCTCCCATGGCGCCGCGGCTGAGCGCTTTGTAGAAGGCAACGAGTCCAAGGCCGCCGCATAGGCCTGCCAGAATGGCCCACCACATAGGCGCGCCGTGCGGCAGCGGTGCATGTTGCATCACCAGCAGGATTAGCAACACCAGCAGGCTCGAAGTCTGCGCCAGCATCACGAAACGCATGGTGCCCAGCAGGCCCTTGCCGGCGGACTTTGCACCCATGCCCCCGGAAAAGTCTCCGCCGCCCCAGGAGGCGGCGGAGGCCAGCGCGATAAGCGCCGTTTTGGTTGCGGCGGCCATTATGGGGCAGCCGAAGGCGTTGTAGGCGCGGGCTTGCTGTCGCGCGCGTTGGGGTAGTAACCGTCCTCCGAGATGATCGTCAGACCGGGACGAAGTACGCGAACCTCGGTCTTGCGGAACTTCTCGTTGAAAGGCGACTCATGCGTGTAGTAGCCGACGGTGTATTGCGTGCGTACCTCTTCGGTAATCTTGGCGAAGCTGTCTTCGATGCCGCGCTGGCGGAACTCAGGATCCGTCTGGCCACCCGTAGAGGCAACGATGCGGGGCAGTTCGTCGTCACGCATCGTGTAGGGCAGGTGGATGCGGTCGAGGAAGCCGAGGCCCGGGATGGACGAGTCGCCGACGAGTGTGGCGTAGACCTCAATGTTGTTCGTCTGCAGGTACTTGATCAGCTGCCTCTCCGTGACCTTGCTGCCGTACTCCTTGCCATCGGAGATGACATAGACGATACGGCGGCGTTCGCGGCCAGCCTTGGTGGTCTCCTGCGATGCGGCGAGAATCGCGTCGCGCAGGGTGTGGTACTCCTTGGGCGGGTTGAGCTGGATACCGTTCTGCGAACCACGGTTGAAGTTGGGATCGATGTCGCGGTTGTTGATGGTGCCCGCGCTGGAGAGCGGCCCACCCAACGGCATCAGCGCCTCGCGGCCGCTGGACTTGCTGCGGTCGAGGATCACGCCAAGACGCGGGCTCTGCGCGGCGGTGAAGTCGGTCTGTTTGGTGACGCCGTTGTTGTAGGTGAAAACGGCAACCTCGTCATAGGGCGAGAAGGCGCCCTGTAGCGCACTGAGCGAGTTGTTGATCTTCTCCATCGTGTCCTGCGTAACGCTCTGGTCGATCACCAGCGCTACCGAGAGCGGCAGCGGATCGGTGGAGAAGAAGCGCATCTGCTGGCGCAAACCGTTCTCATAGACGCGAACGTCGCGCCACGTGAGGCCAGGTACCAGACGGCCCTTGTTGTCCTTGACCGTGAAGGGGATCTGCACGAACTGGACGTTCACACGGATCTTCGGCATATCGGCGGCTGTGAGGTCTGGCGCAGCGCCGTCATCAGGGTGAGTTTCGCCTGGCTCCACGGGCGCTTGTGGCACAGCAAGTGTGTTCGGAGCTGCTGTCTGTCCATCGGCGGCGGTCGCCGGTGCGGTGTTCAACGGCGCCGCAGGTGCGTCCGGCAGCTTGGCTACCGGGGTGATCGTGTTCAGCTGCGGCAGCGCCTGCGGCGTCGGCGCATTTGGAACCTGCTGCTGCTGTGCCTGCGGCGGCTGTGCCCAGCCAGCTACGATCGCAACGCATCCCATGACACCAGCGAGCCCTGCGGCCGCCACCCGGCCCCTACGCTGCCTGCCCGAACTACCTTTGCCGAACACCATCCGTAATCCTCTTTCCTTCGCCCGGCGACAATTGACACATCTCTGAGCCGACGCAGCGCCGGGCCAGAAGCGCTCAACCAGCGCGTCGCCATCTTAAAGCCTACCAGTGAGACTATCAGCGTCGGCTATCCGTTGCATCCAAGCCGATTCCCGCGGTGAACACCGTCATCCGGGCTACTCCCTGTAAGACGCCGCAGAGTGCGTTTCGCAACCTGTGGCCGGTCTTATCGCGAAGGCTGTCGCCAAAACCCGTCCCATCGTCGTCTAATAGGGCGTATGCGCTGCTCTCTCTACCGCCTCTTGCCCGTCAGCCTGCTTGCGCTCGCCGCCCTGCCGCTCTGTGCGCAGGACGCGCCCTCCACCGACGCCCCGCCCCCCAAGAGCCACGCCAAGGCGCAGGAGGACATCCCCGTCGACCCGAACACGCTGAAGGTGCAGGTCAATTTGGTGGATGTGTACTTCTCCGCGCGCGACCACAATGGGTTCGTGACCGGCCTGGGGCGCAACGACTGCCAGCTGTTTGAAGAGGGCAAGCTGCAGAACATCAAGAACCTGACCGCGGAGAAGAACCTGCCGCTGACCATCGGGATTCTGCTGGACACCTCGGGCAGTCAGGAGCATGTGCTGCCGCTGGAACAGGAGTCTGCCAACCGCTTCCTGCGCGAGGTGATTACGCCCAAGGATGAGGCCTTCCTGATCTCGTTCGACGTCAATGTCGATCTGCTCGCCGACTTTACCAATAGCCCCCGCGAGCTGCAGCGCGCCATCGACAAGGCTAGCATCAACACAGCCAGCTCGTCGGCGGGCATTCCGGGCATCGGCGGCGGTCCTATGCCGACGTCGAACCCGCGCGGCACGCTGCTGTACGACGCCGTATACCTGGCCGCGCATGAGAAGCTGAGCACGCAGACCGGCCGCAAGATCATGGTGCTGCTGACCGACGGCGGCGACCAGGGTTCGCAGGAGACGCTGAAGACCGCCAGCGAGGCCGCGCAGAAGTCAAACGCCATCGTCTACGTGATCCTGCTGGCGGACCACCCGTTCTACGGCGGCTACGGTGGCGCCTTCAATGGCCGCGCGCAGATGGAGCAGCTTGCGCACGATACCGGCGGCCGCGTGATCGACGTCGGCAACAACGGCCGCAAGCTGGAAGATGCCTTCGACCAGATTCAGGACGAGCTGCGCACGCAGTACCTCGCCAGCTACACCCCCGACAACAAGACCGCCGACGGCAAGTTCCGCAAGCTCAAGCTCGACTGCGGCAAGGGACTCGATATCCAGGCACGGCGCGGGTACTACGCCATCGCAGGCGACAACCCGAACGACAACTAGAGCGGGCTTACGCCTCCATCGCGCCGGAATACACAGCCATCCCCGCGACGGCGTCCACACCCATCGCATCGAGCGCGTCGACCTCGGCACGCTCCTTGATGCCGCCGGCAACAATCAACTGCTTCGCCGTCGTCGAACGCAGAATCGCGGCGACATCCATCGGGAAGCCCTGCATCGTGCCTTCGGTGTCAACGTGCGTGTAGAGGAACGCGGCGCAGTAATCTTCCAGCCAGGTCACGGCCTCTTCAGGAGTCAGATCAACCGAATCCTTCCAGCCCTTCACGGCAACCCGGCCGTTCTTCGTGTCCACCGAGAAGCACAACGCATCCTCGCCCAGCGCCTTCTTCAAACCAGCAGCAAAGGCCTTCTGCACGCCGTCCGCGCCAAAGAGCGACGACCCATAGATCACCCGCTTCGCACCGGCGTCGAGCAGACGCTGACCGTCTTCGGCCGTCTTCAAACCGCCGCCCACCTGGCATGGCAGCCGCTTGCAGATCATCGCCACCAGCTCCGCGTTGGAGCCTTGCCGCATGGCCGCATCGAGGTCGATCAGCTGCACCAGCGGGTACTTGCTAAACCGGTCAATCCAGTAATCAAAGTCATCAAAGGCGAGCTTCAGCGTCTCACCCTGAACGAGCTGCACAATCCGCCCGCCCATCAGGTCAATGGAAGGAATCAACATATAGCTTCTAGTTTACCTACGCGACTGGTTCCCACAGCTCCAGGCGGTTGCCGTCGCAGTCCTTGATCCACGCAAACTTGCCGTAGACCTCGTTCTGTCGCTTTGGGTCGATCCACACGCCCTTGCTCTCGAGCTCAGTCAGTAAAGCGTCGAGATCATCCACGCGGTAGTTCACCATCGCCTGCTGCTCGCCCTCGCCAAAGTACTTCGTGTCCAGCGGAAAAGCCGACCACGCGGTCATGCCCGAACCGGCGGGGACCTCGTCGCTCCATGAGAATGCCGCGCCGTTGAAGTCACTTAGCTTGATACCGAGATGCTCCGCGTACCACTTCGTAAATGCTCCGGGGTCCTTGGACCGCAGAAACACACCACCCACACCTGTCACTCGTGCCATCGTTGCACCTCAGTTCCCGTTTAGATTTGCAACCAGCTTTGCCACTTTACCAGAGTCAATTGTCTGTGAAGCTACAGCGATGCCTTCACGGATGTCTTTCGTGCGGCCTGCCGTCACCAGCACAGCAGCCGCGTTCAGCAGTACAACATCGCGCGGCGCGCCCTGCTTCCCGGCAAAGATGCGCGTCAGAATCGCCGCATTCTCCACCGCATCGCCGCCTTCGAGCGCGCTCAATGGCGCTCGCTGCAGGCCAAACTCCTCAGGCATCACAACATACTCGCGGACGTTCCCATCGCGAACCTCGGCAACGTGGCTTGGGCCGCTGAGCGAGAGCTCGTCCATGCCGTCTTGGCCGCACACCACCATCGCATGTTTTGCGCCGAGCATCGTCATCGCCTCCGCCACCAGCGGCACCAGCCGCCCCTGGTAGACGCCCATCACCTGCCGCCGCGCGCCCGCAGGGTTCAGCAGTGGCCCGAGAACGTGCAGCACCGTCCGCACTCCCAACGCACGCCGCACTGGCATCACGGCCTTCATCGCAGGATGATGCGAGGGCGCCAGCAAAAAGCTGAACCCATGCGTGCGCAGAGCCTTCACCGCGTCGTCCGGAGCCAGCTTTACCGGCACGCCCAGCGCCTCCAGCACGTCCGCCGAGCCGCAGCGGCTCGTCACGGCCCGGTTGCCGTGCTTGGCCACCTTTGCCCCAGCCGCCGCTGCCACCAGCGCCGCCGCCGTGGAGATATTGAAGCTGCCACTGGCATCGCCGCCCGTGCCGCAGGTGTCCACCAGCTCACTCTGCTCCGCTGCCGTCAGCGGGAGCATCGTCGCCGCCGCACGCATCGTCGCCGCAAACCCAGCGACCTCCGCAGCGGTCTCGCCGCGCCCAGCGAGCGCGCCCATGAGGCCGGCGATCTCTACCTCGCTGGCCTCATGGGCCAGAATCTTCTGCATCAGCGCAGCCGCCTCGTCGCGTGAGAGCGTCTCGCGCGCCTCCACAATGCGGCGCAGTTCAAGCTGGATTGACATAACCTTCTTATCCTACTGAAGGTTAGTCACTCAACATAAGCTAGCTCAACGTAGGCCCCCACGAAGTCCCGCAACAGTCGTACTTCGCACGGAAACACCGATAATCGCCTGTTGCGCTTGCGACTCGTCCCAGCCACTCGCTACCATGATCCCGTCTGCATCCCAGCAGCTGGAGCGCGCATGAAGATCCACGAGTACCAGGCCAAAGATATCCTCCGCAAGTACGGCGTCACCGTCCCTGCGGGCGAGATGGCCACCACCCTCGAAGAGGCCGACAAGGCCGCCAAGCAGCTCTTCTCCGACGGCAACGCGGTCGTCGTCGTCAAGGCGCAGATCCACGCCGGAGGCCGCGGCAAGGGCGGCGGCGTCAAGCTCGCAAAGACAATAGAAGAGGCTGATGCCGCATCCAAGGCCATTCTGGGCATGCAGCTGGTTACGCATCAGACCGGCCCCGAAGGGCAAAAAGTCCAGCGCCTGCTGATCGAAGCCGGCTCCGCCATCGACCGCGAACTGTACCTCGGCCTCGTGCTCGACCGCGCCAGCTCCAAGGTCGTCTTCATGGCCTCACAGGCCGGCGGCATGGAGATCGAAGAGGTCGCCCACGAGACCCCCGAAAAGATCTACAAGGAGTACATCAACCCCGGCATCGGCCTGCAGCCCTATCAGGCGCGCAAGCTCGCGTTCAAGCTCGGGCTCGCGACCACGCAGATCGCCGAAGCGGTGAAGTTCATGATGGGCCTCTACAAGGCCTTCATCGAAACCGACTGCACGCTAATGGAGATCAACCCCTTCATCACCACCAAGGACGGCAAGCTCGCAGCGCTGGACTGCAAGGTGAACTTCGACGACAACGCGATGTTCCGCCACAAGGACTTGAAGGAGCTGCGCGACATCGCCGAAGAAGACCCGCTTGAGGTCGAGGCCAGCAAGTTCGCGCTGAACTACATCAAGCTCGACGGCTCTATCGCCTGCATGGTAAACGGCGCGGGCCTCGCCATGGCGACGATGGACATCATCGAGTACGCCGGCGGCAAGGCCGCCAACTTCCTCGACGTAGGCGGCGGCGCCAACCAGGAGCAGATCGAAAATGCCTTCGGCATCCTGCTGAGCGACCCAAACGTGAAGGCGATCTTCATCAACATCTTCGGCGGCATTTTGCGCGTGGATGTGCTGGCAACGGCTGTCGTAGCCGCAGCGAAGAAGCTGGATGTGAAGCTGCCGATTATCCTCCGCCTCGAAGGCACCAACGTTGAAGAAGGCCGCCAAATCATCGCCGA
>CAJCIM010000201.1 GCA_903970395.1 Acidobacteriaceae bacterium
GGCGAAGGTGAAGCAGACGCCGGACCTGAATGGGATCTTTGGCGGCGTTGGAGCAGTGGCTGGTGGCGTGAGCCAGTAAAGATGCATCCATCCCGTTGAGGAGGCGGCGCATAGCGGCTTCTAGAACTTGTGGAACATGAAGAAGGCTCCGGCGATGAGGCAGGTGAAGGCCACGAAGTGGTTCCAGTGAAGGCGGTCGCCGAAGTAGAAGACGCTGAATACGCCGAAGACCGTAAGCGTGATGACCTCCTGGATGACCTTTAGCTGGTCGGGCGAGAACGTGCGTGAGCCGATGCGGTTCGCGGGCACCTGCAGGCAGTACTCAAATAGCGCGATCGACCAGCTGATGAGGATCACCTTCCATAGCGCGACTTCCTTGTACTTCAGGTGGCCGTACCAGGCGAAGGTCATGAAGATGTTCGAACCGATAAGCAGCAAGACTGTCCACATCTGCTGTTGGATGCGGAGTGGGCGCGAACGGTGATGCTGGCGTCAGCTTCCGTGCGGGCGGCTCAATGAGTGGTGCAGAAGGATAGGCAGGCATACCCCAAGTCTGAAGCCCATTTTCAATCAGGGTTATGAGACCCGAGGCTGAAACCTCGGGGTACCTAGAAGCCAAAGCGTCTTTGAGGCTGAAGGTTGGGGTATCTAGACGCCAAAGTTGCCTTTGCAACTGGAGGGTTCAGCTACCTAGAAGGGTTCCATCGTGAAGTCGATGACCTTGTGCATGTTGCTGTCGAATTTGCTGATGTTGCGGGGGTGCGAGGTGCGTTCGCGGAATTTGACCGAGACTCGGTAGTCGAGGTTGCCGTCGAGGCGGAGGAAGCGGTAGCGGCCGTCGTCGCCGGTGATGTAGGTGGCGATATTGGCGCTGCCGTCCTGCTGCAGTTGCACGATGGCGCCGCGCAGAGGCTCGTGGTGAGGGTCGGTGACGGTGCCGGAGAGGTCGCGGGTGCGGGTGTCTACGTTGGCTTGTGCGAAGAGCTCGGGGATACAGAGCGTGGGGAGACACAGCAGTGCTGCGAAGAGAGCGGTTTTGCGGACGGCGGACGACATGGGTGCCCTCGGTGGTGCGTACTGAGTATGACGCGTGCTGAGGCGCAAGCGGCTGTGACCGAAGTCGCTGAATCAGCTCTGTACCGATCGGTTGGCAATGGGATCAGTAGCTGTGGCCGAGGATCGGGTGAGGTTCGTAGGACTCTTCGAGGCGCTGGATCTCGTCTGGAGTGAGCTTAAGCGTGACGGCGGTGAGCGCGTCCTCCAGCTGGTAGAGCTTGCTGGCGCCGATGATGGGAGCTGAGACGGCGGGTTTGGAGAGCATCCAGGCGAGCGCGACCTGCGCAGGCTTGGCGTTGCGCTCGGTGGCAATCTCGATCAGGTGGTCGACGACAGTGAAGTCGGTGTCGCGGTAGTAGAGGTTGTGCCCGTAGTCGTCGGTTTTAGCGCGAAGGGTCTCGGACTTGCCGTCGCCACGCTTGCGCGAGCCGGTGAGGAAGCCGCGTGCGAGCGGCGACCACGGGATGCAACCGATCTTCTGGTCGAGGCAGAGCGGAAGCATCTCGCGTTCTTCTTCGCGGTAGACGAGGTTGTAGTGGTTCTGCATGGTGACGAAGCGGCTCCAGCCGTTGGTGGACTGCGTGTGGAGCATCTTCTGGAACTGCCAGGCGTACATGCTGCTGGCGCCGAGGTAGAGCGCCTTGCCGGCCTTGACGACGTCGTGCAGCGCTTCGCAGGTCTCTTCGATGGGGGTGTTGGGGTCGAAGCGGTGGATCTGGTAGAGATCGACGTAGTCAACGCCGAGACGCTTGAGCGAGGCGTCGATGGAGGCCATGATGTGCTTGCGCGAGAGGCCGCGGTCGTTGGGCGAGGACGACATGGGCTGGTAGACCTTGGTGGCGATAACGAGGTCTTCGCGGCGCGGCCGGAACTCGCGGAGGAGCTTGCCGGTGAGCACTTCGGATTCACCGAGCGAGTACATGTCGGCGGTGTCGAAGAAGTTGATGCCGGCTTCGATGGCGCGCCGGACGATGGGACGGGCCTCGTCTTCTTCGAGTATCCACGCGCGCCAGCTCTTGCTGCCGTAGGTCATCATGCCGAGACAGAGTGGGGTGACGCTCATGCCGGTGTGGCCGAGACGGACGGTGGGCAGGGACGGAGAGATGGGGGTAGTCGCGGTGCTCATAGATAGGTTTGGACGCGCGTGAGGCGCATGAGATTCAGGATAGAGGATGCGGATTTCGATGTGGCCGATATACGGCACAGCGATACGCAAAAGTCCCGCGCCGCGGGAACGAACTGCGCGTGGGACATTTGGAGGTGGATGATTGTTGGTGACTATCTGCTGTTGACGCTGGTCTGGATGGCGCCGAACGACAGGGTGAGCTTGGTGTAGGCGTCGTTCTGGTCGCCGTCGCGCTGCGTTACGAAGTAGCCGTCGGGGCCGGGATGCGGGGTCTTTGCGATGGCTTCGACGTTGGTGAGAGAGATGAGCTGGAAGGCGTAGGTGATGCTGCCGTCCCGCGTGTTGGAGACCAGCGCGCAGGAGCCAAAGCTGGTGCCGGAGAGAGCGTCCAAAGAGAATGAAGCAAAGGTGGAGAGCGGTGTGTGGACGATGAGCGGGTTGAAGGTGACCTTGCCCGCGCCGGCGCCGGAGACGCCGGTGGACGTAACCTCGGCGAGGGAGACGTCGTAGTAGCTGACGTTGGTGGAGAAGATAGGCGTACCGCCAGAGGTGCTGCAGCTGAAGGTGCCTATGGCAGCGTTGGCTGCCGGGACTACGGTGAGAAGAAGGGGCCCGAGGAGGAGCTGGCAGATAGAAGGAAACTTCATGAAGATACCTCTGCAGGGGCTGTAACGATGACGAACTATAGCACTGCCGGTTGAGATGCCGGACACGATCTGGCAGTAGTCTTGCCCGCTCAGGGTTGTGTGTTCCTTGGCAGGAGAGGGGATTCGATGCGGAGGCCAGGACGCCTTCGCCGAAGCAAAAGTCGTCCTGGGCGCAGTTGCCGGGATACGGGTAAGGCTTAGTGACCGGAGTACTCGATTTGCAAGCGGACTGCCTTGCCGAGGGGACCCGCAAACGCGACGTTGGTGCCAAACCGTGTCCACGTCATGTAGTCACCGCGTGTGGGAAACCCGATCCCCGGCAGGTAAGCGTCCTTGCGGGGAGCATTCTGCGGCAGAGCGGGGTCGTTGTTTCGCACCATGAGAAAGCGCATTGCGATCTTTTCCCTGCTGTTGACCTCCAGCCTGCCACCGTTTGGTGAAACTCTGATGGAATTCGGTCTCGACCGCTCACGCATTGTGAAAGTGTCTGTGTTGCCGGTCTTCTCGAAGACCCATTCCTCGTCGCCGTTGTTGTTGTGGCGATCGCGGAACTGCACGGTGTAGTCGAGGTACGAACCTGCGGCAGGGCTCCCATAGAGGACCTGCGAGTTATCGATTTTGCCCTTTTGCAGATCGCGTCCCCGGATCACATACCAGCGTCCGTCGAAGAGGGAGTTCGGCAGGGTTTTTGTCCACGCTGGAATCTGCAGGCTGAGCATATCTGTTTGCTTCTGCATATCCTCGATGACGGTGTCGATCTCCTGTTTCAGCAGCTGATAGTCGCCAGTCGCGGAACGTGCATTGGCCAATTCAGCCATGCCCATGAACTGGATGACGAATACACCGCGCAACCATGCTTCCAACTCCGAGGGATAGGTACTGAGCGGCACGCTGTCGGCGAACTGTTTAGCGGTGTATACAGGGAACCAGCGGTCGGCGAAGAGGTTGATCAGCGGCTCGCCTTTGCCCAATGCGTCGCGACCAAGCATGACATCCGCAATGGTCTGCAGGTTTAACAGGGTTCCGAGGTTGGGATCGAGAATGCCTGTCTTCAGCAGAGCCGCCTCACGTTCACGCTCGCCCTTGTCTGTGACGGAGGAGAGACGCTGGAGCCGTGTGTAAATGTTGATGATGCGTTCGACTGCGTCGAAGCTGCGGGTAATCAGGTGTTGGAACTGCACCTCCACCAGCAGCGCGTCAAGCTTCTGCAGGATGAGCTTCTGGTTCTGGAGTATCTGCTCCAGAACTTCCTTGATCTGATCGAGGTCGGAGGTGTCGCCCCCGATGCCGAAGGCCTTGAGCAACTGGGCCGAGACCCACTTGAATGCCAGGCCGCCGCCCTGTTGGGCCAGCTCAAGGGATTTTGCTTTTAAAAAATTAATGATAGCTTGCGACGAGGCGAGGGCTTCCACTTCAGCATTCGCCATGGCCTGGAAGTTCTGCTCGTCTTCGAACAGCGTTCTCATTGTGGGCGACTCGGAGAAGGACCTGACGATCCGTGTGGGGGGTTGGATGGCAAGCTTATGAGGAGTGCCTTCTTCAACATACAGCTCTGCATTGGACATGATATTTCTCCGTGGAGGGGTGATTCGTGTCCGGACATAATACATTTAGAGCTGATAACTTTTGTTGAATGTTCACCTTACGGAAGATGGTAGACCTTCTGCTGCCGCGCGGCGCGTGACCCTATCATTTCTGCCAGAGGCCCGACCAGCTTTCGCTGACCAGGATGCTGTTGCCGGGGTTGCGAGGGTCGTAGCGGACCTGGATGGGCTGGTCAATGCGGAAGCCGACGACGCGCTCGCTGAGGCGGGAGACGTCCTGCGCGCAGTTGTAGGTGACGCCTGCGAGGCGGTAGCTGTAGACCAGGACCTCGGGCGTGGGCGAGATGGAGTCTTCGCCGTTGAGGGTGCGGGCGTCGACGATGACGCCGTCGCAGATGCGTCCCATGATGGCGACCCGCTCGCGGCGGCGGCGCTCGATCTCCTCCGGCGAGGGCCCGCGCCAGCGGATGAAGAGCCAGACGAATATACCAAGCAACAGCAAGCCAAGCAGAACCACGGCGATGAGTCGGGGGTCCCGCTGGTGAAAAAGTTGCTTCAGATGGTCCACGGTCGAGGTCACAGAGGCGTTGCACTTAGCATAGCGCAGAGCGTGCACCGCTCTGTGAAATGCCTTGCGGCATGACCCTTGCATGGTTCCGGCAGAGTGCAAAGACTATACTGCGCTTTGCGAGGAATGATGACTCTGGCGAATGAGAAGGGCGGACATCCGCTCGATTTGGGTGAGGGCCGCAGGGTGCGGTCGACGACGGTGATCTGCGTACGGCGCGGCAACAGCGTTGTGATGGCCGCCGACGGGCAGGTGACGTTGGGCGCGACCGTGATGAAGCACTCGGCGAAGAAGCTGCGGCGGCTGTACAACGAGAAGATTCTGGCGGGGTTTGCCGGGTCGACGGCGGACGCGTTCAGCCTGTTTACCCGGTTTGAGGCCAAACTGGAGCAGTACGGCGGCAACCTGGGGCGGTCGGCGGTGGAGCTTGCGAAGGAATGGCGAACAGACAAGCTGCTGCGGCAGCTGCAGGCTCTATTGATTGTGGCTGATGCCAAACAGATGTTTCTGCTGAGCGGCGACGGCGATGTGATCGAGCCGGACCCGGTTGGCGATGGCACGATTGCGACGATCGGTTCGGGCGGCAGCTACGCGCAGGCAGCGGCGACGGCGCTGATCCAGAACACGCAGATGTCCGCGCGGGAGATTGTTGAGAAGAGCATGAAGATCGCTGCGGAGATCTGCATTTATTCGAATGAGAGCGTGACGCTGGAAGAGTTGAGGGCGGAGTGATTCATGTCGAAGGATAAAGGTCACGAACGGCGCGACGAACTGCCAACTCTGAAAGATACTCTACTTTGCGTTCTTGATCTCTACGCGAGAGATAAGATTCTCGCGAACGCTACGATTGAGGAGTACGCCAACTCCTCGTTTGAAGAAGAGGTTTTGCGGACTGCGTTGCTTGTTCCACCGGAAGACCAGCTAGAGGAGATGCGCCGAACCGCGCAGGAAGCGAAGGCCGAGCTGGAACGAAAGATGCTCTTGCAATTTGAGGGCGAAGGCGAACGATTTCGGAATCTCGAAAAGATGACCGACAAGGTGAGTTCGAAAGACCGCCCTTATGAGGAGTACCACGCAACAAGGCTTGACCTTATTGGTGCTGCCCACAACGCGACGGACGTTGACAGTTATGTGCGAACCAAAATTGAGGAAGAGATAGCGGAGAAGAGGATCGACGCTGAGATCGTCCACTTCTTCCTTAATAACCTTGACCCTATGGTTGAGGCGATCAATAGGCTAAGTGATGACGATTTCAAGAAGCTTGTCCCTGACCATCTTGCCGCTCCCTTTCGCGAGCTCCACGTCAATGCAATCCTCGGAAACTTTGGCACGGCTGCAATTCTTTGTGGTGCGATTCTGGAACACGCCTACAAAGACCTTCTAAACACTGAGGCAGTGGGCGCGAAGGCTATTGAAGAGGCCAAGGTGGCCGGGCTTCTACCGGGTGAATTGCGTATCTCAGCCTATCGGGTCAAACGTATGCGTGATGAAGTCGTGCATGGGGGCATACACTTTGACGCATTGCGGTCGGATGTCATTTGGGACTTGATTGTAAAGACTAGACGCTTGATCGAGGTGATGTACCGCGACCGGCTCCTGGAAGGCGCAGGCTGAAAAGAAAGCCGATTTGCTGGAGTCTGTACCGAGGTAAAATTAGGAGTGAGAGGCGAACCATGGCGAACCCTGCTAGCGTGCTCCCCAGTCGGCAAATCCGTTTTTTTTCAAGCTTTGCGGAACAAGAAGCGGAAGACCTGATTTTCTACCGCGAGCGTTCCGTTGCGGACAAGATGCAGGATGTTGCAGAGCTGGCCATTGCGTATGCGCGCAGCCGCGGGACGGACATAGATGCTCAAGGACCAAAAAGATTTACTCAGCGCATTCAACGAGCACGGAGTTGAGTATGTCGTGGTTGGCGGCCACGCCGTTGCGGCTTACGGCTTTTCGCGGATGACAAAAGATCTCGATGTTTTGATTCGCGACACGCCAGAAAACGCCCAAGCGGCTTTTCGTGCTCTAGGTGCCTTTGGCGCGCCGATGTCCTCCTACACGCCTTCCGATTTTCACGGACATCCCGGCACGGTGATCCAATTCGGCGTCCCGCCCAACAGGATCGACGTGCTTCAGTCCATCGGTGGTCTTGAGACAGAAGATGTTTGGAATCATCGTGTCGAGTTGGCGGTTGATCCGACACTGAAGGCCAACTTCATCGCATTGGAAGACCTCATTCAAAACAAGCAAGCGGTCGGTCGCCCAGGCGATATCGCTGACGTAGACGAGCTAAAGAGGGTTAACCAGAAACCGTAATGGCAATTTATCTACCGGGAACGGCTGAGGACCAGGCGCTGGCGTTGGAGGAGATGACGCCGCGTCAGATTGTGACTGAACTCGATAAGTATGTGGTGGGACAGGCTGCGGCGAAGCGCGCAGTGGCCATTGCGCTGCGCAATCGCACGCGACGGCAGAGGCTGCCGCCGGAGATGGCCGAAGAGATCATGCCGAAGAACATCCTGATGATCGGGTCGACCGGCGTGGGCAAGACGGAGATCGCGCGCAGGCTGGCGAAGCTGACCAACTCGCCGTTTTTGAAGGTGGAGGCGTCGAAGTTTACCGAGGTCGGCTACGTGGGACGCGATGTCGAGAGCATGGTGCGCGACCTGGTG
>CAJCIM010000202.1 GCA_903970395.1 Acidobacteriaceae bacterium
CTCCATTCTGATTTCATAGGCTTGTGATTCAGTCTAATGCGGGCGTAGGCAAAGCAGGTGACTCTGTCTATTCGCGTCGCCCCCTTGGGCCGGCTCCTCGCGAAAGGTTAGCAAAGCGCTCTCGACTGGCGACTCCAGGCCGATGCACTCATTGAGTGTCGGTTAGTCCCGATAAATGGGATGAGCAGGTCCTCCTGAGGAGGAGCAGACTGTTCCCATGAAGAAGCCTACGCAACACCTCATCGCGGAAGTACCTTGGAAGCGTAGCCAGGTCGAGCTGACGATCGGCATCGACCTTGGCGACGTATGGAGCCATTACTGCACTCTCAACCAGCAAGGCGAAGTGATCGACCGCGGTCGTTTCAGGACGACGCCGAAGGCGATCAACACATGGTTCGCCGACGTGCCTCACGCTCGCGTTGCGATGGAGGCCGGTGTGCATTCGATCTGGATCAGCGAACAGCTTGAGCAGCTAGGCCACGAGGTGATCGTCGCCAACGTGCGCGAGTTGCGAGCGATCTCGCACAGCGACCGCAAGAGCGACGATGTAGATGCGGAAAAGCTGGCCCGTTACGCTCGTCTCGATCCTGAGATCAGGCCGAAGCCGCAGCAGCCCTGGAGGTCGAACAGCTCAGGAGCCTGTATCAGGCTGAAGGCCAGATTTTGCCACCGGAGGGTACGGTGCTATAGCCATGTAAGATGTTTTATATCAACTAATTACGTCTAATAATGAAGATTACGCCCGGTCGATAGAATAGCTCTCATGATCGCCCAAGACCAACTTCAACGACTTGTTTTGAAATGGACCGCTGACAGTGAGGGATACCGCTCTGAAGCCAGCCGGCTTGAGCTCAATGACCGAAGCCGCCACGCAACCTCCATTGCGATGCTGGAGGCCAGTGCGGAAGCGATTGATCGCTGCATCCTCGAAATCATGACCGCCGGCAGGCCGCAGTGGCGATCCGCGCGGGGTGACTTCCCTTTACTTGGGTCCTTCGCGCAGATCCTCAAAGGACCTAGCAATTCGATTCTTCAACTCCTGAAACCATCCGCCACGACCCCAGCAGCAGCCACCTGACCGTTGCCCGCGACCGTCTCATCGAAGCTCGTCAGTTTCCTATTTGGTCCATGGCGTTTGCCGCCCGAGCCGAGTCTCCCCTGCCCTCGGCGGCTATAGAGGCCGTCTTCACAGGTCTCCCTCACGCCGGCGAAGAGTTGCTGGCCGCTCTCAAAGCACGAGTCGTGAAGGAAGATGACTGGGTACTCTTCTAGTGCAGAAAGGCCGGCATCGGAATAAGAGCATCAGCTCTGGCACGCCACAAACCTGCTTCGATCACCGCCTCATCTGCGAGGGAGAAGAGAAGGGTCGTTCTTGTGGTGACAAAGCCAGGCGACGACGGTTTTCTTGAGACGGTATGCGGGCCACAACTCACACTCCAAGCTCATCCGTCACTGCTGTCGTAGGCATATTGCGACTTGGCCTCTTCTTTGGACAATATGCACCTGACACAGAAGCCCGCTAGGTGACCTCGGGCGTCATCTTCATTGCCTTCTGGCTTACGGAGTAAAGCAGCTCGGCAGAGAAGACGTAGACGGTTCCATCTGAGAACGTCACCAGGACGCTTTCTGCGTCTACCGGTTCAACCCTGTGGAACGAGGAGGCGGTCATTCGGCCATTCTCTCAGGCGAGGGATATGACAGAGCCCGACAGGTGCTGCGGCGTGTCCAGGTCAGGCCCGCGCCGCCTAACAGCTTCGTGCTCGGGTTGCTCATTAGGAGAGCAAGGTTATCAGTTCCCGAGGCTTCTCTAGCTGGATTACACATGACGTTTTGTCCACTCGTACCGTTTTGGCACGCTGAGGGCTCGGCGTCCAAAGCCTGAAGTTGCGACGATCCCTCTGGGTAGCCTGGACAAAAAAAAGCATATACGCGTTTGTACAGGCGCCCATATCACGCAGTCTAGGGGTTCTTTTCAATCAACTGCCAATGGAGTGGAAGGAGGTCCCGTCAGAAAAGGGACGATAAGCACGTTAGCAATTCGGGCCGCTCCGCTAAGCCGTTCACGGACGTGCTCCCTCTCAGAACTCATCATCTTGCTAAGAGCGGGCAAACAGCAGTATTAGAGATCACTACACTCGAGCAGGCCGGGACGAATAAACTCAAAGAACCCTTCCCAAAACAGGACGAGCCTGCAATGAACAGTGCGTCCTTGAATGTCGTCTAGGCGACATAGCTTATACTTACTGATGAGTGTGGGCAGCTTCCGCATGCAGGTGAGTCAACGATGCCTAAAGCAAAGATTCTGCTGGTCGATGACGACGAGAAATTGCGGGCTATGTTAGCGAAGGTGCTGGAGGGTGACGGCTATGCCGTCACGCCAGCCTCCTGCGTTGCTGACGCTCTGAAGCTTATCAGTTCCGACAGCTTCGACGTGCTGCTGAGCGATCTTCACATGCCAGGCAAGGGCGATGGCTTGACGGTAATCAGCGCGATGCGCCACGCCAATCCCAAGGCTGTGACGATGCTGCTAAGCGCCTTCCCG
Source organism: Acidobacteriaceae bacterium (assembly GCA_903970395.1). GTDB lineage: Bacteria > Acidobacteriota > Terriglobia > Terriglobales > Acidobacteriaceae > Granulicella. The sequence goes on from CAJCIM010000202.1 coordinate 2,543, forward strand.
GAGATGGGCGCAGCTACCCAGGCCATCCTAATGCAAGCCGATCAGATTCTTGTCAAGCCGATGAATATCCCCGCACTGCTCGCATCCATTGAGCAGAGGTTGGCTGCTGGGGCTCCACCACCACATGCTGTCGAAAGTGTCGCGACGATCCTCGAAGAATCCGTCGGAAGCACAGTCGAAGCATGGTTTGAACGGGTGGAGCAAGACAAGAAAGTGATGGTGATCTCCATGAGCCGCCAATTGCGCTCCGGCCATCTGCCCACGCTTCTTATGGATCTGGTAACACGTCTACGTTCTTTTCGTGCCCTTGGGAGCAAGGAACTCGTGTCAAAGTCGGCGGAGGATCATGGAAAGCTGCGGCGTCAGCAGGGCTATACGCCGGCGATGCTGGTGGAGGAGTCGCGGATGCTGCAGGTCAGCATCTTTGAAACACTCCAGAAGAACCTGTTCAGGATCGACTTCAGCACACTTCTCGATAGTGTGATGACGATTGCGGATGAGGTAGATTCGCAACTCAGTCAGGCAATGGAGAGCTACATCGAGGAAGCAATCGTCTTGGCCAAGCCTGCACAGTAGCAGATCTGAAGTTGGGTACGGTCACGCGTCAGCGGACACTGCAATTTATTGCAGGCTCGCAGAGTCGTATCCCAACTGTTCTGAAGGGACCGAGTGCAAGCATAGAGTGCGGTCTTCCAAAAGAGGAACAATCTGATATTTAGAGGCCGCGCTCAACTCATTTTATCCGGGATGCGAGTACGCTCGTCCACAGGCTGCACGTTAATGGCTTCTATGACGACGAGCTTCTGCCGCGGAGGAACGTTGACCGACCTAGCTCCACCTATCGTCATACGGCCAAGTCTGGCCCTCCGAGAGTTCCCCGGCAGGTCCATCCGCCCTACGCTGTCAATGGTACTGCGTACCGCCACCGAAGCAGCTCACAAAGATGTCGAACGTCGGCTCGCGCTCCCCGACTCCATCCATTCGCTTAGGGATTATGAAAATTGTCTTCGCAGCTTTTATCAGCTCTACAGGCCGCTCGAAGCCCAGTTTCTAAAGTTTTCCGACTGGACTTCCATTGGCCTTGATCCAAATTCCACTCTGTCGGCAAGACTTGCCGCCGACTTAGAAGCCCTGGGCATCTCTGCTTTCGAAGTTCTTGATGCACCACCAGCCGCGCTCCCGCAATTATCCAACTTCTCCCGAGCTCTTGGCGCGTGCTACGTCCTGGAGGGTTCTGCGCTCGGCTCCCAATTCATGCTGCCCCAACTCCAGCAGACCCTTGGCAATGCGATGACCGAGGCTGACAGCTTTTTTTGCGGTCGCGGCACGGAAACTGGCGCCTTTTGGAAGAGGTTTCGCACGACCCTCGATCTTTACGGCGAAAGCTATCCAGAGAAAGTCGACGACGTCGTCTGCGGCTCACTTGCAACCTTCTCGGCAATCGGTTTTTGGATGCAGCCTTGAACCTTACTCTCCTCGCCCCCAACATCTTCGTCGATCTCTCCAACTGCGATCTCGAGCCCATCCACATCCCCTCTCTCATTCAGCCGCATGGCATGCTCCTCGCTGCCCGCGCGAGTGACCTTCGCCTTGTCTATACCAGCCAGAACGCCCCGCTCTTCCTCGGCGTCGCCCCCATTTTCATCCTCGGCAAGACGCTCCCTGAACTCCTCGGTGCAGAAGCCATCGCCTCCATCGAGAAGGCACTCGGCAACCAAGAGTACGTACCCAAAAACATCCGCACCCTCTCCTTCCCGACGTTCCCGGGAAAGCGCTTTGACGTGACTGCCCACCGCACCTCAGGTTTCCTGTGCGTCGAACTCGAAAATGCCGCTGAGACTCAGTGGGAGCTTTTGGCCGCCCAGCTCGAGGACGCAACCAGTACCCTGGGTGGCCCCAGAACCCTGCGAGATCTTTGCACCGCCATCCCGCCCGTCGTCCGCCGCCTGACCGGCTACGACCGCATCATGGTCTACCAGTTCGACCCCGAAGGCCACGGCGAAGTCGTCGCGGAAGAACGAGCGGAACAGATGGAGCCCTTCCTCGGCCTGCACTATCCCGCGACTGATATCCCCGCCCAGGCACGCAAGCTTTACCTCCTGCAGCGCTTCAGGACCATCGTTGACATCAATTACGTGCCAGTCCCCCTCCTCGCCAATCCCGCCCTCAGCCTTGACCAGCCGCTAGACATGACTTACTGCGGTCTGCGCAGCGTCTCCCCCATCCACATCGAGTACCTCCAAAACATGGGTGTCGGAGCCAGCCTCGCCATCTCGCTGATCGTTGAGGGCAAACTCTGGGGGATGATCGTCGGCCACCACCGCTCTCCCAGGCACCTTCCGCCAGAGTCGCGTGCCCTCTGCGATCTGCTCGGCCAGCTCACGTCCCTCTTGATCGGCGACGCAAGCCGGGCGGATGTCGCGGCCGAGTATCAGGCCGAGCGATCCCTGCTCAAACTTCTCAGCGTCTCATTCGATAGGGATCTGTCCTTGGAGGCCGGCTTTGCCCAGAGCGCAGATGCTCTTCTCGCCCTTGTCGCCGCCGACGGAGCCATCGTGCGTATCGGGGGCGACATCGCCCTGCTTGGCAAGACCCCACTGCGCACCGACTCCCTCGCGCTTCTCGCCGCCTGCCTGGGACAACTCCACGATGAAACTCTCTTCACCGATAACCTCGGCGCATTGCTGCCCGCCTTTGCTCACCTCGCATCTTCCGCCAGCGGAGCCTTGCTTGTTCCCTTGCATGAGCCCTATGACGGCATTCTCTGGATCCGCCAGGAGGTCGCCCAGACCGTCCGTTGGGCCGGCAAACCAGAAGCCTCCAAGCAATTCTTCGAAGGCACCTTTCGCATCAGCCCTAGAAAGTCCTTCGCCTTATGGGAAGAGGTACAGCGCGGCCGCTCACTGCCTTGGCGTGCAGTAGAAATTGCAGCGGCTTCCAGCTTCCAAGGCATCGCCGCGCGGCTCCTCCTTCAGCGCCGCGAAGCCGAGGTCGTACGCCTCAGTATCACCGATCTGCTCACCGGCTTGCCCAACCGCATGGCGATCATCCAGGAGATCGGCCTTTGGCAGACCACCGGTAACAGCCAGCCCGCCACACTCCTCTTCCTTGATCTTGACGGCTTCAAGCGCATCAACGACCGCTTCGGCTATCGCGTGGGCGACGACTTCCTCGCCCAGACGGGACAACGTCTCGCCTCGCTCATCGCTCCCACCCAACACCTCGCCCGACTCGGAGGGGACGAGTTCGCTATCTTCTGCGAACAAACCGACCTGCGACAGGCTAAAGCCCTCGCCTCGCGCATTCGTGAAAGTTTGGCGCAACAGCCCCTGGTACTCAACGAGTTGCTGATCACCTCCACCTGTAGCATCGGCATTGCCCCCGTATTACCTGGATCGGGAACCATGACCAGCGACCCGCTCCGCGTCGCCGACTCCGCCATGTATGTCGCGAAGCACAAGGGTGGGGACCAGTTCAGCATCGTTGAAAGCCGCGAGCAGGCGGAGATTCTCCGCCAGGCCATCGAGCAGGAGGTCATTGCCAAACGCTCGGCTGCCCAGGAACTCGCCTCTTCCTACGCCGACCTCAGGTCCGTCATGGACTCCACCTCCGAAGCCGTCCTAGAGGTCGCCCGCGATTGGACCGTTCTCTACGGGAATCGCAAGGCGGCCGAAATCCTCCCGGACTTCCAGGTCGGCAGATCCCTTCGGGTGTGCTTTCCGGCCTTCGGCTCAGAAGCTTTCGAACAGGATATCCGGGACGGAATGGAGGTCACGCAAGGCATCACCTTCGAACATCCCGATCCTTACTCTGGACAATGGTACGGAGGAAACATATTTCCGACCGAGCAGGGTATGAGCATCTTCTTTAGAAACGTCACCGAAGAAAGAGTCCTGCGCGCCCAGCTCGCGACTGAGCAAATCCTTCGCGAAAAGCGTATTGAGGCCCTTAGCCACATGGCCGGCGGCCTTGCCCACGAGATCAGCAATCCCCTCGCCATCATCCATGTCCTAGCCGCCGACCTCCGCTTGCTCGCCGAAGCCGAGACCCCGCCGCCATCCATCGAGATACGCAATGCTTGCGATAGCATCCTTATGACAGCGACCCGCGCCTCCAACATCCTGCGCGGCCTCCGAGGATTCGCCCGCGGAGGCACTCAAGACCGCATGCAGCCCGCCTCAATCTACGAAATCGTCGAGCAGTGCGTCGAGCTCCAGCAGGCCCGTTTTGAATCCAACGACATCCGAGTCGAGCTGCTCCTCGACCCCGATATCCCCCGCTTTTTCTGCCGCGAAGTCCAAATAGGACAGATTGTTACGAATCTCCTGAACAACGCCTTCGATGTCATCATTCAGTCCAGTGCGGTAATCCGCTGGGTGTTAATCCACGCCAAAGCCTCCCCCACAGAGATCTCCCTTTCTGTTACCGACAGCGGTCCTGGGATTGAAGATCGTTTCAGACCTCACCTTATGGAGCCCTTCTTCACCACGAAGGAGTTTGATCTCGGAATGGGTATCGGTCTTAGCCTCTCCCGCGCTATCGCCCAAGACCACGGAGGCACTCTCACGCTGCTTGCCGATACCCCCCACACCACCTTCCAACTCACCCTGCCGATCGCTCCGGAACCTGTCACATCCCTGTCAGCGCCTTTGCTCGCAGGAGTGCCCTCATGAAGCTCGGCGATGCCAGCATTCTGGTAGTCGACGACGAGCCAATCCTGCTCACAGTCCTCGCGAAATGGCTCATAGCCATAGGGGGTCCCAGAGTCTTCACCGCAGAAAACGGAGAAGCTGCGCTTGCCGTCATGCAACTCGAATCCATCGATCTCTTGCTTACCGATATCCGCATGCCGATCATGGACGGTATTACTCTGGTACGCCGCCTCGCAGAGATAGGAAGCACCTCCCCCAGCATCGTCTTCGTTAGCGGCTTCGGTGACATTAATCGCCGCGAAATGTATGCGCTCGGCGTCGAAGCCTTCATCACCAAGCCCTTCGAGCGCGATGAACTCGTGACTGTGTTGGAAAGGGCAGTTGCAGAACGCTCCACTCTCTGGCATACCGCAATGGCCGCAGAGCCGCGACAGTCGCTGTACATCCAGGCAAAGCGCTTCGACGAGATGGCCAGCTCGGACACGGTGGGGCTTGGCCGAGGCGGCTTTAGCGTCTGCACCTCTGAATCCATAAGTCCGGGCAGGGTAGCATTCCGGATTCTCCTGACCGACCCCGCCATCCAGATAACGGGGCAGGGCTACGTACGCTGGTGCTCCCAGACCGACTGCAAAGCGGGTATCGAACTGGCCTTCCTTGAGCCAGACTGTCGCGCATCGGTCGCTGAGGCAATCGTCTCCGCATCGCCTCGCAGCTTCGTCCCGGGTACCTGAGATGCTCAGCGAGGTAGACGCAGCAAATACCTGATCAGCGTGGGTTCCGCCCGAGCCGTCACCGTGGAGCGGGAAGCAAGATCGTTTGCACTCGTCGGTGCCCTTTAGCTCAATGTCAGCCAACTCGTCTCGTTTGACGGGCCGTCCTCGTGCGTTCCTTCACCAAGAACCATGCCGCGATCGAGGGCTACCACAGCAAGCAGACCACGGAGGAGAAAAGCCTCAAGCAAAACCATCGAGTAGCGTAACAGCACTCACGACGAGAAGTTCTACTGCTTCAGACGGTCCAGCATCTTCGACCTGCCGCTCATCGCGCGCGGAGCAGGGCGCTGGAATAACTATCTTTCTCGCTCCCGGACGCCCTTCTAAGCGTTTGAGAGGTCTCCCGATACAGCCCCCCCCATCGTCGACCTCCACAGAACGAGTGGGCTAACCGAACGCCCATGCAGCACCTTAGTCTGGGTCCTGCTCCTCTCTGAAAAGGGGCACGCGCCTCGCAAGCGTCATCTTTTCTACAAAATTGAGCGTGGTCTGCTCATGGGCTTTCGGGTGCTGCTCGCGCCAGAGCACCCGAAGCAGAGCCGGCCATTCTCTTTTCAGGTATTGGGTTCGTGTCACCTTGGCATGACAGGCAAGACAAAGGGTAATCATCAGCTTTGGGTCGCTGCTTCCCGGCTTGCGGTGGTGGACCGCAATCGTCCGCTTCCCTCTCTTCAACGTGGTGCAGCCAGGAACGGCACACCGATTACCATCGCGTGTCAGCACCGCTTCCCTATGCCCACCAAAGTATTCCTCGTCCTGCCGTTTCAGCGTGTAGCACGTCGCACAGAGTCCCAAGGCGAAAACCTTATCGTTGCCGCATGGGCAGCAGATCCACCGTTGTACGAGGCGCGCCAATTCTTACATCACCCATGCTGTAGGTTCATTCAGAACCTCTACATCAACCATCCAGCCGTGAACGGTGAAGCATGCGCCATCGTCGCACCGCACCATGAACTCGGATTCCAGGTCAAATCGCCCGCTCTGGCCATCCAGCATCTCGCCGCCGATCACTTCGCCTTCAATCACCGTCGAACCGGCCGCCTGCGCAGAGGCTCCCTAGGGAACCGGCTCGGTACCTGGGGTGCCAGGTTCCTTCCGCGCAACTTAATCTTGCGCCTGTCCTTGAAGATGACAGGAAGCTCGACCAGAACTAGTACCTTCGAGTTGCATCGGTCAGGCGCACTCGATCCCGACAACTTGTGAGTGTTTGTCGCTGAGCCTCGGCAAGGCAGCCTGTTGCCCCGACCGAGTTAGCCAAAAAGAGGGCAATTACATACTTGACACAGGCGACGAATTGGCGTACATCTGAACTATGGAAACGCCTACCACTCTTCAAGAAGCTATCGTCTACTTCAGCGATCCCGACCGTGCTTTCCAGTGCGCTTTGAATCTGCGTTGGCCGAACGGTCTGGTATCTTGCCCGCGTTGCGGCTCTGAGCGTCACGCCTTTATCAAGAGCCGTCGCATTTGGGAATGCTATGGCTGCAAGAAGCAATTCAGCCTGAAGGTGGGTACGATTTTTGAAGATTCCCCGCTCGGTCTGGATAAGTGGATGTGCGCTTACTGGCTTCTCACTAACAGCAAGAACGGAATTTCCTCTTGTGAACTTGCCCGGTCTATCGGCATCACTCAGAAGTCGGCGTGGCACATGCTCCACCGCATCCGTAAGACACTCCACGAAGACTCCGCCGTGCTGCTCTCCGGCGAAGTCGAAGCGGACGAGACGTTCATCGGTGGCAAGGCGCGCAACATGCACGTCAGCAAGAAGGCCCGCCGCATCACCGGCGCCGGCACGGTCGATAAGACTGCCGTCATGGGCATTCTGGAGCGCGGCGGTACGGTCCGTACCACGGTCGTCGCAGACCGTAAGAAGAAGACATTGCAGGCCGAGGTCAAGAAGCACGTTGAAGCTGGTGCCGCGCTCTACACAGACGCGCTGCTCTCCTATGAGCTTGTTGAAATAGCCGGAGCATACGTCTTCTCTGACGAGCTTTTCGAGGGTTGGTTAAAGGACTGTGCTGTTTTCGTGGGAGTGTCTTGGCTTCCGTGGCGACTTTTCGTTGCCAGTTGAACACTCAACCGTGTCTCAGGCGCAGTGCTGCTGTGGGTGCTTTGGATGCTGGGTTGCGATGAGCCTTGGCAGCCGGAGCAGGTTGTGGGCGGCGCAGCTGAAGACGAAGATCCAGTCCACCTTGGCCAGACCTCGCAGCTTCACCTGAGCGAGTGGGCCGGTCTGCTTGAGCCAGCCGAAGGTCTTCTCGATCAGCCAGCGCCGGCTAAGGCTGAGCGCATAGCCAGAGTGCCGGGTGGTTCTTGCGTCCAGGTTCGAGCGGCGTCCCTTTTCGTTCTTCTGCACATGCGCGGTGACGTTGAGGGCACGCGCTCCGGCGATGAAGTTCTTGGCGTCGTAGGCCTTGTCGGCCCCGACGGTGATGCGCCGCGAACTGTTCTTCTGCCGCTTGTCGAGCATCAACAGAGCGGCGTCGCGCTCGGCATGTCCATCGGCCTGGGTGGCCATCGCGGCCGCGATCAGGCCATTGCGGTTCTCCACCAGCGCATGACCGAGATACGCCAGCTTCGACTCCTTGCCGTAGCTCTTCTTGTACAGCCGCGCCTCCGGATCGGTGGTCGACTGGTGCGTCTCGTTTGATCGCTTCTGCCCATGGAAGTTCGTACCGTCACCATCGTCCGAGCCGTCCTTCTTGCGGAAGCTCTTTTGCGAGGCCCAGGCCTGGATCAGGGTGCCATCGACGGTGAAGTGCTCATCACTCATGAAGCGCTGCGCCAGCCGGCTGACCTCGGCGAAGAAGCGCTGCGCCACCTCCGACGTGAGAAGACGGTCACGGTTCTTGGAGAACACCGCATGGTTCCACACCGCGTCATCCATGCCGAGCCCAACGAACCAGCGGAAGAGAAGGTTGTAATCCAACTGCTCGACCAACTGCCGTTCCGAACGAACCGAGTAGAAGACCTGCAACAACAGCGCCCGCAATACGTACTCCGGCGCGATCGAAGGACGCCCGGATGCCGAGTAAAGGGCATCGAACTCGTCGTTGAGCGACACCAGAACGGCATCCGTCAGCCTGCGGATCTCGCGCAACGGGTGATCCTGAGGAACGCGCTGCTCCAACGTCACACAACTGAACATCTCGTCCTGAATCCGCTCTTCGCCACGCATACAGCAGAGACGCACGACAAGACCAGGAAGTCTTAAGTTCCCACTCAAGCCGAACCTATTTCAACAAGCTC
>CAJCIM010000203.1 GCA_903970395.1 Acidobacteriaceae bacterium
ATCTCGGCGAGGATCTTGATGAGGCGTTTGGAGAGCCTGAGGAGCCGATTGCGGGCGCTACCGTTTGGGAGCGAGCGGCGGAACATCTCCATGACATGTTGAGTGGCAGTCAAGGAGTCGATGAGGCCGTCGAGGCCTGCCCGAACTGGTGCGGAGGATGTTTTGGGCTGTGGAGCCAGATGCCTTGGTTTGGAACGAGCCAGTTGGAACTCGCGCTCGAGATCGGTGAGGGCGACATCGACGTAGCGCATGGTCATACCCGGATCGACGTGGCCGAGTAACTTCATCAGGACGGGGAAGCTGACCCCGGAGCGAAGCATCTCCGTGGCGTATGTATGCCTGAACTGATGCGGGACGATAGCTGTGGGAAGTCCGAGCGAGTGACAGACCTGATGCAAGTAATCGCGGAGCTGAACCAGGATTGCAACTTTGCTTCCGGGCCGTGCCAGGAGCCGCCCATCGGGAGGCAGCAGGTCGAGAGAACGGAAGAAGCGCAAGCGGTGAACGAGGTCACGGCCGAAGGTATCGATGGGGACCATGCGTTCGGTCTTGAGTTTGCCGAGGGGGACATGAATCGCCCATTGGTTCGGCCCCGTGAAGCGCAGACAGTCATAGGAGAGATCTACGCATTCGCCGATACGCATACCGGTCGAGCGCAGCAGGAGGAAGACATTTCCGCCGAGATCGTTGCGGCGCATGAACTCCTGCTGGAGGAGTTTATCCTGTTCGGGAGTGAGCGGCCGTGGCAGAGTGTGGGGCGAGCGCGGGATATCCTCGCGCAGCAGCAAGTGGGCCAGTTCAGCGCGATGGCTGGTGCGAGCCAGTTCATGGAAGATGGTGCGCAGCGCGAAGAGCCGGCCGATGCAGGTTGCCGTTGCCAGGGGCGGATTCTGAGCGCGCAGGTGCGCCATCCATCCCAGGAGATGAGGATCGCGGCGCAGTTGTTCGAGACGATTAATCTTCGGATATTCTGCGCCCAGATAAACGAGGAAGCTACGCACTACGATGTCGTAGTTGCGTTTGCTGGAAGGTGTGAGTGCTGTGCACAGAGACTCGATCGCGTGCGCGAAGACCGGCGCCAGGGGATGCTGAAGCGGTGGGCGACGCCAGCGCATCACGAGATCCTCGGTTGAGGATGGATGCACTGCGCCGCCGCGCGGGCATACTGCAGGTAGACATCCTGCGGCGAGACCTTCACATAATGCATGGTGGTTTCGATGTCAGCATGACCCATCAGCTGCATCAGCGCGGGCAGGCTAATGCCGGCGCGCACCATATCCGAGGCGAAGGTGTGTCGGAACCGGTGTGGATTGGCGAGTTCGACGCCAGTGGTGCGGCGATGATGGCGGAACAGGGAGCGTAATCCCGCCGGTGTCATGCGTTGGCCGCGAGCGGGCCCTTTCAACACCACGAACAGTGCCGCCGAGCAGGGATCGGGGCGCTCCACGCGGAGATAGTGATCGAGCAGTTGCGTGGTTTCCGGCGCCAGGGGCAGCAAGCGTAGCTTGTTCCCCTTACCTCGCACCCGAAGCTGTCCTTCGGAGAACAGCACATCATCATGGTTCAAGGCCATCACTTCGGCGGAGCGGAGCCCCTGCATCAGCATCAGGCCGACGATGGCCAGGTCGCGAGCATTTCGAAAACTGGACCAGAAGCGCGCCACTTCATCGACCGAGAGAGGAACGACGTTAAGCCTGGGTTCCCGCACTCTGAGTCTGCTCAACTCGAACCTGGGCCGTCCCAGGCCCATCGGCCTGCGGTGCAGGAAAGGCTGATGGAAGCCGTGCGCAACCTGACAGGGAGCATCAGGGAACTGATTACGGATAGCGCGATCAGCAGTGGCGGTGCGGTCGTTGATGGTGTTGGCTGAAGGCGGAGGTCGGAGGCTCGATTGGAAGCGTACGTAATCGAACAGAGTCGACTCAGTGAGGTCCACAACAGAGATTTCGCCCGTGTGATGGACGCTCTCCCACCAGCGTACGAAGTGCAACAGGCTGTGCGCGTAGCTGTAGAGGGACTTGTCTGCGAGGCGACGGACATACTCGCGGTCCAGGTACCGATTGATCCATGCAACGCCATTGCCGGTAGATTGCTCCACCACCCGAATCGGACTATGCGCGCCCGATGAAGTCTTCTGGCAGATCACGTGGAACTTCATGGCTGCGCAGCCTCCACGAGAGACTGGAACTGGTGTGCGTCTCCTCCCTGAACGAAGAAGGAGTTGGGATCATGCCCCTCAGGCAACAGAACGCGACGTGCCGAGATACCGTGCACAACAAGACGATGAGCCAGTTGCTCTGCAGCCCGCTGGCCACTCTGGTTCTGATCGACATCGAAGGTGAGATAGACGGTGTGCTCGTCTTCGCAGAGTTGGCGGAACTGAGTGTCATTCAGATGCGTGCCCAGCGAACAGGTCACGTTGCTAAAGCCCGCATGCCTTACGGCGGCATAGTCGAACAGTCCTTCGACCAGGATCACTTCGGAACAGTTGCGAACCTTCTCCCATGCATACAGGTCGCCCTTGCCGCCAGGCAGGAAGCGATGGGCGAAGGCAGAGCCGATGCTGCGGCCGTACAGGTTGACGATGTGCTCGCCCTGCCGCAACGGAAACACGATGCGCTGAAAGAGCGCATCCGCGCCTCGAGCGTTAATGAGGCCGAGCCTTCGCAGCACATCGAACGAATAACCCTGTGCCGTGAGATGACGGCGCAATATCCCGCCGGGAGCGTAACCGATATCGAGTTCCCTGATCAGGGTTGGATCTTGCAGCCCACGCTTGCTCAGATAGCTCCGTGCCTCGGGGTAGTTATCGAGTTGCTGCCGATAGAAGGCGGCGGCCTGCTCCAGCACAGCACTGAAATCAGATTCTGGAGCGATCTCGGGATCAAGACAAGCCAGGCTTTGGCGGAAGGATAAGCCGCGCGATAACTGAACGAAGCGAATCAGATCGCCACCCTGCCCACAGCCGTGGCAGTAAAAGACATTTTTGCGCGTGTTGACATAGAACGACGACTGACTCTCCTCGTGCAACGGACAGAGCCCGACGAACTCGGATCGACTCGCAGGATGACCGTTCCAGTTATGCTGCCGCAGATAGTCCAGCAGCGGCGTTCGCCGCTTGAGTGTTTCGACGTCTTCGCCCACAGCGCTTTTTCTCCTCCGGAGCCCAGCGTAGGAGAACCACGCCGGCGTTCCCAGGCAAGGATGGTGGGCGAAAGGATTTTTCTCAGAGACGCAACGGCCAGAGGTTTTTGAGAACCGGAGTGATCCAGCGCAATGGCCCCGCTTGGCCATCGGCCTGATGACTGCGCCTCAGCCAATGAGCTACGCGGGAAACAGTCTGGCTGAGAAAAGAAGACGCCGGATCAGAACCGTCCAAGCCGCTCGACCATCGCCGGACAGTGGACGGATCCGGCAATCGATCAGGGTCTTGCAGCTTGGGCAATGCCTTCTCCCACGAGCAGTGCTCCGTAAAGCGCCGAAGTAGTGCCTGGCAGCGCGCCAGCAGGCTGTAATGCGTGTAGGGCTGAGAAAATACCGGCAGGAAGGTGAAGGTCGTCCCGCAGCTTCCGCAGCGGCCGCGGCGAATCCTGATCCAATCGTGATGCTCGTCGTGCGCCTGTTTGCGGCGCCGCCCGTGGCCAATGATCGAATCCTTTTCGCAGACCGGGCACCGGCGTAAGATGGTCTCGTCCGAGTCTTCGGCACAGCCGGCAGCAAGCCGCTCCAGCGCAACCGACACTGGGACAAAGAGGATCGTAACCTCACACGGGTTCCGCTTCCTGCTCCGATCCGCCAAGATGCTGGCAGGAAGCGGGACCCCGCCTCCTGAAGAAAATCCACCTGAAAGAAAATATAACTTCTTGCCGACAGCCATGATCGTGTGACCCAGCTTTTTGGCCGGTTATCTCAGCCA
>CAJCIM010000204.1 GCA_903970395.1 Acidobacteriaceae bacterium
TGAGGTTGGCGTGTGGGATGCCGAGGCCGCCAAGCTGATGGGCGAGAAGGCGGGCAGCTTCAAGAACCCGGAGGAGCGCGCCGAAGCCGAATCTCGTGCGAAGGCGATTGTGCTGGCAGCGACGCACTACAACGATCCCGCGATCATTGCGCAGGCCAGCGAAGACTGCCTGGGCGCGATGAAGGGGCTGGCTGTTGGGATGATTGAAGACGCGGACATGATGCAGAACCGGGGCTGGTAGTAGCTTCACCATCCATCGGCAAAGAGGTGAGCTGTGCGATTAGCCGCTTCACAGTTTCATATTCCAGCGGTACGCGAGCAGGCAGTGAAGACGCTGGCGGCTGGTCAATCTGTTACGTTGACAGCTCCTCTGCGTGTGGCACCAGTTATAGGCGGCTCGATCTCCGCGGTGGGCGAGGCGATCGATACGGGTCCAGCAACGGACATCCTTTATGGGTTGAAGGCAGCCGGTGTGCGGTTCAGCAAACCAACTGCCGACAGCATCACAGGGATGGCCGCACCGCTGAATATGGCTGCTGCTCTGGCCAGGGATGCGGCTATCGAGCACCTAAAGAGTCTTCATCCAACTTTGGGTGCGGTGCTTGGAACTGCTTTCACGATCTTTGATCAGATTGAAACGGTGTCGGTGGTGAAAGTTGGCGACAAGACGGTGGGAACCATTGTCGTTACAGCTGTTGGTGGGCTGCAACGCCACTTTATGCTCAGACCGCACATCGATAAAAATTACGTCGAGATCGGCATCCAGGAACACCACGCATAAGATTAGATGACGTACTGAAAGCGGGCTCTGTAGACCAGGGGAAAGTCACAAAGCCCTTCGTGCTTCTGCAAAGACTTACTTGCGGACGATGAGGTAGATGATGGGGACGATGGGGCAGCAGAAGAAGGTGCCGATGGCCCATAGTATAGAGTTGCTGTCGGCGCGCCTCTGAGCGTCGTTGTAGACCCAGATGGCGACGAGCAGCGTGATGACGAAACCGGTAATACCAAAGCCGAAGTGAAGTAGATGGAACATATTGCTCCTACTAGTAGGGAAGATTGTTTACGACTAACATCACAACGAGAGCAGCCGCTACAGTCTTGTGCACCGCAGGCTGATGGAACAACCCAAGCCTCTGCTGCGACCAGGCCCAGAAAAATAGCACAGGATAGACGAGATAGATAACGCCGACGGCTATCCAAGAGAAAGGATTCAAGTGAGGCTTTTGTCCGTGGAGTATATCGGTAAAGTCGCGGGTCATTCCACAAAAAGGGCAGTTGAGGTGAAAGAAGGTGTGGAAGACGCAGCTGGGGCCATGCGCGAGCACCGAAGGCGGAGCGAAGCTCAGGAGCGCGGTAGCGGCGATGATACCGCCTAAAATAAAGAGATGGATCCGCGCTGCGGAGTTTTCGGCTTGCATCGATGTTCTCCTCTCTGCGCGCCAGGACGGCGTAAGGTGATGGAAGGGCTTGCAGCCAAGTTACTCGATAGGAGAGCGAAGGGCAATTGAAGAATGAACCTGTGACGATCGGTGTACTGGCTCTGCAGGGGGCGTTTGACGTCCATGCGAAGCGGCTGCAGGAGCTGGGCGCGGTGGTGCGGCTGGTAAGGAAGCCGGAGGAACTCGCGGGGCTAGATGGGCTGGTGATTCCGGGGGGAGAGTCGACGACGTTTTTGAAGAACCTGGAGCGCGTAGGATTCTATGACACGCTCGAGGCGTTTGTGCAGTCGCATCCTGTGTTTGGGACGTGCGCGGGGTGCATCCTGATGGCGAACGAGGTGGCGAACCCGCCGCAGAGGTCGTTTGCGGTGCTGGATGTCGCGGTGGAGCGGAATGCGTATGGCCGCCAGAATGACTCCGTGATCTTGAACGAGCAGACTTCCCTGCCCGGCGGCCCGGTGGAGATGGTGTTTATTCGCGCGCCGAGGATCTCGCGGGTCGGTGGTGGAGTGGAGGTGCTGGCAGAACGCGATGGGCATCCGACGCTGGTGCGCGAAGGGCGGCTGCTGGCGGCGACGTTTCATCCGGAGCTGACGGAGGATCCACGGGTGCATGCATATTTTCTGGAGATGGTGGAGGAGGCGAAGGGGGACCAGAAGAGGAGTAGAGAGGTAACGGGGTAGTGAGTAAGGAGTAGTGAAGGTGGGGTGCGTCGAGCTGAAGAGCAACCCATTCAAAGCCAGACGATAACCGCCGCAGGGCCATATCGGCAACGGCCTACAATTGTTGGTGATGGCTCCTGTGCAGACAATGGATGCGGTGCGGTGGGGGTGGTATCTGCCGCGGGATGGCGCTCTGCATGGGCCGGCGCTCGATGCGCACCTGATGCTGAATCTTTGGATTGCGCTGGGGCTGCTGGTGCTGGCGCACATCGTGTTGCTGGTGGGGTTGATGGTGCGGCGCAGGCGCGCGCAGATGCCGGTGGTGGTGCTGGAATGTCTGCCGCTGCTGGTGTTAACGGTGTTGTTTGCATGGCTGGCGGGGCGGTCGGAACATCTCTGGGCAGCGCAGCGCTATGTGGGCGCGGCCCCGGCGGCGATGCAGGTGGAGGTGACCGGCGAACAGTTCGCATGGTATTTCCGGTATCCCGGGGTGGATGCAGCGTTTGGACGGACGAAGCTGCAGTTGGTGTCGGCGGCGGAGGGGAATCCGCTGGGGATCGACCCTGGCGATGCCAAGGGTAAGGACGATGTTGTGACGAGCCAGCTGGTGCTGCCGGCCGGGCGCGAGGTCGACCTGACGCTGCGGGCTCTGGATGTGATCCATGGGTTTTCCGCGCCGGAGATGCGATTGAAGCAGAATGCGGTGCCGGGGCAGACGTCGCATATTCACTTCACTCCGACAGTGCCGGGTGAATACGCGATTCTGTGCACGCAGGTTTGCGGGATGGGCCACTACAGGATGCAGGCGACTCTGCGTGTGCTGCCAGCGGCGGAGTTCGATGCGTGGCTGAAGGGGCTTGAGGCGGCGAAGCTCGCGAACGAGGTGCAGCGGTGAAGATGTTCGCGACCGGGCATCGCGCGGTTGGGTTTGGATATCTGGCGATCTCCGTGATTGCGGTGACGGTGGGGACGCTGCTGTCGCTGGTGATGCGGCTACATCTGACGTGGCCGGATTGGCCGCTGCCATTGCATGGGCCGGTGCTGCCAGAGGAGTACCTCGCGGTGGTGACGATGCATGGGACGCTGATGCTGTTCTTCGTGGTGACGGTAGCTCCGACGGCGGGGTTTGGGAACCTGATTCTACCGGCGCAGATTGGGACGCGGAGGATGGCGTTTCCGCTTCTGAATACGCTGGGGATGTGGACGATGGCGCTGGCGCTTGTAGTGCTGCTGGCGGCGTTCGCTGTGCCGGGAGGTGCGCCGATTGGGGGGTGGACGGCGTATCCGCCGCTGTCGGAGAGTGTGCTGGCGGGGCCTGGTCAGGGGCTGGGAATGGACCTTTGGCTGGCGAGCATTGCGCTGTTCTGCGTGGCTGGGACGATGGGCGCGGTGGTGACACTGACGACGATTGTGAAACGTCGCTGCGAAGGAATGACGTGGGAACGGTTGCCACTGACGGTGTGGGCCTGGTTTACGGCGGCTCTGCTGAGTGTACCGGCGTTCAGCGTGCTGCTGGCGGCGCTGGTGCTGCTGTTCTGTGATCGTCATCTGCAGAGCGGATTTTTTGTGCCGTCACAGGAGTGGATGAATGGGGTGATGATTGAGCACCACGGCGATGGGTCACCGCTGCTGTGGCTGCACCTGTTCTGGTTTTTCGGACATCCCGAGGTGTATATTGCGGTGTTGCCGGGGATGGGGCTTGTGTCGATGGTGATTGCAAACTTTGCGCGGCGGCGGGTGTTTGCGTACAGGCTAATGATTGCGACGACGCTGCTGATTGGGCTGCTGGGGATTCTGGTCTGGGGACACCATATGTTTGTCGCAGGGTTGAATCCGTTTGCGGGGACAGTGTTCAGCGTGTCGTCGCTGGCGATTGCTCTGCCTTCGGCGGCAAAGGTGCTGAGTTGGCTGGCTACGGCGTGGGGATCGCGCGGTGTGCGCGGCCGGATGGCGACGCCGATGCTGTTTGCGCTGGGTTTTGTGTCGTTCTTCATCGCAGGCGGCCTCACTGGACCGATTCTGGCTCAGCCGATTCTGGATGAGTATCTGCACAATACGTTCTTTGTGATCGCGCACTTTCACCTGGTCATGTCGATGGCGGCGATTCTGGGGCTGTTCTGCGCGATCTACTACTGGTATCCGCTGCTGTTTGGGCGCAAGCTGTCGGAGTCGCTGGGGCGGTGGCACTTCTGGCTGACGCTGCTGGGGGCGTACGCGACGTTCCTGCCGATGTACATTACTGGGCTGGGAGGCGAGCCGAGGCACTATGCGCAGCTGAGTGGGATTGCCGGGCCTGGGGCTCGGCTGCTGGCGTTGACAATGCCGTTGCAGCGGCATATTACGTTCTCGGCGATTGTGCTGATGTCGGCGCAGGTATTGTTCTTCTGGAATGTGCAGATGACGGCGCGCAGGCCGAGGCTGGCGGAGGAGAATCCCTGGCAGGCGACGACGCTGGAGTGGGCACCGGGGGCGATGGACGGCGATGATGACGATGAGACGCATCCAAGAAGGCACGCGTATCGTAATCCTTGCGTGTACGGTGAAGACGGCGAAGGATTTTTGCCACAATGGAGCGAGGATGCTTCTCTCCACAGGTTTCCGATTCCGCTGAAGACGGAAGCGGAGTAATCTTGTTGCAACAGACGCTAGTTGGAAACGCAATGGGGGGACGCCAATGCCGACCATCCTGACACCGCCGGAGATCGACCGGAAGCGAGACCGCCATGAGGGCGACGAAGGCACTGGCAACGGCACTGGCAATGGCCAGAAGCCTCCTACCGACAAACGCACCGGCGGCAATGGTGACGGCGACAACTGGGACAATCATCCGCAGGGGCATCGCGGGCCGCGAGAGCGACTGTCGGCGGCGCGGGTAGGTTTGTTCTTCGCACTGGGCGGTGACCTGATGTTCTTCGTTGCGCTGGTAAGCATCTTCTTTGTCAACAAAGAAAGCGGGCACTTCGACGCGTACAGCCACTACATCAACGAGTGGCTGCCGACAGCGATTCCTTCGATCCTGTGGCTGAATACGGGCGTGTTGCTGCTCAGTTCGGTGTCGGCGGAGATTGCACGGCAGGGGATGTTCGACGAGCGCAGAACGATGGATGAGTGGTTTGGGCTGGGGCGGCCAGTCTCGAACCGCGCGAGTGCGTGGCTGGCGGTGACGCTGTTGTTCGGCGGGATCTTCCTAGCCGGGCAGTGGATTGCGTGGCAGCAGCTGAGGGCGCAGCATGTGTTCTTCAGCTCCAGCATGAGCAGCCACTTCTTTTACCTGATTACGGTGACGCATGCGGCGCATCTGTTTCTGGGGTTGGGAGCGGTGGTAGGTGCGCTGCTGGTGCTGCGGCGGTCGCGGTCGATGCTGACCCGGCAGGTGTTAGTGGATGGCACGGTGTGGTATTGGCATGTGATGGGCGTGCTGTGGCTGTTCCTGTTTGTGCTGCTGGAGTTTGGGCAGTGAGCCGCGCTTCTCTGATGCGCTGGCTTACGCTGAGTGGGCTGGTGCTGTTTCTCTTCCGCGTTCAGGCGATGGGACAAGGGTGCGCGCAGTGTCTGGATAGCACGCGGGCGACGCCGCCCAGCATGCAGGCGGCCTATAGGCATGCGATTTATTTACTGGGTGGGGCGGGGATGATGCTGTTTGTGGGTGGGGTGGTGCTGCTGCGGCGGTCGCGGTAGGCGAGATTTAATGTCGGGCCTTCAGCCCTGGGCTGGTATATGGCCGGGCCGTTGGTCCTAAACGCAAAGGTCAATCGCTGGCGACTACTACTCTACGCGGGCTGACGTGCGAGCGATTATGTCATCGGAGCCGAGTCTTACGGCTTCAGGACGATCTTCATCGAATCGGGTTGTGGATTGGAGGCGAGGTGGACGGCCTTCGCGGCTTCGTCGAGCGTGAAGCGGTGGGAGATGAGCTTGGTTAGGTCGAGCTTGCCGGAGCGGTAGCCCTCGAAGACGAGGTCAATGCCCTCCTGCTGGATGGCGACCGAGGCGGAGTAGGAGCCCATAAGGGTCTTCTCGTCCATGCAGACGGCGGCGGGGTCGAAGGGGGCGGTGCCGTGCTGTGTGCTGGCGAAGAGCATGACGCGGCCGCCTGGGCGGATGGCTTTCATCGCGGTGGCTATAAGGGCGTCGGCACCGACAGCGACGAGGGCGACGTCGGCGCCGCGGCCTTCTGTGGCGGACTTGCAGGCGGCTACGACATCTCCGCGGGCATCAAGTGGATGATTCAGGCCGAACTTGGCGGCGATGGCGTGGCGTTCGGGGTACATGTCCGAAGTCAACACGGTTGCGCCCGTTTGCGCGGCGAGTGCGGCCAGAAGAATGCCGATGCTTCCCTGCCCGATGACCAGGACCGTCTCGTCGGGCTGGAGGTCGAGGAGACTAATGGCCTTGAAGCAGGTGTTTACGGGCTCGATGAAGGCGGCCTGCTCGAATGGGATGTCGTTGGGGATGTGGATGAGGCCTGCGGGTGTTACACCGTCACCGACGATCCAGTCCATGACGCGGATGTACTGTGCGAAGCCGCCACCTGCGGGTTCGCCGACGCCGGCTGTGGTGCCGACTTTCTTGTAGGTCTCGCACTGCGCGAAGGTGTGTTTACGGCAGTAGAAGCAGTGCCCGCAGGGGATGTGGTGGAAGGCCATGACGCGGTCGCCGATGGAGAAGCCGCGCACGTTGTCGCCGATCGCGGCGACGGTGCCGGCCATCTCGTGACCGAAGACGCGCGGAGCAGAGTGCGAACCGGTGTGGATCTTTTTGAGATCGGTGCCGCAGATGCCGCAGGTGTCGATGCGGACGAGGACTTCGCCGGGGCCGATGGCGGGGACGACGGCGCTCTCGGTTACGACGGTGTCTACGTCACGGTAGACCGCGGCCTGCATAGTGCTGGGAAGTGTCTCTCGCATGTGGTGCCGTTGTTTTCCTTCTGCTTCTAGGATACCTGTTCCGCTGCGATGATCTGCGCGAGATGCGCGTGCAGGCGTTGCAGAGCAAGGTTGCTGTTACGTCCGAGTTCTGCGGCCTTCGACCAGGTTGCCGGGCGTAGCGCCGTGTGCAGAGCGAAGGCAGCGGTGCGGAACTCCCCTTGTGGGGTGGAGAAATGGTTGAGGCCTGCGAGTTCGAAGTCGTGTGCATCGGAGATGGCCTTGATGGCTCGGAAGCGCAGACCATGTGCGGTGGCGAGACGAGCGACGGTGGCGGCTTCCATGTCCACCATTACGGCGTTGTAGGTGGCGGCAAGGCGCTGCTTCTCGTGCGTGCTGGCGATGGTGTCTGTTGTCGCGAGGATGTTTGGTTCCGATGACGAGGTGGTGAAGCGCTCGCCGGTGTTGGTCGCGACGACGGTACCTGCTTCAGCGAGTTCGCCGGGGCGCAGAGAGCCCGTGCAGGAGCCAGCTAGGCCGATGGAGATCAGCGTTGTGACGTGAGCGGCGGCCAGTGCTGCTTCGACGGCCAGTGTGACCCGCGCGGAACCCATGCCCGCCGCGACGACGATGGCGTGCGGCAGTGTGTGGAGATAGATCTTACGACAGAGGAGATGCGGATCGGGTTTGGTGCCACGGACGAGTGCGGCGATCTCGCGTGGGAGCGCGGCGATGATGGCGAGCGATGCGGACATGCAATGCTTATTGTACGAGGCGCATAGCTAGTGACGCGGCTTACGCGTGGGCGGGGGGCAGGTGGACTCGCGAACGACGAGCTCGGGGTCGACCATTAACGGCTTTGCAGGGACGTGGTCTGGAGATGCAGCGATCTGGCGGATAAGGGCCTCCGCGGCAAGGATTCCCATGGTACGCAGCGGCTGGCGTACGGTGGTTAGGCCGGGGTTCTGGAAAGCGGCGGACTGCACGTCGTCGAAGCCGACCACAGAGACGTCCTGTGGTACGCGCAGGCCGGCCTCCCGCAGCGCGCGAATCGCGCCGATGGCGGAGACGTCGTTGAAGGTGAAGAGAGCGCTGAAGGATGTGTTGGAATCTAGCAGGCTCTGCGCGGCGAAGTAACCAGGTTCACTCGTGGGGGCGTCGCCTTCGAGCTGCGCAATGTGCTTGGGGTTGAGCTTGAGGCCTGCCTTGGCGGCGGCGTGGCGGATGGCCTGCCAACGCGGTTCGGTGTCGGAGCTGAACTGCTGACCTTTGATGATGGCGATGTCGGTGTGACCCAGTCCGACGAGGTGGTCGAAGGCGAGTTCTGCAGCGCGACGGTGATTGAGGACGATGTTGGTGACGCCCTCCTGCTGCAGTGGGCAGGATACGGTAACGGTAGGGAGATGTGAAATCTCATGCAACACAGTATCGATTGCGATCATCCCATCGACTGAACGTTCTTCAAACATCATCATGGAGCGCTCAATCAGCTCTGATCGATGGTGATGGCTGTTGAGGAAGTAAAAGTATCCTGCTTGCAACAGTGCGTGCTCGATGCCAGCGAGCACTAGCGTTGCGTAGCCCTCGGAGACCTCCGGCACAAGGACGCCGACCGTGAGAGAGTGCCCGCGCTGCAGGCTGCGCGCGAGCACATTGGGGCGATAGTTGAACTGCTTGGCCGCAGCGAAGATGCGGTCCTGTGTTGCCTTAGGGATAGACTTTGCGGCGGGGACGCCGTTGAGGACGCGAGAGATGGCGGCTGGGGAGAGTCCGAGATGTGCTGAGAGCGTGGCAAGCGAGGCCGGCGCACCGGGGCGACCGGAGTTAGCGGGCGGTTTTCGTGTTTTGAGAGATTTGGACACCGGAGTGAAGTCTTACACAAGTTGGCAGGGTTCGCAGAGGTGCAAAACCGGAGTTGACACACGTTCTCAAGAAGGTAGATAGTTTTTGCTGGCTCAAACGTTTGCCTAGGAGCGTGAAGTTACCAGCTGTCGGGCAGCTTGTGTAAGCAAGCCGTTGAGTCAGGTTTTCTACGGAGGCAATATGCAGCAGGTGGATCGCAGTACCCTCAACCTTCGGAATAGAGCCATGACGCTCTGCCACGGTTGGGCGAAGGCGGCGGTGATGGTGTTATTGTTCGGCATCCTCGCAGGCGCTGCGCAGGCTCAGTACAGAACGTCGATTCAGGGCGTGGTCACGGACCCGGATGGCGCTGTGATTCCCGGAGCTAAGCTGACTCTGGTAGACAAGGCGAACAATGCGACGCAGGTTCGAACCAGCGGCGATGACGGCGTCTACAACTTCAATGCCCTAGCTGCCGATTCATACAAGCTGACCGTGGAGAAAAGTGGCTTCTCGACGAAGGTGCTGGATAACCTGCAGTTGATTCCGGAGCAATCAAACTCTGTGACTGTGAAGTTGACGCTGGGTGCGGTGGATACGAGTGTGACTGTCGATGCTTCGACCACACCGGCAGTCGACACCGAGACTGCAAATATCGGCGCGACAATCACCAGTAATGACATTCAACATACTCCCTCTTTCAATCGCGACGTATTTACGCTGACTCAGCTGGCTCCAGGAACGATCTCCGATGGATCGCAGGCTTCCGGCGGCGGTGTGTATCAGCTCGGCGCGAACCAAGGGCCAGGTGGAAGTGGTTCGAGCGGGCAGTCGCCTACTGAAAACGGGCCGCAATCGAATGCCAATGGTGGACAGTACGAGACGAACGGCATCACGATCGACGGCATCAGCACTGTGAGTGCGGTGTGGGGCGGTACGACTGTCATCACTCCGACAGAGGACTCGATCGATAACGTGCGCATTGTGACGAACGACTACGACGCCGAGAACGGACGCTTCAGCGGCGCGATGACGATGGTGACCTCGAAGAGCGGTACGAACCAGCTCCATGGGAGTACTTTTATCGCGATCCATCGGCCAGGGCTGAATGCGTTCAACCGATACTCCGGTGGTGGCACGCCAATTCGCGACAACAAGGATTTCAATCAGTACGGCGGTAGCCTTGGCGGGCCGATCCTGAAAGATAAGATCTTCGCGTTCTTTGCCTTTGAAAGCGCACCCGCGAATGCAAATGATGTGACGACAGGATGGTACACAACACCAGCATTCGCTGGGCTTGCGCCGACAGGTAGCGTTGCATCGACGTTCCTTAACTTCCCAGGAAGCAAGGTAAACAGCACAGGCATCGTTACCACGAACGAAAGCTGCGTGAACGTTGGCTTGCAGGAGGGTGTGAACTGCAACACGATCGCGGGACAAGGGCTGAACCTTGGTTCTCCTCTAACGACCGCGCTTCGAACACAGGACCCCACAGCCACAGGCACCCCACAGAATCCAGGAGTTGGAAGTGGCATCAATACAACCACTGCTGATATTGCGGACTACATTGCGGTGAATCCGTCGAGCACCTACTACCGGCAGTTCAACGGCCGAGCCGATGCGAACGTGACATCGAAGGACCACTTTGCATTTGCGATTTACTGGGTGCCACAGGGCTTTACACAGTATGAGAATGGCAACCGCGCCTACAACAATTTCAGCCACAACCAAATCAACGACGCGTTTTCGGTGATCTACAATCACACGTTCTCGCCGACGTTCCTGAACGAGGCCCGCGCCAATGCGGCGGGCTATCGCTGGAACGAAATCTCTTCGAATACGCAGGCACCGTTTGGCTTGCCAAATGCAGCGATTGTCGATGTAGCTCCCGGTCTGCCGAATTCGACGCTTGCGGCATCATTCGGTTCGCAGCTACCAAGCGTGTTGAACCAATGGACTTTCGGTTACAAGGACGTGGCTACTAAAATTCTCGGCCAACACACGGTGAAGTTCGGCGGCGAATATACGAGCCTGCACTATCTGAACCAGAACATCAATCGTCCGAGTTACAACTTTTACAATATCTGGGACTTTCTGAATGATGCCCCTTCAGCGGAGTCTGGCGGATTCAATCCCTTTACGGGCGTTCCGCAGACTGCGCGTGAGGATGATCGAGAGAACCTATTCGGCGGGTTTATCCAGGACGATTGGAAGGCACGCACAAACCTGACCCTGCATGCAGGTCTGCGGTACTCCTACTTTGGACCGCTGTACGACAAACAAAACGACTTACCGATCGCTCAATTCGGGTCGGGCGCGGCAGGCTATACCGGATTGACGGTGAAGCAGGGCGGCAATCTCTGGAACCCGCAGAAGGGCAACTTCGGTCCACAGCTAGGCTTCAACTGGTCTCCAACCATGTTCAAGAACGCTGTGACAGTGCGCGGCGGGTATGGACTGAACTTCAATCAGGAAGAGATCTCCATTACCGCGAATACGTTCAATAATCCGTCTTCGGTAAACCGTCCTAACTTTGCCTATGCGAGCCCGACGAATCCAGGTACCGGCGGCGCGGACATCGTCTATGGAGTCTCCAGCAGCCCGACAAACCTGTTCGGTTTCGCTGCAAACCCCAACGCGGTTACGACGTATAACACTGCCGGTCTGCCGACTGCAGGCAACACCAACGTTACGCTCTTCGGCAATGGCCAGGGACAGCTATCGACACAGTATGCACATCATTTTTCACTCGATACGGAGTACCAGTTTCTGCATGACTGGCTGGTGGCATCGGTTGGATATCAAGGGAGCCTGTCACGCCACACGATCGCACATGAGAACCCGCTTGCGCCAGCTGCCGTGGCAGGAGTTGCACAGAATTCTCTCGTGACCGGTGGCGACTACTGGACCAACGAAGGCAGCGGCAATAATAATGCTCTGCTGGTTGAGTTGAAGCATCCGTTCTCGCACCAGTTCTCGGCAGACGCGCAGTTCATGTTTGCGAAGAGCATGGATACAGACGGTTCGGGCCCCTACTTCGAAGATGAGTACTTCCCTGAGGGAGCCGGCTATTCGTATGGGCGGTCGGACTTCAATATCAGCAAGTCGCTGAAGATCTTCGGGCTGTGGCAGCCGGTGATCTTTCATGGAGACCACGGCTGGCTGGAGAAGATTGCCGGCCAGTGGTCGGTGAGCGGAATTCTGAACCTGCACACCGGTCTGCCATGGACGCCGAACTATGGCATCTCCGATTCGCTGTACTGCGCACAGTGCGGATACTACAACCTTCGCCCGCAGTATCTTGGTGGAGCGAAGCACAACCACAGCAATGTCGCATTTGAGGCACTGCCAACGTCCAGTGCCAGTAACTTCTCCAACATTCTGGCGAACCAGGCCACGACGACTGCGACAGTGAACGGCACAGCGAATACTGTTGTGGCGTACTCCAATCAGTACTTCAATGTGCCAAACTTCTATCGTGCTATCCAGGCCAGCAACGGCACCGGCTTCCCTGCCAACAACCTCGCGCTTCCAGGTCTTCCAGGAGCGGATCGCAATACCTTCGATGGCCCGAACTATCGGGATCTCGATATGTCGATCGCCAAGGGGTTTGGAATTCCAAGCAACAAGATACTGGGGAGCAGCGCCAAGCTTGAGATCCGCGCGGACATCTTCAACATCTTCAACCTGCTTAATCTAAATCCGGGGAGCATCACCAATGGCATCAACTCTCCTAACTTCGGTCAGGATGTGACCGCTCTGGGTGGACGAACCATCACCTTCCAGGGGCGGTTCAGCTTCTAACTACCTTTTCCCAGGTCTTTAGAGAAGAGGCAGGGCAAGCCTTCGCGATTGCCCTGCCGTCTTCGGCACACTGTAACGCTTG
This sequence comes from Acidobacteriaceae bacterium, assembly GCA_903970395.1. Lineage (GTDB taxonomy): Bacteria > Acidobacteriota > Terriglobia > Terriglobales > Acidobacteriaceae > Granulicella. The sequence goes on from CAJCIM010000204.1 coordinate 12,698, forward strand.
GTGCGCTGCTCTGCCCGTCTGCCAAAAACACGAATCCTCCAACTGGACCGAATTACCAAGGATCATCATGAGTTGTCTCCGAACGTTGAACCGATTTGTTCTGTGTGCTCTTCCCTCTCTCGCCTTGCTGTGGAGCACGGCTTTGGCGGCGCAGGAGAAGATCACTATCGATGCGCAGGCGCAGACGACGCCCTTTCCTCACTTCTGGGAGCAGACGTTTGGATCGGGGCGCGCTGTTCTGGAGCTGCGTGATGACTATCGCAAAGACCTGCGCGCGGCGAAGCAGGCCACGGACTTCAAGTCCGTGCGGTTTCATGGAATCTTCAATGATGAGGTCGGGCTTTATGACCCGGATAGGCAGACGAAGAATCCTGGTCTTGCGGCGCAGGCCGCGAACGATGCTTCCGTCTACAACTTCACTTATGTTGATCAGATCTACGACAGCCTGCTCGACAACGGCGTGAGGCCGTTTGTTGAGCTGAGCTTTATGCCGAAGAAGATGGCGGCTGATCCCAATATGCTGCACGCGTTCTGGTACAAGCCGAACGTGTCGCCGCCGAAGGATTATGCTGCTTGGGATGCGATGATTCGTGCATTTGCGCAGCACCTGGTGGAACGTTACGGCATCGACGAAGTGGCGACGTGGAAGTTTGAGGTGTGGAACGAGCCGAACCTCGACTTCTGGGGCGGACGTCCGAATCAAGCGACGTACTTTGAGCTGTATGACCACACGGCGCGTGCTCTGAAGTCTGTGTCCCCACGCATAGAGGTAGGTGGACCGGCGACGGCGCAGGCCGCCTGGGTGACGCCGTTCCTGGAGCATACGAAGGCTGAGAATGTTCCGGTGGACTTCGTTTCGACGCATGTCTATGCGAACGATCGTGCGCAGGATGTGTTCAAGACAGACGAAGACATTCCGCGCAATGTGATGGTGTATCGCTCGGTGAAGAAGGTGCATGAGGAGATTGAGCACTCGGCGTATCCTCATATGCCGCTGATCTTCTCCGAGTACAACGCGAGCTATGCAAACGAGCCGAACGTTACTGACTCGACGTACATGGGTCCCTGGCTGGCGAACAACATCCGGCTTTGCGATGGGCTGACGGAGAGCATGAGCTACTGGACGTTCTCCGATGTATTCGAGGAGCAGGGCGTGCCGCGCACACCGTTCTATGGTGGCTTTGGATTGATCGCGAGCGATCATATCGAGAAGCCGGTGTTCAATGTCTTCAGCATGCTGCATCAGCTTGGCGACCGTCGGATTGAGGTGAATTCTGATTCGGTGCTGGCGACGAAGAGCCCAGATGGGAAGCTCGAAGTGGCGCTGTGGGACTATGCTCCGCCGACGGGGACTGGGGCCGATTACACGATGCCGAGTGGAACTGCAGGACCGGCGAAGACGTTCGATCTGCAGATTGAACACGTTGCTGCGAACGCACCGGTCGAGGTGCTGCGCGTCGATGACGATCACGGCAATGTGTTGAAGGCCTATGACACTATGGGGAGGCCGAAGGGCAGCCTGACGCGCGATCAGATTGCGAAGCTGCGAGCAGCAGGCAAGATGGCACCTCCAGAGCGGCTGCACCTGGATCACGGTAGACTGCAACTGACGGTGCCGGCACATGGGCTTGCCGTTGTCATCGTGGGGAGGTAGCAATGGTTCGACGCGAGTTTCTTCGCGTGTTGGCAGGTACCGCGGCTGTGCTGGCAGTACCTGCGGTGGCTTCGTCTGCGAAGAGCTTTACACTGCGGGCGGATGACGATCAGTTTCTCGACGATATGGAGCGGCGCGGGTGCCTGTACTTTGTAGAACAGGCGAGCCGGGCAAATGGACAGGTGCTGGATCGCGCCGCGGCAGTGAGCGATGGCAAGATTGATCCGCGTCGCATGGCCAGCATCGCGGCAACGGGCTTTGGGTTGTCAGCGCTGTGCATTGCGGACAAGCGTCGATATCTTCCACACGCGGCGCTGCTTGAGCAGGTGCAACGGACGCTGCGCTTCCACGCCGACCGTTTGTACAACAACCACGGCTTCTTCTATCACTTCAGCGATGTTGAGACCGGCGAGCGCTTTGCGAAGAATGAGGTGTCGTCGATCGATACAGCGTTGCTGCTGTGCGGTGTGCTGACGGCGCGGGCGCACTTCAGCGAGAGCGCCGAGGTGCATCATCTGGCCACGAAGATTTATGAGCGTGTGGACTGGCCGTGGATGCTGAATGGCGGCAAGACGTTCTCGATGGGATGGTTCCCGGAGAATGGTTTTCTTAACGCGCGGTGGAACCACTACTGCGAGCTGATGATGATCTATCTGCTGGCGCTGGGTTCGCCAACACATCCGATCGACCCCAGCTGCTGGGACGCGTGGGAGCGGCAGCGGATGCGCTATGCGGGGTTTGACTACATCGGCGGGAACGATCCGCTGTTTGTGCATCAGTACAGCCATGCGTGGTTTGACTTCCGCGGCAAAAAAGACAAGTACGCGAACTACTTTGAGAACTCTGTTACAGCGACGCGGGCGCATGAGTTCTTCTGCGTGAACCAAGGCCAGCCATACTCACGCGACTACTGGGGGATCAGCGCGTCTGACTCGGTGCATGGATACACCGCGTGGGGCGGGCCTTCGACGACAGGCGCAAGTTATGGAGGCGTCGATGGGTCAGTGGTACCGAATGCTGCGGCGGGATCACTTCCCTTTCTACCGCAAGAGTGCATGCGTGTGCTCCGTTCGCTGAAGGAGAACTATGGTGAACAGGCGTGGGGACGATATGGACTCTGCGATGCGTTTCATCCGCAGGCGAAGTGGTATGACCCGGATGTACTTGGAATCGATCTGGGGATCGGCGTGGTAATGGCCGAGAACCTGCGCAACGGATTTATATGGGAGACGTTTGCGAAGAACCCTGAGGTGGCTGTGGCGATGCAACGCGCGGGGTTTCACGCTGGCTGAGCTTCATCTAAGTGACTTGGGTGGCGCAGGGGCGTAGCCGTTGGCAATGAACCATGCACATGCGGCGCGGAGAGCGCTGTCGACGCTCATCACGTGGAGGCCGAGGTCGCGCTTTGCCTTTGCGCTGCCGGCGAACATCATCTTGCGGCCCATGCGGACAGCTTCCACGGTGGCACGGGGTTCTTTGCCGCGAAGTTTGCCGGTGATGGTCTCGTCGAAAAAGGCGAATGCCATAGCGACGGCGTGCGGAACCCTCATCGTCGGTGACGGCAGGCCGGTGATCGCTGCTAGTCGGTCGAGGATCTGCTTGAGTGTGAGGTTTTCGCCACCCAAAATGTACCTCTCGCCGGGGGTGCCGCGATCAAGCGCGACGAGGTGCAAGCGCGCGATCTCTTCCACGTCGACGAGGTTGAGGCCGGTATCGACGTAGGCTGGAAAGCTTTTATTGAGGAAGTCGACCACGATGCGGCCGGTGGGAGTGGGCTTGGTGTCGAGCGCGCCGATGGGGGTGGTGGGGTTGAGGATAATGATGTGCTGGCCGCTGCGAGCGGCTTCGATGGCGACCTGCTCGGCCAGCCACTTGGAGCGCTTGTAGTGACCGATCATATCGGCTTCGGAGACGGGAGCGTTTTCGTCAACGATGGTGCCGTCGTACTTGAAGCCCATGGTGGCGACACTGGAGGTGTAGACGACGCGCGGCACGCCGACCTCGCGGGCGAGACGCAGCAACTCGCGTGTACCCTCGACGTTAGCCTTATACATCTCGGATGGATCGGGCACCCAGAGGCGGTAGTCTGCTGCGACGTGGATGAGGGCGTCACAATCCTGGAGCGCAGAGGCAAACGTTGCAGGGTTGCGGAGATCGCCGGTAACGACATCTGCGTTTTTGGGAAGATGGTTGCGGTTAGAGGTTGAGCGCGAGAGAAGGCGAAGCTCGGCTCCCTGCTGTGCAGCGAGCCGAGCTACATGCGTGCCAACGAAACCCGTGGCACCGGTGATGAAAAGCTTCATGCTAGGCTAGTCGAGCTTCTCCGGCTCGATCTGGATGTTGGTCTCGCCGGCGGCCTTCTTCTCCCAATATTTCTTGACCCACGCATCGAAGGTCTTGCCGGCGGCGGTATCACGGCCGGAGAAGCTGAGCGCAGCGATGTCGGCATAGCTGACCATGACGCGCTCGTAGGTTTGACCATCCTTGGGCGTCGGCATGATGCGGACTACGGAGGCCTGGAGCGTGGGCTCGGAGCGGCGGTCGTAGAGGTAGCCCTCGACTGTGCTGCCGTCCTTGCGGGTGATGGTGACGTCGCCGCGGTAGTCGAAGGCCTTTTCGAGAGCGTCGCGCACCTCAGCTTCGGAGGCGAGTGCAGGAATCCAGCCTTCGAGGTTCTCGCGCTCACGACCAGCGATGTGTTCTAGATCATCGGCGGAGACCTGCTGCAACTGCTCGATCTTCAGGTGTTCCTGCTGTGCTGTAGACATGATTAGTCTCCTGCCATGCTGCCGACGTTGGCGTCGAGTGTGGTGGTGACGACGACCGGTGTAGGCGCGTTGCCGATCTGTACCAGCGGTGAGTGGCCTTCCGGCTTCCACTCGTTCAGGATCTTCTGCGCATCGGCGTCGGGGTAGAGCGATGGGAACATGTACTTCTTCGCTGTAGTGATGAAGCCTTTGAGCGAACCGAAGTTGTAGTCGACGGCCGAGGCCTCGTGACCGGAGTGAACCATGCAATTGGCGCAGCGCGGGTTGCCGCTTTTGGCGCCGTACTCTTCCCACTTGGTGGCTTCGAGCATCTCGTCGAAGGTGTCAGCGTAGCCGTCCTGCAGGAGATAGCAGGGCTTTTGCCAGCCGAAGATCGAGTAGGTGGGCATGCCCCAGGGGGTGCACTCGAAGTTCTGCTTGCCCATCAGGTACTCGGAGAAGAGCGGATGGGTGTTGAACTGCCAACTCTTGTTGCGGTTCGACAGGATAGCGCGGAAGAGGCGACGCGACTTGGCCTTGCCGAGGAAGTGGTTCTGGTCGGGAGCCTTATCGTAGGTGTAGCCGGGCGAGACCATCATGCTCTCGACACCAGCCGCCATGAGCTGATCAAAGTGCCGGCGAACCGAGTTGGGATCGGCACCGTCGAAGAGCGTGGTGTTGGTGGTGACGCGGAAGCCCGCGGCGACTGCGGCGCGGATACCTTCCATGGCGATGTCGTGGCCACCCTCGCGGCAGACTGCAAAGTCGTGGTGCTCCCTTTCGCCGTCGACGTGCACCGAGAAGCTGAGGTATTTGGACGGCTTGAAGAGGTGAAGCTTTTCTTTAAGGAGCAGCGCGTTCGTGCACATGTACACGTACTTCTTGCGCGCAACGAGGCCGGCAACGATCTCCGGCATCTGCGGGTGCAACAGCGGCTCCCCGCCGGGGATGGACACCATCGGCGCGCCACACTCCTCTACAGCCCTGAAGCACTGCTCGGGAGTGAGCTGGGCCTTGAGGATGTGCGCGGGATATTGGATCTTGCCGCAACCGGCACAAGCCAGGTTGCAGCGGAAGAGAGGCTCCAGCATCAACACCAGAGGATAGCGCTTGCGGCCCGAGAGCTTCTGCTTCAAGACGTAGGTCGCTACGGTGAACATCTGTGAGACGGGTACTGCCATGAGGGTGGACTCCTTCGGTAAGGTTGCGGCGAACGATACGCTTGCAGTGCGCTACGCGTCGAGTTCGCCGCGTTCCATTGCCTTGCGGTAGGTGGTAAGTGCAAGCAGCGGAAAATACTGCTTGTACAGGTGGTAGCCGAGATAGAAGACTGTCGGGAAGCCGGTGCCGGTGTAGTAACTCTCACCATGACGGCCGGGAGCGAGTTCGTCCCAGCTGCCGTCCTCGTGCTGGCGTTCGATCAGCCAGCGAATGCCCTTGGCGACAGAGTCGGAACGAGTATCGTTGGCGGCCAGCAGGCCCAGCAGAGCCCATGCGGTCTGCGAGGGGGTCGAGGGTCCTGTGCCGCGCAGGTTTGGATCGTCGTAGGTGCCGCAGGTCTCACCCCATCCACCGTCAGCGTTTTGCACCATGCGAATCCATTCAGCAGCCTGCTGCACGGCGGGCTCCAGATAGGAGTACTCCATCGCCTGCAGACCACGCAGAACGAGGAAGGTGCCGTAGAGGTAGTTCACGCCCCAGCGGCCAAACCACGAGCCATCAGACTCCTGCTCCTTGAGGATGAACTGCACGGCCTTTTCGACGCGCTTGTCGCGGCGGGTGTAGCCGTAGCTGGCGAGCATCTCGAGGATGCGGCCGGTGATATCCACCGTCGGCGGATCGATCATCGCGTTGTGATCGGCGAACGGGATCGACTCAAACATCTTCTTGGTGTTGTCCTTGTCGAAAGATGCCCAGCCGCCGTTCTTGCACTGCATGGCGAAGACCCAATCGATGGCCCGCTGGGAGACCTCGTGCTGGTAACGCTCGCGGGGGTTGTCGACGGCCTTTAGCGCCAGCAGCACCTCGCCGGTGTCGTCGACATCGGGCTGATGATCGTTGTTGAAGAAGAAGCACCAGCAACTGGCGTCGACGTTTTTGACGTTGTGCGACCAGTCTCCTTTGTAGCGGATCTCCTTGGAGAGCAACCAGTCGGCGGCTTTGATAAGCCGCGGGTCGCTCTTGGGCAGGCCAACGTCGCCGAATGTGGAGAGCACCTGCGCGGTGTCCCAAACGGGTGAGAAGCAGGGCTGCATGCGGAATGTGGGTGTCGGGTACTCAGGCGTGCCATTGGGGCAGTCGATACCTAGCTTCTCGAACTCATCCATCGCACGGATCACCTGCGGGTCGTCCTTCGAGTAGCCAAGGCAGTTCAGCGCGACGATTGCATTGAGCATCGCGGGATAGATTGCGCCAAGACCGTCAGAGTTCTCGAAGTGCTCTAGCATCCAACGCTCTGCCTTCTTCAGTGCCTTCTTGCGCAGCGGACGCAGGTGAACCCGTTCTGCCCAGTGGGCGACACGGTCGGCAAATAAGAAGACGTTCTTCCAGGAGAAGATGTACTTCTTGTCCCACGGCAGATGGAGGTTCGCAGCGTTACGGCCACCGACGAAGAGTTCGTCGATCTGTTGCTCAGGCGCCAGCTTACGGAAGGGTTTGTTCGCGTAGATGATCGACAGCGGCACAAGAATCGCGCGAGACCACGCGCTGATCTGGTAGATGTTGAAGTAGAACCAGTCAGGAAAGAGGATAATCTCGGGCGGGACTGCCGGGACGGCATCGTAGTCGTACTGGCCGAGGGTGCAGAGGTAGATCTTGGTGAAGGTGTTGCAGGCGACGACGCCGCCAAGGGAGAGGACGTTCTCGCGGGCACGGACGAGAACCGGGTTGTCGGCGTTCCAGCCCATAAGTTTGAGGGCAAGGTAGCACTTGACGCCGTAGTTCACGTTGGAGGGGCCGCCGGGGTAGAGACTCCAGCCGCCGTCGGCGTTCTGGTGGCGGAGGATCTCGTTGGTGCAACGCTCGAGACGGCCTTTATCGCCGGTGCCAAGAAGGGTGTGGACGAAGATGTAGTCGGCCTCGAGCATCGAGTCGGCCTCGAGCTCTCCGCACCAGTAACCGTCTTCGTGTTGCTGGCCGAGCAGCCAGTTCACTGAACGGTCGATGCCATCGATAACTTTCCCCAGAGACAGATCGAGACGGCCAAAACGTGGCTGTTTGGCAGCTTCTGAGGTAGCTGCCTGCGAATTGAATGGCGATGTGTTCATGATGGAAGCGCTTAAACCCGTTCTCTTCGTTCGAATTGAAGTCTTAACGATTGGATGAAGCTACAGGCGAAGCAACATCAAAAATTGCTGGATCAGACAGTTGCCGTGAGACGTGGAGCAGCGGCGATGGCGGACACGATCTCCGGCGGCAGGCCGAAGCGGACGTTTTCAGGCATCACTTCAACCTCTTCAACCGAACCGTAGCCGCGGCTCTGCAGATAGGCAACGACCTCCTGCACGAGGATCTCAGGGGCAGATGCGCCAGCGGTGATCGCCACTGTAACAACGCCCTCCAGCCAGCTGGGCTGGATGTCTTCTGCTTTGTCGATGAGGTAGGAGTTGGTGTCCAGGTTCTTGGAGACTTCAACCAGGCGATTGGAGTTCGAGCTGTTGCGCGAACCGACTACGAGGACGAGATCGGCACCGTGCGCGACGTTCTTGACGGCAGTCTGGCGATTCTCGGTCGCGTAGCAGATATCCTGCGCATGTGGGCCGACGATGTTGGGAAATTTCTTCTTCAGCGCCTCAATCATGTACCGCGCCTCGTCGAGCGAGAGCGTGGTTTGCGTAAGGTAGGCAACCTTGTTCGGATCGGGGACGACCAGCGCCTCAACCTCTTCCACCGTGGAGACGACCTGCGTTACATCGGGCGCCTCGCCCTGGGTACCTTCAACCTCTTCATGGTCGCGGTGACCGACAAGTACGAGAGAGTAGCCTTGTTTGGCAAATTTGATGGCTTCGACATGCACCTTGGTAACCAGGGGGCAGGTGGCGTCGATGACCTTCAGGCCACGTTCCTTGGCCCGGTCGCGGACGGCCGGGGAGACGCCGTGCGCTGAGTAGATGACGCGGGCTCCGGCAGGAACTTCGTCTAACTCGTTGACAAAAATAGCGCCCTTTTGAGCCAGGTCGTTGACGACATAGCTGTTGTGGACGATCTCTTTGCGGACGTAGATCGGCGCACCGAAGGTATCGAGGGCGATCTGAACGATATCAATCGCGCGGACAACGCCTGCGCAGAAGCCACGTGGCTTCAGCAGCAGAACGCGCTTGTTGTCGGATTGGCTGGTCGGGGATGTCGCGGCTACGGGGTCTGAGGTCGGAAAGCTCACCCTCTAAGTATACAGCGTTTGAAGGGCATGGTGCCTAGGATTGAACCGTGTGTGGTGCAAAACCGTGGGTACGGAAGATGAGCGAGGAACGCGCCTGAGACCGGTTGCTCAGCTACAAACTCCAGCCTCAGACTTGGTCTATGCACACGAGGCGTGCTTGCAGTCGCATCGAATCAAGGTTGTTCCCGCGCTGTCCTCGCATATCTGGGAGCAGAAGCGCTTGCCATCGGGCACGGTGCATAAACAGAGCTGGTGAGCGCACTTTTTCAGTTCGGACATAAGGGGAACCCTCCTTGATTCCTGAGCGGTTGGAGGGCGTCTGCTGGGCTGGAGTTGTACGAAGCGTAAACGGATCGCGTACTTCGCTTAGATCTCGCAAGTACGTAGGGCATAACGTACGAGATCAGCGATGGACTGGAAGCCGAGCTTACGGTTGATGTTGATACGGTGAGACTCCGCGGTGCGCACGCTGATCTGCAACCGGCCAGCGACCTCTTTATTACTTAGGCCGTCGGCGAGAAGCCGCAGCACTTCGCGTTCGCGATCGGTAAGAGTTGGCTCTGTGGAAGTACGCGATGATCGTTTCGCAACGCCCGGAAGCAACGCCCCCATTGCGAGATCGGATACTCGTTTGGCGAAGAAACGGCCCTTGGCAGCTACCGTCTCTACCGCCTGAAGCAGGTTGCGATCGGCATCGCTCTTGAGAACCAGCCCCCTGGCGCCGGACTGGAGCACATCCTGGATGACCATCTCCGATTCGTGCATAGTGAGCACGATGACGCCGGTCTGGGGAGAAGCCTTTCCTATCAGCCTGGCAGCCTGTGGGCCATTCATCTCCGGCATGGAGTAGTCAAGGATCGCAACGTCGGGTTTCAGCGTTGTGGCCATCTGCACGGCTTCTGAGCCGTTGCCGGCCTCTCCGACGATCTCCAGGCCGTCGTGCGTTGCTAGCAGGTCGCGCACACCCCTGCGGATGAGCATGTGGTCGTCAGCGATAAGAACGCGCAAGGTTTCCATATAAGTCAGCTCCTTACCGGGACAGCTGCCCGTAGTATTGTTTCGGCTGCGGAGCAGTCGATGGTGAGGCACCCACCCAACCGCTCCAGGCGTTCTCTCATTCCGCTGATGCCGACTCCGCTGCGGCTGCGGTAGGCCTCAAGAAGCAGGTGTCGCGTGGGACTATCACCGTGGTCGCATATCTCCAGCTCCAGCCATGCCTCTGTATGCCGGAGGGTTACGTTGGCCTCTGCACTGCCGGAGTGGCGAAGAACGTTCGCGAGGCCCTCCTGCAGCACCCGGTAGATGGCGATCTCGGCCTCGTCGGCGAAACGTCCCAGGCCATCGCTCATCTTCAGATGAACATGGATCCCGCTCCGCTCCTCGAAGCCTTCGACCATCCAGGGCACAGCCAACGCCAGACCACCTTTGCCCAGCAACGGCGGATGCAGGAGGTAGGCTGCGCTTCGAATTCGGGCGGAACACTGGGAGGCTATCTCGCGGGTCTCATGAACCAGGGCCTTGAGCTGAGTTTGAGGCTCGCCTTGATCGTCGATCAACTTCGACAGCCGTGCGAGGTTCCAGTTGAGAACGGCAAGTTCCTGCGAGGTGGAGTCGTGAAGATCGCGTGCGAGTCTACGGCGCTCCTCCTGCTGGAGGTTCTCCAACTGGTCGGAGATGGCGCGGAAGGCCTGTTGAGCGCGGTTACGCTCGGTGACGTCCTGATAGATGCCGTAGACCCCGGCGAGTTCGCCATCGACGATCAGCGGGATGCCGTAGATCTCAACATCGATAGTGAGCCCGTCGCGACGTCGGCGCTGCGCAACGGTGTGAACCTTGGCGCCCTGGAGAACCGCGCGCGTCAGCTGGCTGGCGTGTTCGGACATCTCCGGACTGGCAATGAGTGCATCGATATCTTCCGATGCCAACTGCTTAGGCGTGTACTGAAAGAGCTTCTCGAACGCCGGGTTACACATGGTGAACCTGTGATGCGCATCGAGAACGATGATGGGTATGGGACTGTTTTCAAGTAGTGCGCGCAGGTAGGTGGCTGACGGCTCAGCGTTCCCGCCTGGGGTGGCGAGAACGCTATGGGTCAAGAGAAAGTCCTGATCGATCATTGGAACCTCGATCACCGTGCCCGCCAGAGTAGGCAAACAGGTGTAGGCGCTCCTGATATCTAAAATCTCAGGTTGTCAGAATTATAACGAAGGTCACATGTAAGCATGCAACTAGTCGCGTTACGATTCCGTCGTTCGCCTACAGTCTTTTCATTTTCCTGGCTCCGTGAAGATGTTCTTTGGCAGCATCGCGTGCACGCCAACGTTGCCGTCAACCAACTGCGTGATGTCCATATCCACAGCAACGCTGGACAACATGTAAGCGTCATCGCGGGTCATATGCTTCTCTTCGACCAGGTAGTCGATCATGTCGCGGAGGGCATGCTCGGTAGCTTCCTTGAGGTCGGGGCTGAAACCCATGGTGATGAAGTGCGTCGGCGTCTCAGCACGTGGCCAGAGCAGCGGCTTGTTCTTGATGACTGTGAACCGGAAGGTGCCTGTGAGGAAGGTCTCCATCGCCGTGATGTCGACTTCGCCGTTGCCCTGCCCCGCGTGTCCGTCGCCGGCGACAAAGAGCGCTCCCTTGGTGGCCACGGGAATGTAGAGGGTGGTGCCTGCGACGAGTTCTTTGTTGTCCATGTTGCCGGCGTGAGCAAACGGCGGGGCGCTGTCGACCCGGCCCTGCCCCGGTCCAACACCCATACTGCCGAAGAACGGATGCAGCGGGATATCGATCCCGGGCGCGAAGTGGCCGATCATCTTTTCGCGGTCAAGTGGGATGATGCGCTGACGGCTGTAGGGAAACTCCATGGGCAGAAAGCCGCGGTGAAGACCGAAGCCGTTACAGGCAAAGTTGGCGTCGATGTTGATTTTGAGGATCTCGACCTTGAGAACATCACCGGGCTCGGCCTCTGTAATGTCGACCGGGCCGGTGAGGATGTGGCCGCCTGGACCTTTGTCAGCTTCAGGGTAGTTCTTGTAGACCTCTTCGTTGTACGCGGGAATGTCTTCAGACTTGATACCGCGCGCGACGAGGCGATCGGTGGGGCCACAGGTGGAGAGCGTCTGCAGGGTGACCGTGTCGCCGCTGTGGACCGTAATTGCAGGCTTGGCATTGGCTGCATAGTGGCCCCACTCCACGGTCTTGGAGGTGGCGAAAACAGTGTGGTCCTGGGCTGCGAGCGACAGCGTTCCAAGAGACGCGGAGACGAAAACTGAAAGGCCTGCTGCAAAAAAGAGACGGCGCATGAAGAGAACCTCATAGAGGAGATATCTCTTAGTAAAGCACCGAATTCCCACGATTGGCGCGGGCTCCGTAGTTTCACGGAGCCACCCGCGTTGAGTTATTTTGCCGCTGCCCGCTGCTTGATGCCCCACTTGTAGACCAGTTCGAGGTATCCGAAGTTCGCTGACTTCCCTGCCGGATAATCGGCCGCGATCACGGACTTGCCGTACGAGTGCGCGTAGTAGAGATTCAGCGCGAGTGAGGGGATGATCTGGTAGTCGGAGCTAATGTCGGCCAGCGTCGCAAAGCTGTTGTGCCCGCCCGATGCGCGACCCGTGTAGCCGAAGACAAAGTGATCGAACGCGCCGCCACCCTGATACCAGAGGTCACTACTCGAGGTGAGTTGCAGGAAGTGCAGGTCCGAACGCAGTTCGAGCTTTCTGCCGGGGTTGTCGATCACCTGCACGAACTCATCGCGGTTGTTCATCTCGTTAAAGAAGGGGAAGCGCGCGTAGATACGGGGTGTGGTGAGCCCTTGGAAGTAGGTGTTGTGCTTGTCGTCCGTAGGATTGTTGTCGCCGGTGCTGCGGAAGAAGCCGCCTCGCGCCCAGGGCTTCGAGGCCACACTGTTGAATCGGTAGCCGGCCTCCACCGAAGCAGCGCCTGCGTGCTGATCGAGAGGGCCCCATTGGCCGTTCTGGAGCACGCCAAAGAAGACTACGTCAAAGCTGCCCGGGCCCGCAGGAATAGTGGTAAGAAAGTCCGCGCCGTAGCTGCCGATGCGGATGTTCCTGTGGTCGGCCTGACGGACGGCGAGCGCGCGGTTGTCGGTCTTTACGACTCCGGTGCGCCCGTCGTGGTAGCCCATCGCAAAGACGCGCCAGATGAAGTGCTCTTTGAAGTCGTGCTTCGTATAAGCCAGGTACTGGACGTCAACATTCAGCTCTGGGTTCGCATTCATGTTGAAGACGCCCTGGGTCGGGCGACCTGCCATCGCGGCGATGTCCCAGGAGCCCTTGCCGTAGTGACCGTCGACGCCGTCAAAGCTGCGCTGGCCGTTGGAGAAGGTAAAGTTGCCGATGAGATGCTGCTGCATACGGTTGGCCTGCAGCCATACCAGTGACGGATCTTTTGGAGTGGTTTCGGTACCATCGAAGAACTCAAAGCGTCCGATGCGAAGGGATGTGTCAGGCCCTTTGCCGTGGTACCGGAGAAACGCCCCGCGCAGCGATACCGCGGTTGGCAGGGTGTTGGTGTTCGCCGCATAGTACGTGCCTCCAAGACCAAGCTGGCCTTGCGCGGAGACGGGAGAGATAGCCGTGTTCGGCACATCGAAGACATCATTCTGTGAGGCCTCAAGCTGCCAGTCGAACTGCTTGATGCGCTGTGCGACGCTGAAGCGCAGCATCTGCTCTACATAAGGGTAGGTAGAGGTATAAGGCGGGGCGCTGTACCAGTCGTTGGCGTCTGTACGTGTGCGGTTGTAGACGTTCACGCTGATGGGCGATGTGGAGGTATTTGGAGACTGCGCGTTGAGCGCGCCCGCGCAAAAGCATGCGGTGAGCAGTGCGCTCAGAAGATTGAAATTAAAGCTCATCGGAGACTTCCCTTTGATAGGAGATAGAGATGGGGAGATCGGACACGTGCGCTGCTGTGGACTGGCGGACGTGCAAGCAGCGATTTGGCGCAGAGTGACGAGGCACCAGGCATGATCCTTCAATATCGTTCGCAACGCCTTCAAGACTTTGCGGAAGTTGGTATGTCAATGAGATATAAACACAAGGGGTTGACGGAGACATCCACCTTTTGGACGAGTCTCGCATCTGGCAGTGGAAAACGAGTTGCGCCTTGCCCGCAGGCTGGTCAGGTAGCATCGTTCGTATAGTCTTCAAATACTCTTTGCCGGAAAGGCTTTTGCGCGGATGCATAGATCTCTCGCTGTTGTTATCGGAGCAGTACTTGTCAGTGTTGCTCTCCCCGCTCAGCAGACACCTCTTGTTATCGAACATGGTGTGTACGGTGTACACCTCATCCAGCGGACGATCGGCAGCGAAGAGTACGACATCACCGACCTTGGGACGCATCGCCAGCTTTCGGTCACGATTAACACCTCCGACAGAGGCATGAAGCGCAAGAGCACGACCGCTCTCGACTACCTGCCCAGCCTCACCCCGACGCGTCTCGAGCAGCACAGCATTACCCCCGCGACAGCCACAGCTGCCGCCGTGGACAATATTTCGCTCACCGAGATTACGGGCGGCAAGGTCACCGTCCGCGAGGGCGAGACATCACGCAACTTCGTCAAGCCCGCTGTCGGATTCACCGGCTTCGCGAGCATGCCTGCAGCGGTCCAGATGATGATGATGCGTTACTGGCTGCATCACCATAGGCCGCCACAGCTAACGTTGTTGCGTGCCTCCGCGCAGGCGCTGCCGGCGGAGATCCGTCCCGTCGGTCATGATGTATTCACCGTGAACGGCGAGATCGTGCGCCTTACCCGCTACACCGTAGCCAACCTTATCTTTGGCCGTGAGGTGCTGTGGATGAACGATCATGAGCGCGTCGCCGCCATCATGACCTTTGCCGGTGGCCTTCCGCAGGAGGAGATCCTCGACGAGTACAAGTCCGCCTTCGATCCTCTCTTCCAGAGCGGCGTGCGGCAGGAGATGCTCGATCTGGCAGCGCTAACCCACGCTGTGCGCCCGCTCGCTGCGGGCACGTTTGCCATCGTTGGCGCGCGGCTCATCGACGCTACCGGTGCGCCGCCGGTCGAGAACTCTGTCGTCATCGTCCGCAACAACCTCATCGCTGCTACTGGCCCAGCAGGGTCGGTACGTGTTCCTCCCGGCATCCGCGTCATCCATGCGACTGGTCAGTCTATTCTGCCTGGTCTGTGGGAGATGCACTCGCACTACTCAGGCGTTGAGTTCGGCCCGGCGCTTCTTTCCGCAGGCGTCACTACGGCGCGCGACTGCGGAGGCGAGTTTCAGTTTCTTCTCGCCGTGCGTCATGCCATTGATGAGCAACATCAACTCGGCCCGCGGCTTCTGCTCGCCGGGCTGATTGATGGCACCAGCCCGGACGCCTTCGGGCTGTTCACGGCGGCCACTCCCGGCGAGGGCATGGGGGCCGTCGATATGTATGCAGATGCACACTTCGACCAGATCAAGGTCTACACGCAGATTCAGCCGGACGTACTGCGCGCCATCGCCGACGAGGCCCACAAACGTGGACTTACGGTTACCGGGCACGTTCCTGCCGCAGTCAACAGCTTTGAGGGTGTTGCCGGCGGCATGGATCAGATCAACCACCTGCAGTTCGTCACACGCTCCATGGTGCCAGAGGATTCCAAGGGACAGTTCACGCTCGCGGATCTTGACTCTGACCGCGCAAAACGCCTTATCGCGTTGCTTGCAGAGAAGCACATCGTCATTGACCCCACTATCGGCTGGGGCGAGATGGCCGGGCACCCACGCAACATCTCCACCGCGTCCTTCGAACCGGGCGTCAATGCCGCGCCGTTCCCTCTGGCGTGGCGCTATAACAACATCGGCATCGCAGGCATGGACGAGACCAAGTTCCACGAACGTATGAGCGCGAACCTCAAAGTCATCGGAGCTCTCTTCCAGGCTGGCGTTCCCATCGTTGCCGGCAGCGATACCAACCTCATCGGCTACGGCCTCGACCGCGAGCTTGAGCTCTACGTCCAGGCCGGCATGACTCCCATGCAGGCTATCCAGTCGGCCACCATCGTGCCCGCTCGTGTGATGCACCACGACGCCGACTCCGGCACCATCGAGCCCGGCAAACGCGCCGACCTCGTCCTTGTCAACGGAGATCCGCTCACCAACATCAGCGATCTACGCGGCGTGACCAGCGTTGTCGCCAACGGCCGCGTCTACGACAGCAAAGCCATCGCCCGGACGGTTGGGTATCATCGCTGATTCCTTCGATTGTAAGGTTGTGGCGGAGGGAGAGGGATTCGAACCCCCGTAGCCCGTTAGGGCTAAGCGGTTTTCAAGACCGCCTGTTTCAACCACTCACACATCCCTCCGCAGGGATGGCACTCATCTAAGAATACCAGCAGCGTTAGACACTCTGCTTCAACATCTGCTCCGCGTGGCGCAGTGAGGTGTCACTGACCTTCGCTCCGGAGAGCATTCGCGCTATCTCTGTGGTGCGCTCCTCGGGCTTCATCAGACGGATGCTGGTCTGGGTGCGGCCACCCTTCTCCGCCTTCTCGATGAGGAAGTGCTGATCGGCGAACGCGGCGATCTGAGGCAGGTGCGTGATGCAGATGACCTGCTGCGCACGCGATAGGGTCTTCAGCTTCTGACCTACGGCCTCGGCCGCACGACCACCGATGCCGATGTCGATCTCGTCGAAGACCAACGTGCGTGGCAGTGGGAGACCGCGCTTCTTAGCGTGCGCCGCAACACCCTCTTCAACGGACACCTTTAGCGCCAGCATCACGCGGCTCATCTCGCCGCCCGAGGCGATCTCCGTCAGCGGCTTCACCGGCTCACCGGGGTTCGTTGCGATGCGGCACTCGATGCTGTCCCATCCGTGCTGCGTCCATGAGTCTTCCGTCTCGTTTGGCTTCACATCAATCTGAAACCGTGCTTGCATCGCAAGGTCGTTGATCTGTTTCTCTGCGATACCGCCGAGCTTCTCAGCGGCCTTGGTGCGCTCCGTTGTCAGTTTGCGCGCAGCTACTATGTACTTTGCCGCGGCGATGGTCAGATCCTTCTCCAGCTCCACCAGCCGCGCATCGCGGTTTTCAATGTCGTTGAGCTTCTGCGCGGCCTCTTCGCCAAACGCGATCACTTCGGCTAGCGTCGTTCCGTACTTTCGCTTAAGCCGATCGAGCGCCGCGAGTCTGTCTTCAATCTCCGCCAGCCGCTCAGGAGAGGCCGTCACCTGCCCCGCAAACGCACGCAGGGTGGAGGTCGCATCCTCGACCGCAGCCTTGGCCGTGGCGATCTGCTGTGCCGTCTCAGCAAACTGCGGATCGAACTTCGCGAGGTCCTCCACATGCCGCAGTGCGCCGCCCAGCAGAGATTCAGCCGAAACCTCACCCTCGTACAACAGCTCCTGGGCTGCATTTGCACCGGTAAACAGCCGCTCCGCATTGGCGAGCACGCGTTTCTCCGTCTCAAGCTGCACGTCTTCTTCGGCATCCGCTATTGCTGCCGCCGCAATCTCCTTCGCCTGAAAGCTCCAGAGGTCCATCAACCTTGTGCGGTCCTGCTCAGCGTTGCGCAGCTCTTCAATCTGCACTCGTAGAGCGCGCCACCGCGCAAAGTGCGTGGCAACGTCCTCGCCGTGCAGATCGCCAAAGCGGTCCAACAGCAACCGTTGCTGCTCCGCGTCAAACGCCACCAGCGTCTCGGACTGCGCATGGACCAGCGCCAGTTCAGGCGCCAACTGCCGCAGCACCGTTACCGTTGCCGGCTGGTTGTTGACGAATACCCTTCCCTTGCCGTTTGTCCCAATCTCTCGGCGGATCAAAATTTCATCGTCCGCAGCGTCAATGCCGTTGCGCTCCAGTATCTCTTCAGCACCGGGCGTGGACTCGAAGACGCAGCCGAGAACGGCCTTTTCCGCGCCAAAGCGTACCATGTCGCTGCTTGCCTTGCTGCCCAGCAGAATAACCAGTGCGTCGATAAGAATCGACTTGCCAGCACCGGTTTCGCCCGTAAGCAAGTTTAGCCCCGGCCCGAAGACCGCGACTGCGTGGTCGATAACGGCATAATTTTCTGCGCGGAGCTCCAGCAGCATCTGGTCAGGATCTCTTTCACCGAGAGCATAGCAGGAGGCGCTCTGGATAGCTGATGCCAAAGTTGCATCCAAGTGAAAGCAGGGGGGCTTCGAACCATATCGGGTTCATCCGGCCTGCGCCGTGCAAATCGCAACGGTACACTAGATGATAGACGCTTATGACCCTGCTTGCCCTCGCCCTCCTCCTCCAAGACGCGACGTCATCTCTCCCCGACTCCACTGCCACTCCGCCCGCTGCTAACAACAGCAGCGCCATCGTTGAGATGGTCCACAACAGTGGTCCGATCGCGCTTACGGTGCTGGGGATACTGCTGATTGCCAGCATATTCTCCTGGGCAGTCATGCTGTCCAAATGGCGTGCCTTCGGCGCGGCGGAGAAACAAAACGGCCGCTTTTTGCGGGCCTTCCGCAAGTCCGGCCGTCTGAGCGAGATCTCGAACGTCGCTGATCAGTTCAAGCCCAGCCCCCTCGTTGCGGTCTTCCACGAGATTCACGACGAGTACCAGCGCCAGAGCGGCGGTCGTGGTGTTCCGCCCAACCCAGCCGCACTGGAGCGCGCCGCGCTTACCGCGTCTAGCGAGGCACTCACGCAGATGGAGCACCGCCTCACCTGGCTGGCAACCATCGCGCAGTCGGCCACGTACGTCGGACTTTTCGGTACGGTGATGGGCATCGTGGACGCGTTCCATGGGCTCGGTACCGCCGGAGCGGCCACACTGCGCGCAGTTGCCCCCGGTATCTCGGAGGCGCTGATCACCACCGCCGCCGGCCTCGTTGTCGCCGTGCCTGCTCTCGTCGGCTACAACCAGCTCACCGCGCGCCTGCGCGAGTTTGCCGCGCGCATGGACGACTTCGGCCGCGAGCTACTCAACGCCATCGAAAATGCTGCGCTCTTCCAGCCACAGCAGCAACAGGACGAAACCCGCCGGAGGTCCAGCTAACCATGGCCTTCACCTCGCGTGGCCGCACCCAGACGGCCCTGGCCGACATCAACATCACCCCGCTCGTGGACGTGGTGCTGGTGCTGCTGGTGATCTTCATGCTCACCGCACCGGTGCTGCAGTCAGGCATCGTCGTCGCCGTGCCACACACGCGCACTGTGAACCAGCTCACCGAAGAGCACATGGTCGTCACCATCGACAAGGACCAGAACGTCTTTCTGCAGGACAAGCAGGTGAACATCCACGACCTCGCCAGCCTGCTCGCCAACAACCCAAGGGAGACCAAGCGCGTGGTATATGTGCGCGCGGATGAGAAGGTCCCCTTCGGCGCCTTCGCGTCGGTCATGGACGCCGTCAAGCAGGCGGGAATCACCAACATCAGCATCGTCACACAGCCCGTACGCCAGTAATCGCAACAAGCAAGATTAACGATGAGCACCTACGCCAATACGCGCGAATCCCAACCGTTTGACCGCCTCGGCCGCGGCCTCACGTGGGCTATCGCGCTGCACGCCACAGCTGCCGCCGCACTGGCAGGCTGGGCTATAGCCAGTCACGTCCACGGCCCCAAGTGGGGGGACAACGTGCAACAAACAGGCTCCATCCAGGCCAGCATGGTCTCTGCCATCCCCCTGCCGCCAAAGGCTGCGCCTGTCGATAAGAATGTCCTCGCCTCTGACAACGTAACGCCGGTTCCCGCGCCACAGCCGAAAGAGACCACGCAACCTCCGCCTCGCCCCGATGACATCCTCCTCAAAGGCAAGACGCCAGACAAAGCCGTTCCCAAGCCTGCCGAGGTCATAGCCCCCAAACACCCGCAACCGACCCCGGTCACCCCCAAGGCTGCCAGCGGAGACGCCGCCACACAGCTGCCTCAGTCCATCACGCAGCTCAAGAACGGCACCGCCACCGTCACCGTCGAAGACAAGACCTTCGGTCAGCGGTATAGCTACTACCTGCGCGTAGTCAGCCAGCTCGTCAATCAAAACTACAACCCCAACGAGGCCGATCCGCGGGCCTCGCAAGGCCATAGCGTAGTCCTTCGCTTCTACATCCAGGCCGACGGCACCGTATCCGATCTGCACATCGAAACCCGCAGCGGCTCCTCGTCGCTCGATCAGGCCGCGATGCGTGCCATTCAGCGCGTCGACTCCTTCGGACCTCTTCCACCTGGCTCCAGTAGCCAGCTCCCCATCGAGTTCAAGTTTGATTACCATCAGTCCTGACAACAACGGCAACCCTCTTTGTAACCTGACATTGGAGCCCCGAGAACGATGAAAGCATCACGCCAAGGCCTAGTCTTCACCACCTTCAGCACTCTGCTCGCGCTGTCTATCCTTCCTGCAGCCCACGGTCAGGATTGGAACGTCCTCGAGACGGGCAAGAGCGCCTCCGCTAGCACGCGTCTCGCTGCAGCTGACTTAAAACCCACGGGTGGCGCGGCTGACGAGGCCAAACACACCTTCGACGCGACGCTCTACGCGGACCTCGCTTCAGCCGGTCTCTTCGATCTCGTCTCCAAGAGCCAGAACCCGC
Organism: Acidobacteriaceae bacterium; assembly: GCA_903970395.1. Classification (GTDB taxonomy): domain Bacteria; phylum Acidobacteriota; class Terriglobia; order Terriglobales; family Acidobacteriaceae; genus Granulicella. Next base: position 33,017 of record CAJCIM010000204.1, read on the forward strand.
AGGCCACGCCCGGCAGCCAGAGCGAGATGAACCTTGGTCAGTGGGCGGCGGCCCCAGCCAGCGCCGCCTATGTCGCCTTCGGCAACTTCGCCGCGCAAAACGGCAAGATAGTCGTCAACGGCTTCTTAGACGATGCAAAGAATGCCCAGTATCCGCAGATTTTCACCAAGCTTTACAACCAAGACGACAGCGCCGAGGGCGCTCGCCAGGCCGCGCATGAGTTCGCCGACGATATTATCCTTCGCCTCGCCGGCACCGCTGGCATCGCTGAGACCAAGATCTTCTACACCAAGAAGGACGGCCTCAACAAAGAGATCTGGATGATGGACTACGACGGCGCGAACCAGCACCAGCTGACGCACCTGGGCGCCATCTCCATCGGCCCGCGCGTCTCGCCGGACAACTCGCGCATCGCGTTCAGCACACTGGATAAAAACGGCTTCCAGATCAAGGTGTACTCGCTGCTGCTGGGCCGCATCGTCGCGTTCAGCTCAGTCGGCGGCACCAATCTGTCCCCCGCGTGGGCACCCAGCGGTCAGCAGCTCGCCTTCTCCAGCTCACGTACAGGCGATCCCGAGATCTGGGTCTCCGATCCTGCAGGCTCTCTGGCCCACCGCATTACATCGTTCGCCGGGCCAGACGTGTCCCCCACCTGGAACCCCAAGACCGGCGCGCAGATCGCCTGGGTCAGCGGCCGCAGCGGTCTGCCGCAGATCTACATCATGGATGCGGACGGCTCCGGCGTCATCCGCTTGACCGACGGCGGCTACGCCAGCTCTCCTTCATGGTCGCCCAACGGCCAGTTCCTCGCCTTCGCCTGGGACCGCAAGTATGGCCCCGGCGCACCCGGCGGCCAGGACATCTACGTGATGGAGATCGCCACCAAGAAGTGGATCCAGCTGACCCACGACATCGGTCGCTGCGACTTCCCATCCTGGTCGCCGGACGGCCGTCATGTCGTCTTCGCCAATGATCCCGACGGCCGCGCCGAGCATACGCGCGTGATGTCCATGCTCGCCGACGGGACGCAGAAGCGCGCTCTTACCGGCGCTGGCGCAGATATGCCGAACTGGAGCTGGAAGTAGGCAGACGCCAACCCGCGAACCTATTAGAATCGGAATTGAGTCGCATCCCGATTAGATGCCTCTATGTAATCAAGTAACATTAATTACTCTCGGTGCATCCGAGTAACCTAACAAGACTTTCAGGAGAAACAAGAACGCTATGAAAACCCAACGATCGCGGGGCATGACACCAGCCTGGGCAGTGGCCGCACTTGCAATCAGCGCAGGGATGATGGTGGTAACCGGCTGCCACAAGAAGACCAGCACCCCACCCGCGGCGATGGCGCCGACCGAGAGCGCAGCTGCGCCAACGGCAACCATCTCGGCCGATCCGCTCTCCATCGATCTCGGTCAGGCGGTCGTGCTCAACTGGCGCACCACGAACGCCAGCAGCGTCTCCATCGACGGCATCGGGAACGTGCAGGTCAACGGTACGCAGACTGTCTCTCCATCCAGTTCCACCAACTTCCACCTCGTCGCCAAGGGTGACGGTGGCACCACGGACGCCAGCGTTCGCGTGACCGTACGCGTTCCAGTAACTCCGACTGCTCCCTCCGGTGAGGGTGACATGGGCAGCGATGCTCTCTTCCACTCGCACGTGCAGGACATCTTCTTCGATTACGACAGCTACGAGCTCCGCTCCGATGCGCAGGCCTCCGTGACTGCCGCTGCGGCCTACCTGAATGCCAATCCGAACATCAAGGTGCTCATCGGCGGTTACTGCGACGATCGCGGATCGGCAGAGTTCAACATCACGCTTGGCGAGAACCGCGCCAACGCTGCAAAGCAGGCCTTGGTAGCTGCTGGCGTTCCTGCTGGCCGCATCCGCGTCGTCAGCTACGGTAAGGAACGCCAGTTCTGCACGGAGGAGACTGAAAGCTGCTGGCAGCAGAACCGCCGCGACCAGTTCTCTATCGACCGCTAAAAGCTGAGTAGTAGACAAAAGAAAGAGGAGTAGAGGAGCAGAGCAGATGACCGAAAGGTCTACTGTCTATTCTCTACTCCTTTCCTCTTAGCCTTCAAGTACCATCAATGTCTGAGGAGCTTTCATGTCCAGCTTGACCTTCCGCTCGCCTTCGTTTCGGTTCGCCGCCGCCGCCCTGCTCTTTTGCGGACTCGCCGTGCCCCGCGCCCATGCCGTCAGCAAGGAGATGATCCAGCTGCAGACGCAGATCCAGCAGCTGCAGGACGCCATCGCTCGTCTGCAGCAGTCCAACGACGAGCGCATGGGTGTGCTCAAGGACCTCGTGCAGCAGACCGCCGACTCGGTCAACAGGATGTCGGTGGACGTCAACGGACTCAAGCTGGCCATGCAGAACCAACAAGAGGCACTGGGGGCCAAGAGCGACCAGCTCTCCGGCCAGGTGCAGGCCATGAACGACTCCATCGACGAGTTGAAGGCCCGCCTCGCCCGCATGGAGAAGGCCCTTGGCAACATCCAGAGTCAGCAGCAATCCACCGCCGCTATCCTGAGCAATTTGCCCCAGAGCCAGGGCGGAGCGGCTCAGCCCAACAACGCGCCCTCCAACGCTGCCCCCACCAATGGCAACGGTGTAACGCCCGGCCCGGCGCCTACTCAACCGCTGCCAACAGCCGACGCGCCTCAGCCCAGTGCGTCTGCTCCACCGCCTGCAGGCCCTGGCCCTTCCGCGCAGGACATGTACCGCACCGCGTACAGCGACTATATGTCGGGCAAGTATCCTCTCGCAGCGTCAGAGTTTGGGGACCTCATTAACGCCTATCCAGACGACAACCTCTCCGGCAATGCCTACTTCTATCAGGGCGAGATCGCGCTCCGCACCCAGAAGCTAGCCGCTGCCGTAAAGGACTACGATCACCTGCTAGAGCGCTACCCTGATAACACCAAGATTCCTGCGGCGCACCTTCACAAGGGTGAGGCAATGCTCGCGGAAAAGCAGACTGACGGCGGGGTGCGCGAACTGCGCGCGCTGATTCAACGTTTCCCCAACTCACCAGAGGCAACGCAGGCGCGCCAGAAGCTCGCCTCAATGCATATCCCAGCTTCTCCTAGATAGCCGTTAGTTCCGTAGACTGCCCAGCGCCTGTTCCACTCGCGACTTCGCCGCAGCATCCAGCGGCAACCGCGGAAGCCGCGGAACCCCGCCATAGTAGCCGTTCCAGTCGCAGCCATACTTGATGCCAGCAATGCCCAGTTTGGACATCAGCACATCCGGTTGCACAAGGCGCTGCTGCTTCTCCGCAGCCAACTTTGGATTGCCATCCTTGAACGCCGCCAGCGCCTCGTAGACACCCTGCGGCATCGCTGCTGCCAGATCCGGCATCGCACCGGCGGTACCAGCTTCCAGCAATGCGACCATGCCCTGCACACGGCCCGCACCCATCACCTGGAAACCAACAGTCTTCATCCGCGTCTTGATCGCAGGCTTAGGAGGCGCAATGGCTAACGCCGTACCGCCAGTCAGCAACTCCGCCGAGACAAAATTCGCACCACCTGCTTCGCTTTCTATCTTCAACATGCGGCGAGTCACAGGCGCAAACACGGTCGTCACGGTCACCTCGCGCTTCACCTGAGCAGTTGCAGCAGCAATCTCACGATAACGCTCCACCGTCAGCTCATCGTCATAGACGCCGATCACATTCGGATGCGCCGCCAGCTCTGCAATCGCACTCACTGGCAAAGCGCGGCCAGCCTGGCTGTGCAGCAGCACCGGCAACGCGGCGTGGTCGGCGATCGTACGGAAGTGCAGCAGCGTCGCAGCAAGATCACCAGGCCATGCGAACCGCGGAACCCGCACAAGCAGCGCATCGAATCCTGCAGCATCGACCTCTTCGGCAAGCTTCAAAGCCGCATGGACGCTCTCGCATTCCACCGCAGCGATCAGCACCTTCTCCTTCGCGGCGAATTCTGCAACTGCGACAAGCGACTCGCGTGCCTCGTCATCGGTAAGCGCTGCGCCTTCGCTCGCCAATGCCACCAACCCGGCAACCGGCGTCAACGAGTAGCGCGCAACATTATGCTCCAGCTTGCGCAGATAGCTGGCACCATCACGATAAAACGGACAGGTCAGCGGTACAAAAAGGCCTTGTAGCAGCATGTAAATCCGATCCCAGCTTTTCAGGCCGCGAGAACTCTCAAGCCCATTAGGCGGGAGAGAGAGCTCCCTTCTGTGCCATAGCCGCATGTGCGGCGTGAAGCTCCTGCAGACACTCGACCGAGCTCCGAGCCGACTGTAAAGCTTCGATGCCTTCCACCGCCGCGCGAGCAGCAGCCAGCGTAGTGATCATCGGCACCCGGGCTGCGACCGCGGCTCGGCGCAGCGCCTGTTCATCGAATACGGCACCTTGTCCCGTGGGTGTGTTCACTATCAGATGAATGCGCTCGCTCTTGATCAGATCGACCACATTGGGTCGGCCCTCGTCCACCTTGTACACCCGCTCGACCTGCAGGCCTGAGGCCTCCAGAACGGCCGCAGTGCCGTGGGTGGCCACAATGTGGAAACCGGCATTGGCGAACTTCTTGGCCAGCGGAACTACACCC
>CAJCIM010000205.1 GCA_903970395.1 Acidobacteriaceae bacterium
TGCGGACCGTCAGGCGCTGATTGCGTCGCAGACGAACCTCGAGTATCAGCAGCTAGTGATGAAGCAGGCGATTGCGCGGAACCTGAACGACCCGCAGTTGGCTACCGCACCGGTCGTCCCGAGCGACCGCGTGGGTCTGGACCGGCTACCGGAAGAGGACATGCAGATCGAGGATCTGGTACGTGAGGCGTATCAGAATAATCCGCAGATCGAGCAGGCTGTTTTGAACATGAAGAACAACGAGATCACCATCAAGGCTGAGAAGAATGGGCTGTTGCCGACGGTGGATGCGTTTGGGTTCTATGGTGGCAGTGGTCTGGGCGGCGCCCAAAATCCGACGGCTGAGAACTTCAGCACCAACACAACGTATGCCCCGAACTCTTTTCCATCCGTTGGTATTGGCACAGTGCTGCAGAGTGAGTTCAATAACACCTCGCCGGATAAGGGTGCTGGCGTTACTATCTCAATTCCGCTACGCAATCGGACTGCACAGGCCGACCAGGTGCGGTCTCAGATGGAATTGCGGCAGTCGCAGATGCGGTTGCAACAGCTGTACACGCAGATTCGCATCCAGGTGATCAACGGGCAGTATGCGCTGACCAATGACCGTGCGCAGGTTGCTGCGGCGCAGGCGTCGCGCGACTATGCGTTGCAGAGCCTCGATGCGGAGCAGAAGAAGTACAAGCTGGGCGCTTCGACGACCGCCAACGTGCTGCAGCAGGGAAGAACGCTGGCGATTGCGGAAAATACGCTGATCTCTTCCACTGCGGCGTACGCGCGTGACCGTGCCGCGCTGCTGGAGCTGGTATCGAATACGCTGGACCGCTATGGCGTGAGCGTGAACGACTCGTCGTATGGCAGGGTCGCGTCGCCGCCGGTGATTCCCGGGCTGACCGCACCGAAGCCGGCGCCGACGGTAAAGCCAATCAATACACCGTAGAGCCGGGCAGCATTGCGATAGATACCGAGGCCGCAGCGTGATGCTGCGGCCTCGGCGTTTGTGTGCTCGTCTGAATGACTGAGGTAGGCTTAAAGAGATTGGAGTTTTGTGATGATTGAGCAGCAAGAGAACGCCCTGGGCAATGCGGCCTCGGCGTATTTGCGATCCGCGCGGCACCAGCCGATTGCGTGGCATGAGTGGGGCGATGAGGCCTTTGCAAAGGCGCAGCAGGAGAATAAGCCGGTGCTGCTAGACATCGGCGCGGTTTGGTGTCACTGGTGTCATGTGATGGACCGCGAGAGCTATGAGAATCCTGATACGGCGGCGTTGATCAACGAGCATTTTGTGGCTGTGAAGGTGGACCGCGACGAGCGACCCGACGTCGATGCGCGCTATCAGGCTGCGGTGGCGGCTATCAGTGGACAGGGCGGCTGGCCGCTGACGGCGTTTCTGACTCCGGATGGAAAGCCTTACTTTGGCGGCACGTACTTTCCTCCGGATGAGCGCTATGGCAGGCCGAGCTTTCAGCGGGTGTTACTGACGATGTCCGATGCGTTTACAGGAAAGCGCGACGAGGTTGAGGACACGGCTGGAAGCGTGCTTGAGGCGATCGAGCATAACGAGAGTTTCTCCGGGCGTGCTGGAAGCCCTGGCGTTGAGGTGCTGGAGAAGCTCATCGCTGCGGCGATCTCGCAGTTTGACGAGCGCAATGGCGGCTTTGGGTCGCAGCCGAAGTTTCCTCATGCGGGCGCGATTGACTTGTTGATCGATGCGGCGTCGCGTGGCGGCGAGTTGGCTGCACGTGCGAAACATGTGGCGACGGTAACGCTGGACAAGATGGCTGCTGGCGGGATCTTCGATCAGCTGGCGGGCGGGTTTCATCGCTACTCGGTGGATGAGCGCTGGATTGTGCCGCATTTCGAGAAGATGGCATACGACAACAGCGAACTGCTGAAGAGCTACGCGCATGCGTTTCAGAGCTTCGGCGAACCGCGGTTTGCAGCGGTGGCGACGGAGGTTCTGCGCTGGATGGATGAGTGGCTCAGTGATCGGGAGCGTGGTGGTTTCTATGCTTCGCAGGATGCGGACGATTCGCTGGATGATGATGGTGATTACTTTACGTGGAGCCGCGATGAGGCTGCTGCGGCGCTGAGTGCGGACGAGTTCGCGGTTGCTGCGGCGTTCTACAACCTGCGAGCGGTTGGTGACATGCATCACAACCCGCAGAAGAATGTACTGCACCGCATCGCTACGGTGGAGCAGGTTGCCAGTGCACAGAAGCGGGATGTGGAGGCTACTCGCGAAGTGCTGAATGCGGCACAGAAGAAGATGTATGCGGCGCGGCTGAACCGTAAGACGCCTTATGTAGACAAGACGATCTATACAGGCTGGAACGGCATGTGCGTTAGCGCGTACTTTGCGGCTGGTCGAGCGCTGAATCGTGCTGATGTTACGTCGTTCGCGTTGAAGTCGCTGGATCGCTTATTGGCGAGTGTGTGGGACACGGAACTAGGGCTGGCGCATGTTGTGTCCTACGGAGAAGTCGGAACGTCCCGGCGGATTGCAGGTGTGCTGGATGACTATACGTTCGTCGGCACTGCCGCGCTGGATGCGTGGGAAGCCAGCGGAGAGCTGCGCTACTTTACGGCGGCGCAGCAGATTGCGGACAGGATGCTCGCGCGTTTCTGCGACACGGAAGAGGGTGACGCGATGAGCCGCGGGTTCTTCGATACCGAGAAGGGATTGGGCGGTATCGGTGCGCTGAGCGCGCAGCGGAAGCCGCTGCAGGATTCGCCGACGCCGGCGGGCAATGGGATGGCTGTGGCGCTGCTGCTGCGGCTGCATGCGCTGACGGGCGTTGAGTTATATCGCATGCGCGCGACCGATACATTGGAGACGTTTGCCGGCGTTGTGGAGCACTTTGGGCTGTATGTGTCGAGCTATGCGGTTGCGCTGCGACGGGCTGTTGAGGCTCCGGTACAGGTTTGTGTGATTGGCAATAATGCTGCTGCGGACGAACTGGAGATTGCTGCGATGTCCCGGTATGAGGTGAATAAGAGCGTCATCCGGCTGGGCTGGGAGCAGTTGACTACTCTTCCTGCTGCGCTGGCGGAGACGCTGCCACATCTGGCGAAGGGTGCGAGTGTTGCGGTGATTTGCCGCGGTACGTCGTGCCTGTCTCCGATGCAATCGGTGGACGAGCTATCTCAGGCTCTGGCTGGAGCTTAGCCGGCTGCGGGTTTTGCGACGGGGTTTGTGTCGATTTCGGAGGCGGAGCTTGCCTCGGACTGGATGAGGACCGCGCTGGTGTGGGCACCGAGTGCGATCTTCTCCTTGGCGAAGGCGGAGAGGATGCGAAGGCGGAGCTCGCGCATGACACCGTCGCGTTGGTTGACGCGGACTCGTACGGTGATGGGATAGACGGCCTCGTAGCCTCTGAGAGCGTCGACGCCTGGGACGTCAGGGTCAGCGATGACGATGTCTTTGAAGGCAACGTCACTGCGAACATCTGAGGCGAGCTTTTTTAGCAGATTGATGATGCGCGTAGGTTCTTCGCGGGCGTCGACGGAGACATTCAACGTTCCGACCGCGAAGTCGCGTGAGAGGTTCTGGACGGTAGTGATCTGGCTGTTGGGAACGATGTAGATGGTGCCGTCACCGCCACGCAGTCGGGTGACGCGGAGGCTGAGGTCTTCGACGGTGCCGGTTAGGCTGGCGATGGTGATGGTGTCACCGACAGCGTACTGGTCTTCGACGAGGATGAAGATGCCGGTGAGCATGTCCTTGAAGATGGATTGCGCTCCGAAGCTGATGCCAAGTCCGATGACACCGGCGGAGGCGATAAAGGGGCCGAGTGAGACGCCGATGGCTCCCAAAACTTGGGTGAGGAGGTAGAAGCCGATGATGGCGTAGGCGGTGGCGCGGAGGATGGCAGCCATGGTGCGCAGCTGCGAGGCACGTGACGAGTTGCCGACGAGGTGCTCGGCTCGCTCGTGCATCCGGCGCACGAAAAAGAGCACCAGCTGCTGGCAGATAAAGGCGGCGAGCAGGGCAAAGATCAGTTGTGGCACGCCGAACTGGATGAAGTGTGCAATGTCTCCGCGCCAGCCTTCGATGACGTGGCGCAGGATGTGTTCGTCGTGAGGGAGAGAGTCAGAGAGTTGTGCCTGGGTGGCGAAGAAGTTCATGATGGTATCGTCCTGTGCGTGGCCTTGAGGCGGTCTCATGGGCTAGAGTACTTGACCCGCCCCTTCAGGTAGCCTTAGATGCAATCCGAGTTGTGGACGCGAACGCTTGCTGTATAACCCGGGTGTAAGGGAGACGACTATGCGCAGAGAGATACGCAAGTGCGTAATGGTGTTGGGAATGGGCGTAGCTGTGGCTGGAAGCGTTGTGATGGGGTATGTGCATGAGGTGAGCGCTCAGATTCCGCAATCGCCTGCGCCAAGTGGGTCACACATACCAGAATCAGAGATTAATCCAGCCGCCGCGAATTCGAATGACCCGGCTATGACGCGGATGAAGCACGAGCGCCAAGTGGCAGTCGACAATGACCGCCATAAGCGAATGGTCGCCGATGCCGACAAATTGCTGGAATTGGCCACTGAGTTGAAGGCCCAAGTGGATAGGTCTACGCCGAATGAGACGTCGGTGACCGCGTTCAATAAGGCGGACCAGATTGAGAAGCTGGCGCATGACGTGAAGCAGCGGTTGAAGGAGTAGCGGAGACAACGTTCGTTCGTAGTAACGGTGCGGTTCAGCGCGGGTTCCATTATGGGGTTGGGGATATCAGATTGGGGCAAGACGGCGGTGTGTGTTTGGAGTTAGACTCGTGCATCCTTTGAAGGGGCGTGGGTTCTGTACGCGCACTTTTGCACCGGATAAAGCTAGTAGAATCCACAATGGATACCGGAGAGGAGGGCCAGGATTTGGCACAGAAGGGTTTAGGGAATACGAAGGTTGCCGAGCGCTCTCCGGAGACAGCACTGGCTGGCGGATTGACCCGGGCGCAGTTGATTGAGTTCTACCGGCTGATGTACCTGTCGCGGCGCACGGACGACCGCGAGATCCTGTTGAAGCGGCAACAGAAGATCTTCTTTCAGATATCGTGTGCGGGGCATGAAGCTTTGCTGGTTGCGGCCGGGATGGCGCTGAAGCCAGGCTACGATTGGTTTTTCCCGTACTACCGTGACCGCGCGATCTGCCTGACGCTGGGCAGCACCGTGGAGGACCAACTACTGCAGGCAGTGGGCGCGGCGGATGACCCGGCCAGCGGTGGCAGGCAGATGCCTTCACATTGGACCAGCAAGAAGCTGAATATCGTTTCGCCATCGTCGGCAACCGCGACACAGTGCCTGCATGCGGTGGGTTGCGCGGAGGCCGGGCGGTACTATTCGCACCACCCTGATGCGGCTAAGAAGCCGTGCGGCGTGGTGGACTACCGGCTGTATAAGGATGTGATGTTCCACGGCGACGAGGTGACGTATGTCTCGATCGGCGAGGGTTCGACGAGCCAGGGTGAGTTCTGGGAGAGCCTGAATACAGCGTCAAACCTGAAGCTGCCCGTGTTGTACGTCGTCGAGGACAATGGCTACGCGATCTCTACGCCCGTGGAGGCGAACACGCCGGGCGGGAACATATCGAAGCTGGTGGCGAACTTCCCGAATTTTCACTTTGCGGAGATTGACGGCACCGATGCCATTGCCAGCTATGAGGCGATGGTGGAGGCGGTGGCGTACTGCCGCAGCGGCAAGGGGCCGGCGCTGGTGCATGGCCACGTGGTGCGGCCGTATTCGCACTCGCTGTCGGACGACGAGACGCACTATCGCAGCGCGGCGGAGATTGAAGCCGATGCGCTGCGCGATCCGGTGCTGAAGATGCAGACGTGGCTGATGCGCGAGGGAATCCTCGACGCGCAGGGCATCAACGACCTGGAGCGCAAGGTGGATGATGAGATTCAGCGTGCGACCGACCGTGCGCTGTCGGCGGTGCTGGCGCAGCCGGAGTCGATTCTGAAGCATGTGTACTCGGAAGACCTGCGACCGACCGATGCGGTGTTTGACACGCAGCCGCAGCTGACGGCGGACGCGAGCGAGCACACGATGCTTGACCTGATCAACACCTGCCTGCACGATGAGATGCGGCGCGATGAGCGAATTGTGATCTTTGGCGAGGATGTTGCGGACGCGACTCGCGACAAAGACCTGATGGCCGGCAAGCTCAAGGGTAAGGGCGGTGTCTTCAAGGTGACGCACGGGCTGCAGAAGGAGTTCGGCAGCGACCGTGTGTTTAACTCGCCGTTGGCCGAGGCGAACATTGTGGGCCGGGCGATTGGCATGGCTGTGCGCGGCATGAAGCCGGTGGTAGAGATCCAGTTCTTCGACTACATCTGGCCGGCTGTGCACCAGATGCGCAATGAGCTGGCTGTAATGCGGTGGCGCTCGAATGGGACGTTCAACTGCCCAGTGGTGATTCGTGTGCCTGCGGGCGGATACCTGACAGGTGGGTCTATCTATCACTCTCAGTCGGGCGAGAGCATCTTTACGCATACGCCGGGCGTGCGGATTGTGATGCCGTCGAATGCGCTGGACGCGATTGGGCTGCTGCGGACGGCGATACGCTGCGACGATCCGGTGATCTTCCTCGAACACAAGAACCTGTATCGGTCAGTGTTTGGGCGCGGACGCTATCCAGGGCCGGAGTACACGATTCCATTCGGCAAGGCTGCGATCGTGAAGCCGGGCAAGGACCTGACGGTGATTACTTACGGCGCCGTGGTGCCCCGGGCGTTGGAAGCGGCGCGGCGGATGGAGCGCGAGAAGGGCATCGACGTGGAGTTGATTGACCTGCGCAGCCTGACTCCGTACGACTGGGCGGCGATTGCGACCAGCGTGAAGAAGACCAGCAAAGTGATTGTGGCGCATGAGGATATGCGCAGTTGGGGCTTCGGCGCGGAGATCGCGGCGCGGATCGGCGATGAGCTGTTCCACGATCTCGATGCGCCTGTGCGGCGCGTTGGAGCGATGGATACCTTCTGCGGGTACCAGCCTCTGCTCGAGGACGCGATTCTGCCGCAGGTGGAGCACCTTTTCCAGGCGATGAGCGAACTGGCGGCTTTTTAGGCGCTCCGGTTGCGGTAAACTAGGGGTGTTCCCGCAAGTTTGGCTTGTTCGTACTTCAAGGGAGAGCCGTATGCACTGGCAGCACAAGGCCGGATTCGCATTGATGACATCAGGCAGCCTGCTGCTGGCGGCCTTTGTCGTGCCGACGGTGTATGGGCGGGCGATGTCACACCTTGCGGTTGCAGAGTTTCGCGCTACGAGTGGAAGCCACCGGCTGTGGGACAGTGCGCGGATTCTGGCGTACAAGCGGACTCTGGATGTGGCGATGCCAACGCCCGAGGCTCTGCTGCGAGTCCCGAAGGTGGGTATTGAGGTGCCAGTGTATGAGGGCACGAGCGATCTTATTTTGAACCGCGGTGTCGGCCATGTGAGTGGGACTGCGTTGCCGGGTGCGCCGGGCAATGTGGCGATTACGGGGCATCGTGATGGGTTCTTCCGCGGTCTGAAGGACGTGGCCATTGGCGACAAGATTGAGTTGCAGCGGGCCGCCTCGGGTGGAACGGATACATATGTCGTTAAGCAGCTTCGTATCGTTTCACCGCACGACACGTCGGTGCTGAGCAAGACGGATGCGTCTACGGTGACGCTGATTACCTGCTACCCGTTCTATTACGTGGGATCAGCGCCGCACCGGTATATCGTGCAGGCGGAGAAACTGGGAGTCGGGAGTAGCGAGTAGTCACAGCGTTACAGAGCTTTTGTTCAACCACATTTCAGAATACGAGGGTATGAAGATGTCTTATCGCCACCTTGTAGTTGCTACTGTTTTAGCGTTTTCGGCTTGTACCTTTACCTGTGCACTGGCGCAGGTAAAGGCTAGCTCGGGGTCGAGTTCGACCGTGGTGTACGTCAGTGGGAACGACCTGGTGGTGAAGGCGTCCGATGGCAAGCTACTGAACTATAGTGTGGCGGCTGGGACGATGTTCGACGAGGGCGGCAAGGCTGTTCCGCTGTCGGCCCTGACGCCGGGGGCGAAGTTGACGAAGGAAGTCACGACGGGCTTTCCGCCGGACATCATTGCTTCGGTAGCCGTGGTGAAGGGCAAGGTGTTTGCGGCGACGCCGCCGGACGTTGTGACACTGTCTCTGGCTGACGGCATCAAAGAGCTTGCTGTGCCGACGGGTACGAAGTTCATGATCGACGGTAAGCCTATGGGCATCACTGACCTGAAGCCGGACATGATGGTGGAAGCGACGGTGGTGACGACGGTAGCGCCAGATGCGAAGCCCGAGGTGGCGAACGCTGCTGCGCCGGCTGCACCGGCGCTGAGCGGTGTACTGTTGGTGTCGAAGACGCCGGGTTTGGGCGATTCGGCGCTGCCGGAGGCGGGCACGAACCTGCCGATGTACGGTGTGTTTGGCATGCTGCTGCTCGCGATAGGTGCGGCGATGACGTTCTGGCGGAAGCCGGTTCGGTCGTAGCGCGGACGGAGATCAGAAGGTGACGGGCGACCTGCGAGTCGTCCGCTTTCTTTGCGTCTGTCGTCGCCACCCCTCCCCCGTTTCGAGGGGCAAAATCCGCAGCCGATTGGGGTTAGGGTCGTAACGAATTTGTTGGTCACTTTGCTCCTCGGAGTTTTTGCGAGCGCTTTGTATCGAGCCTCCCGGAAAACAGGCAACGGCAAGTGCAAGAACAAACGCAGATTCCCTTCTGTAGTGACAAACAAAAACGACAAGTAAGAGCGCCAAATTGAGAAAGAGCGGTGAGACGATATAACCCGGCGCTGCGCCGGGTTATTCCTCCTCCTTTATTGTATGAGGGGTGTCAAGAGGGACTTAAAACATTCTAGGCAACTACTGCTGGTCTGGCGGGTTGATAGCTTTTATGGGAAAGCTTCTGCGAGCAGGTTCGGTGTGTAAACAAGGGGTGCGCAGCGGTCTGGCGGCGGTTTTGTGTGTTCTGATGGCGACTCCGCAGGCGTTTGCAGCAGATGCAGGTGTAACGGGCACTGCAACGACTGGGAGGCTTACGGAGCAGGAACGGGTTCTTCATGCGCTTGAGCGCTTCACCTTTGGGCCTCGGCCAGAAGATGTTGCCGAGGTGCGGAAGATCGGGCTGGAGACGTGGTTCGAAGACCAGCTACATCCCGAGAGCATCGATGACTCGGCACTTGAGACGCGCCTGGATGCTTTTCCTGCGATGCGGTTGAGTGAAGAAGAGCTGATACAGCGGTTTCCTCCGCCGGAGATGATCCGGCAGCTTGCGAAGAACGATGCGTCGCCGAGCGATCCGGTGGAGCACGCGATCTATCTAGATGCCATTGCGAGCTATGAGCAGCAGAAGAGGAAGCAGGAGCAAGGCGACGCGGATGGTGCGCCCGTTGCGGGTGGACAGCAGCCGATGGGGCAAAGCCAGATCTCCAAAGCAGGTCAACAGGTGGCGACAATTCCGAAGCCTACCGGAGATCCCGATACCGACAACCTGATGCAGGATCTTGCGATGGTGGCCAATGGGGCGGCGTCCAATGACAATGCTGCTGATGTTGATTCGGGCAAGAAAGGTGGCAAAGGGCTGCGCGGGGGTGAACATCTGCGGCCGAATGAGGTGCAGAGTGTGCTGGCACTCTCTCCTGATGAGCGGTTTGGGACGCTTATGGGTATGGATCCTGACAAGATGCTCGAGTTTCGCGCAAGTCTGAAGGGGGCGCAACGGGCGCGGCTGGTCCAGGGAATGACGCCGCAGCAGACCGAGGCTGTCGAGGCGATGCAAGGTCCGGCGAAGGTGGTGGGTGCCGAGGTGCTGGAGGCGCGGCTAGTGCGGGATATCTACAGCGACCGGCAGCTACAGGCGGTGATGGCGGACTTCTGGCTGAACCACTTCAACGTATACATCCGCAAGAACCAGAACGAGCCGTACCTTCTGCCAGCGTACCTGCGAGAGACGATTCTGCCGCATGCGCTGGGCAAGTTTGAAGACCTGCTGGTGGCAACGGCGCAGAGCCCCGCGATGCTGATGTACCTTGACAACTGGCAGAGCATCGGGCCGAACTCGACGGCAGCTACGCGGGTGAAGAAGGTGCAGGGAGCGCGACCGGACGGCAAGATCGCACAGGCATTGCCGAAGGGCATCAACGAGAACTATGCGCGCGAGTTGATGGAGCTGCATACGCTGGGCGTGAATGGCGGCTACACGCAGCAGGATGTGATTGAGGTTGCAAAGTGCTTTACGGGCTGGACGATTCATCGTCCTTACCAGGTGGGCACAGGCGGCACGGGCGGGTTTGTGTACGAGCCGAACCGGCATGAGCCTGGCTCGAAGACCGTGCTTGGAAAGAAGATTCCCGAGGGCGGCGAGCAGGAGGGGCTTGCGGTTCTGCATATGCTTGCGACCAGTCCCGCGACGGCGCGCTTCGTCAGCCAGAAGCTGGCGGTGCGGTTTCTGAGCGACGATCCATCGCCGGTGCTGGTGGACGCGATGGCAGCGACATTCCTGAAGACAGGTGGCGATATCAAGGCGGTACTGCGGACGATGTACCACTCGCCGGAGTTCTGGTCGCCGAAGGTGTATCGTGCCAAGGTCAAGACGCCGATTGAGTTTCTGACGAGCGCAGTGCGTGCGAGCGATGCGGAGGTGAAGAACCCGCTGCCGCTGGTGCAGGCTATGAACCGGCTGGGGATGCCGTTGTACGGAATGCAGACGCCAAATGGGTACTCGTGGATGTCGGATGAGTGGGTGTCGAGCAATGCGCTGGTCAGTCGGATGAATTTTGCGCTGGTACTGAGCGGCAACCGGTTGCAAGGGACTCAGACGAACTGGCCACAGTTACTGGGCGATGGCACCGATCAGAATGTGGCGACAGATCCGAGTCCGGCGATTGAGAAGCAGCTGGAGACGCTGCTGCTGGGACAGCCTGCCACGGCAAATACGCGAGATACGGTGTTGGCGCAATTTAAGAACCCGACGGCACAGCAGGATGCATTGGAGAGTTTCAATGCGAAGCCAGTGGAAGCGCCGATGGATAACAACAAACAGGCTGACATGATGCGTGTCGGATTAGGACGTAAGGATGGCGGCGGGCCCAGCGTGACGCAAAGCGCGCAACCGGAGACACCACTGGATACGATGGCGGGACTTCTGCTTGGCTCGCCGGAGTTTCAGCGGCGGTAAGTACTTATTGATCTGCTGATTGTCGAAGTGAAGCTTACAGGGAATCGCAGGACAACTTTCTTGCAGGTTTAGAGTCAGTAACATTAGTGGCCCGGCGATGCGGGACCGTTCACGACCAGAAGGGGTACCGAAATGGCGAACAGGACGATCTTTACCGACTCGAGTGACTGGGGTTGCGATATGCATGGGCGTGATCTGCCGCGTCGGAACACTGTGACGCGCCGCGGATTCATGAAGGGTGGCGCGCTGGCGTTGGTGGGGACCAGCATCGTCCCGGCGTTTCTGACGCGGTCGATATACGCTGAGATGGATAAGGTCGCGGCAGCCAACAAGAAGCTGGTGGTGATCTTTCAACGCGGCGCGTGCGATGGCCTGAACGTGGTGGTGCCGTATCAGGAGAAGAACTACTACGCGATGCGGCCGTCCATTGCGATCAAGCAGAACGAGGTGATCGACCTGAACGGGTTCTTCGGGCTGCATCCGCAGATGGCGGCGTTTAAGCCTTTGTACGATCAGGGGCATCTGGCGATTATTCATGCGGCAGGATCGCCCGACCCGTCGCGGTCGCACTTCGACGCACAGGACTATATGGAGAGCGGCACACCCGGCGTGAAGATCACCCAGGATGGCTGGCTGAACCGCGCGCTGCAGAACGCCCCTGATGCTAAGCCGACAGCGTTTCGCGCAGTAGCGCTGGGGACGCAGGTGCCACGCACGCTGCAAGGGAAGATCCCGGCGATTGCGGTGGCAAACCTTGCTGACTTTTCCGTTGCTGGCAAGGGGCCACAGACCTCGCCGATCTCGAACGCGTTCCAGGCGATGTATGACGAGTCGACCGACTCGATGCTGCATGGCACAGGGCAGGAGATGTTTGAGGCAGTGAAGATGCTGAAGGCCGCCGATCCGGCGCACTATCATCCAGCCGCTGGGGTGGCGTATCCGAATGGCGCGTTTGGCAACAGTTTGAAGCAGGTAGCGCAGTTGATGAAGGCTAACCTGGGTGTGGAGGCTGCGTTCAGCGATATCGGCGGCTGGGACACGCACCAGAACCAGGGTGCCGCTACAGGTCAGTTGGGCAATCGCTTGAAGGAGTTCTCGGAGTCGATTGCGGCGTTCTGGAAGGACATGGGCGATGACGCGGAGAACATCACGCTGGTTACTATGAGCGAGTTTGGCCGGACCGCAAAACAGAATGGGACCGGCGGCACCGATCACGGCCATGCGAACGTGATGTTCGTGCTAGGTGGACAGGTGAAGGGTGGCAAGATCTACGGCATGTGGCCGGGATTGAATAACGATCAGCTGAACGAAGGGCGTGACCTGAAGGTGACTACGGACTTCCGCAATGTGCTGGCAGAGGCGGCATACGCCTCGCTGGGAGCTCGCAATCTGGAGGCGATCTTCCCGAACGCGCCGGTACAGCCACAGACGTTCCTGAAATTTTCGTGAGCCTTACAAGGGTTTTGCTGTCGTCAACTTTAGTGCCTTTTCTGGTTCAGGGAATCAAGTTTTCAACGTCTTGAAGAATTTCTATCACTTTGCGCAGAACTATTTTCTAAAAATGTCGTCAACAAGGATGTACCACACACGACAGCCGGTACCAGCACTCCCCACCGAGGGCCGGTTTCCCCTATCTGCTCTAAACCTCCCCTGCCTATTCCCTGGGGGCTCCCGCGAGAGCGGTTGAGCCCCTACGGCTCTTAGGTACAGAGAGTAGGCCGTAGTGGGTTAGACAGGAGAGAACAGGCCAGATGCAGCGCTATTGCTGAGGGTGATTGTCTTCGAGAAAGCGCTGGATGCCTGCGGTCAGGGATGCTGTGTCGCCGGGCTGAATAGAAAGCGCCATCTTGGGGTTAGGGGTGTTCCGGTAGAACGCGGGTGGCGGGATGTTGGAGTGAAAGATAAAGAGTGCAGGAGCGGGTAAAGAGGCCAGCGGCGCGGCGAGGGGAAAACGGTCGTGGAAGAGTAGTGAGGTCGGCACCGCGTGGGAGCGCGGGTCGTGTGCGACGCGGGCGAGGGTGTCGCCGTCGGGGGCGTCGAGCAGTAGGGCGCGAAACTCGATCTGAGGGGTTGTCGAGCAGAGGTCGAGAGCGATGGACGCGGCGAGGTCGTGGCTGTAGATCACGAGGTCTGAGGGATGAATGCCGCGCGCTTTGAGCAGGTAGGCCAAAGCCGAGTGTGCGTCCTGTTTCATGGCGGCTTCGGTTGGGTGCTGGGGGCCACTGCGGCCGTAGCCGCGATAGTCGAAGAGCAGGACATTGAGATGAAGCGCGTGGAGTATGGCGGCGGTGGGCAGGGCGTCGGCCATGTTGCCGGTGGCTCCGTGGAGCATGAGGACGGTGCGGGGTTTGGATGTGTCCGCTGGTATCCACCAGCCATCGAGCTGAGGCTCGCCGGTGGAGTCGACGCTGAAGTGGACCTCCTCGAAGCTCAACCCCTGCGATGCAGGCGTCGTGGCGAGGGTGCGCGATGGATTCAGAACCAACTGCCATCCCCCGCGAGCATAGACGATGCACAGGGTGAGGTACGCGAGAATGAGGGCGGTGGCGAACACTCCGCCGAGCGCCTTGAGCAAAAACGACGGGTCGACGAGCTCCGGTGCTGAGGCTGGACGACGGGATGCGGGAGGTGTTCGGCGGCTCTGAGGGTGACTGGACATCTACCTCTTCAGCATCTCATGCGGGGCGCTGATGATTGGAATGCAAGGAGAAGAGTATGGCGGAGTGGGTTCGGTTGTGTGGAGCGGGCGAGGCACCGGTACCGGGTTCAGCGATCGAGGCTGAGGTGCGCGATGTTGCGGTTTGCCTGGCGAATGTCGAGGGGCGACTCTCGGCGCTCGACAACTGGTGCCCGCATCGGCGCGGTCCGCTGGGACAGGGATGGGTGGAGGGTTCGGCGGTTGTGTGTCCGTGGCACTCCTGGGCGTTCGATGCGCAGACCGGCGTGGCGCTGCCGCCAGAAAAGGCGAAGGTGGATGTCTTCCCTGTAAAGGTTGAGGGCGATGATGTCCTTATCGAGCTAGGCTGAAGCGTGCGCTGGTTGCCTGCGATATTTTTTTGTTTACAGAAGGTAGTGGATAACTCATTGCAGAGGCGAATCCTCTAACTGTGAGTAGTTGGTAATACGGCTACCGGTGAAGTTGATTGTCGGTCGCTATACGTAAAGTCTCAAAATGAATGGGCCGTGAGTGGCTCCAGGAGAGCTTC
Source organism: Acidobacteriaceae bacterium (assembly GCA_903970395.1). Lineage (GTDB taxonomy): Bacteria > Acidobacteriota > Terriglobia > Terriglobales > Acidobacteriaceae > Granulicella. Next base: position 14,376 of record CAJCIM010000205.1, read on the forward strand.
GATGAAGAAAGTAACCCTCACACTATTTGCTGCTGTGGTTCTGTTTGGCGCGGTCGCACCGGCAGCGCAAGCACAGCACCGCCATCGCCACTGCTGGTATAGCCACCACCACCGTCATTGCCGTTGGGAGTAGGCTCCACTAGACCAGACGAAAGGCCCGGCTTCGGCCGGGTCTTTCTGTGTTTTTTGGCGTTTTTGTGAACTTCCTGCGCCGGATGATGATTTACTGCGCCCGGGCTGCTAAAATCAATAAAATCCACTCTCCAAGGGAGAGGTAATGCAGGCAATTCTCGCGCTCGAAGACGGGCGGATATTTCGCGGCAAGGCGTACGGCGCACGCACAAGCAATGAAGGCAAAAACGCGGAGCGAGTCGGCGAAGTCGTTTTCAATACATCCCTCACCGGTTATCAAGAGATATTCACCGACCCCAGCTACGCGGGGCAGATCGTGGTGCTCACCAACCCGCACATCGGCAACTACGGCACGAGCCCGTCGGATGCTGAGTCGGCAAAGCCCTACATCGAAGGTCTGGTGGTGCGCGAGTTCTCTCCGATAAGCTCGAACTGGCGTTCCACCGAGGTTGCGGACGAGTACCTCGAACGCAACGGCGTGCCGGTGATTGCGGAGATCGACACACGCGCTGTAGTGCGGCATCTGCGCTCCAATGGCTGTCTGCGCGGCGTGATCTCGACTGCGGTCGATGACATCGACGCGCTAGTTGCCAAAGCACGTGCTCACAAGACTATGGCTGGCACCGACCTCGCAAGCGTGGTGACGACCAAGGCCGCCTATACATGGGACGAGAGCGAGCCGAAGAACGAGACCGGTGACAAGCTTCTTCCTGCGGCGATCGATGCGAAGCAGCAGATGCACGTCGTCGCATATGACTTCGGCATCAAGCAGAACATTCTGCGTATGCTGGCACGCGAGAACTGCCGCGTGACTGTGGTTCCGGCGAAGACGTCCGCCGAGGATGTGCTTGCGATGAACCCCGACGGCGTGTTCTTCTCCAACGGGCCCGGGGATCCGGAGCCACTGGAGTATGCGGTCGAGAATGTGCAGAAGCTGCAAGGCAAGACGCCGCTGTTCGGTATCTGCCTGGGGCACCAGATCTTTGGCCTGGCGCTCGGCGGCCACACCTACAAGTTGAAGTTCGGACATCACGGCGGCAATCATCCGATCAAGAACCTGGAGACGGGCAAGGTCGAGATCACAGCGCAGAACCACAACTTCAATGTCGATCCAGCCTCGCTGCCGGATGATGTGGAACAGACCCACATCAATCTGAACGACAACACGCTAGCGGGTCTGAAGCATAAGACCGACCCGATGTTCAGCGTGCAGTATCACCCCGAGGCAAGCCCTGGGCCACACGATTCGCATTATTTGTTCAAGCAGTTCCGTAGAATGATGGAAGACTGGATTGACGCCAGCGAAGGAGGTTCAAAGTGACTATCGAATTAGCTCCTGAGATGGAAGAACGCTTTCGTAGGCTGGCAGCGAATTTTCATGTATCGGAAGACTTTTTGATTCGATCCGCTGTTGAACGCTTCGTTGAAGACAGGGAAGATTATGCCGCTGGAATTCAAGCTCTCTCTTCCATGAAATACAAAATTTCGCTGGATGAGATGGAGCGTCTGTCGAATGAGGCGGATTGAACTCTCCGATAAGGCAGAGGAAACGCTACTGTCGCTGGATAAACCCATCCGACAGCGGAACATCAAATTTTTTCGTGAGAGAGTCGAAACTTATCCAGATCCGATGGTGCTAGTTGAGCCTTTGTCGGGGACGATGCAGGGTCTGCATCGATTTCGCATCGGGGACTACCGTGCGATCTGCGATTTCCAAAACAATCGATGGACCATCCTTGTCCTCCAGGTAGGGCACAGAGGAGAAGTGTACCGCTAATGCCACGTAGGAATGACATCGCGAAGATTCTGGTGATCGGCTCCGGGCCGATTGTGATTGGGCAGTCGGCAGAGTTCGACTACTCCGGCACGCAGGCGTGCAAGGCGTTGAAGGCCGAGGGTTACGAGGTCGTGCTGGTGAACTCGAACCCGGCGTCGATCATGACCGACCCCGAGGTTGCCGACCGTACGTACATTGAACCGCTGACGACAGCGTATGTGGAAGAGATTCTGCGCGTCGAGAGCGAGATGCTGAAGGCCAACGGAACGCAGGGCGTATTTGCTGTGCTGCCAACAGTCGGCGGACAGACGGCGCTGAACCTTGCTGTCGACCTTGCGGATGCGGGCGTGCTGGACCGCATGGGCATTGAGCTGATCGGCGCGAAGCTTGAGGCGATCAAGAAGGCTGAGGATCGCCTGCTGTTCAAGGATGCGATGAACAAGATCGGGCTCGACATGCCGAAGTCGAAGCTCGTGAACAATATTCGTGATGGTCTGGAGTTCGCGGGCGTACTCGGCTTTCCGGTAGTGATCCGGCCGAGCTTCACGCTGGGTGGTTCAGGCGGCGGCATTGCGTACAACCGCGAAGAACTGATGGAGATTCTTTCGCGTGGGCTCGATCTTTCGCCGGTGCACGAGTGCCTGCTGGAAGAGAGCGTACTTGGTTGGAAGGAGTACGAGTTGGAGGTGGTGCGCGACCTGAAGGACAATGTCGTCATCATCTGCTCGATTGAGAACTTCGACCCAATGGGCGTCCATACTGGCGACTCCATCACGGTTGCGCCGGCACAGACGTTGACCGACCGCGAGTATCAGAGGATGCGCGACGCGGCGATTGCCGTGATCCGCGAGATCGGTGTGGAGACCGGTGGTAGCAACGTGCAGTTCTCGGTGAATCCGCAGAACGGCCGCATGACGGTGATTGAGATGAATCCGCGCGTGTCGCGTTCGTCCGCGCTGGCGTCCAAAGCTACGGGCTTTCCGATCGCGAAGATCGCAGCGCGGCTGGCGGTGGGTTACACGCTCGACGAGTTGCAGAACGACATCACGAAGGCGACGCCTGCGTGCTTTGAGCCGACGATTGATTATGTTGTCGTGAAGATTCCGAAGTGGCAGTTCGAGAAGTTCCCCGGATCAGATGAGACGCTTGGGCCACAGATGAAGTCTGTCGGTGAGGTAATGGCGATTGGGCGGACCTTCAAGGAAGCGATGATGAAGGCCGTGCGCTCGCTGGAGACTGGCAAGAAGGCCGGTGCCGATGCGATTGAGCCTCGGCGTCTGCGGCAGCGGCTGGTAACGCCTTCGCCGGAGCGGCTGGCGTACCTGCGCTATGCGTTCGACAACGGCATGACGGTGCGTGAGGCTGCGAAATTTACCGGCATGGACCCGTGGTTCCTGCACCAGATGAAGACGATCTCCGATGAGTTGAAGGAGATCGAGAGTGCAGGCGGCGTAGATGAGCATTCGCTGCGAGCTGCGAAGCGTATGGGCATCTCCGATGAGCGTTTGGCGCAGTCGCTGAAGACGGATGCTGCGTCAGTGCGCACACTGCGCGCGAAGCTTGGTGTTAAGCCGGTGTTCAAGCTGGTAGATACGTGCGCAGCGGAGTTCGAGAGCCTGACCCCGTACATGTACAGCTGCTACGACGAAGAGGATGAGGCCGCGCCGACGGCGAAGAAGAAGGTCATCATCCTTGGCTCGGGACCGAACCGCATCGGGCAAGGCATTGAGTTCGATTACTGTTGCTGCCACGCAGCATTTGCGCTGCGTGACGACGGCTACGAGACGATCATGGTTAACTGCAACCCGGAGACTGTCTCGACCGACTACGACACGAGCGACCGGCTGTACTTCGAGCCCCTGACGCTCGAAGATGTGCTCGCGGTTTATGAGCATGAAGCCTCGGGCGGCGCGGAGATTGGGATGATCGTGCAGTTCGGTGGACAGACGCCGCTGAACCTTTCGCTGCCGTTGAAGGCGGCGGGAGTGCCAATCATCGGGACCTCGCCGGAGTCGATCGATCTTGCGGAAGACCGCAAGCGCTTCGGCAAGCTGATTGAAGACCTTGGCATTCCGCAGCCGCAGGGTGCGATGGCGACGAGCGTGGAAGAGGCGCTTGCAGGTGCGCATCGCGTGGAGTATCCGGTGCTGGTGCGGCCTTCGTACGTATTGGGTGGGCGTGCAATGGTTATCGCCTATGACGATGCAGATGTGGTGCGATACATGAATAGCGCCATCGAGTACTCGCAGGAGCGGCCGGTGCTGGTGGACCACTTTCTGGAGGACGCGCAGGAGGTCGATGTCGATGCGCTGTGCGATGGCAAGGATGTCATCATCGCGGGCATCATGCAGCACATTGAAGAGGCGGGTGTGCACTCGGGCGATTCGTCGTGTGTGCTGCCTGCTGTGGATCTGAGCGAGGATGTGCTGGAGACGATCCGTGCGTACACGCGCAAGCTGGTGCTGGCGCTGAATGTAATTGGGTTGGCGAACCTGCAGTTTGCAGTGCAGCGCGGCAAGGTGTTCGTAATTGAGGTGAACCCACGTGCGTCGCGGACGGTGCCGTATGTTTCGAAGGCGACTGGCGTGCAGCTGGCGAAGGTGGCGTCGCGGCTGATGACCGGGAAGACGCTGAAGCAGCTTCTGCCGCAGCAACTGGCCAGCGGCAAGGATCTCTCGACCGGCGAACACTACTTTGTGAAGTCGCCCGTGTTCCCGTGGGGCAAGTTCCAGGGCGTTGACCCGGTGCTCGGGCCGGAGATGCGCTCGACGGGCGAGGTGATGGGTGTTGCCAGCACGTTTGGCGAGGCCTTCGCCAAGGCACAGACGGCTGCTGGTCTGCATTTGCCGACCAAAGGCACGGTGTTCTTCTCTGTCAACGACCACGACAAGAAGACGGTGGCTCCGCTGGCGCAGCGCTTTGTGGATATGGGCTTCAAACTGGTTGCTACGCACCGCACAGCCGATGTGCTGGAAGACGCAGGAATGCAAGTGGAGCGCGTGTTCGCCGTGAAGGAGGGCAGACCGAACGTGGTCGACCTGATCAAGAGCGACCGCATTCAACTGATCCTGAACACGCCTTCGGGACAAACCAGCGTCTTTGACGATGCGGCAATCCGTCGCGCGGCCGTAAGTGCCCGTGTGCCGACTATCACTACGCTGGCAGCGGGGCGTGCGGCAGCCGATGGTATCGAGTCGTTGCAGGGTGGAGAGTACCACGTGGAGTCGTTGCAGGCGCTGCATGCAGCGCGGCGCGCGACGACGGTGGCTCAGTAGAGCGGATAGGCTGGTAGATGATGCTGATCGATGGAATTCACGTACCGCTGACATCGCCGTTCTATCGCGACGGCCAGAGCTATCTGCGCAAGCTGGAGCATAACGTAGGGCGGTATTCGCTGACGCCGGCTGCGGGTTTTGTTGCGCTGCTGGGTGAGGGTGCGGCGCTGTCGGATGCGGAGATGCGCGAGGCGTTGGCCGCGGTGCGCGCGATGGCAGCACCGGAGAAGGTTCTGGTGGCGGGCATTGCGAAAGAGAGCGTTCGCGGTGCGCTGGCGATTGCCGAGGAGGCGGATCGCGCAGAGTTCGACGCTGTCCTTTTGTGCTCACCCCGCGATGTGAGTGAAGCAGAGCGG
>CAJCIM010000206.1 GCA_903970395.1 Acidobacteriaceae bacterium
CATGACGTGGTGATACTCCGTCATGAATAGGGCTCCCAGTTCCAGGGGGTAGAGTTACGACCAGTGGCCCGAACCGCCGCCCGTGCCCGTCACGATAGAGACGGCACCGGACTGGAAGGTTCCGAGGTAGTTGCTGTTGCCATCAAAGAACTCGACAGCAAAGTAGACTGGCGTGGCCTGGAAGGCAAAGCTTTTGGTATTTGCGTAGAGACGATTGATGTCGTCCGTATAGACGGTGCCGAACAAGGCGCCGCCGCCCGGGAAGCCAATGCCGCCGGCCTTGCCGTCGAAGGTCTTGCCGCCCTTGATCACTACCTGGACCTGCATATAGAAGAGCAGACTTGCAATGCTGCCATTCGCGGCATAGCCAGTGGCGGCTGTCGAGATGGCGGTGGTGACAGATTGCAGCTGATCGGCGGGCATCTTGCCTTCGAGCGATGCCTTGAATCCCTCAGCGATAACTGCATGATCGACCGTTGGAGTGGTGCTAGTTGGAGCGGTGCTCATCGTGGTTCTCCTTTTGCAATCGGATTACACCCATAACAGGTGCAAGACGGTTGTACTATCGGCAGGCTCATAGAGCGGTGGAATTGCCCACTTCCGTAACGTACTGATCATGCCCCAAAACGGAAACAGGCAGAGCCGAAGCTCTGCCTGTTCTTTTATCGGATCTCTGGAGCGACGCTCTTCCGTCGCACGATAGGTTACTTGCTGAAATCGACAGTCGGGGCGTTGGCGTTTGCCGGATTGCCCTTAAAGTACTCGTTGCGGACGTGGTATCCGGCGAAGTTGGCCCAGAAGCTGTTCGGGAACTGCTGGATGTAGACGTTGTACGCCTCCAACGACTTGTTGTAACGCTGGCGCGCGACCGCGATACGGTTCTCCGTACCGGCGAGCTCGTCTTCGAGACGATTGAACTGGTCGTTGCCCTTGAGCTGCGGGTAGGACTCCTGCAGGCGGAGCAGCGGGCTGATAGCGACGTCGAGCCTGGAGTTGGCGTCGATGCTGCTGGCGCGATCCGAACCGGCGGCAATGACGCCCGCGCGGGCGTTGGCCACGTTCGTCAGTACGGTTTCCTCTTCCTTGACGTAGCCCTTGACGCTGGCGACGAGGTTGGGGATGAGGTCGAGGCGGCGCTGCTGATCGACGTCTACCTGTGAGTAGGACTGGTTGACATCCTCATTGAGCTGCACTATTTGGTTTTTGGCGGAGATGTAGCTGCCTGCGCCAAAGAGCAGCACCACCACGAACAATCCCACGACGCCGAGCGCGATCCATAGACCCTTCATCGAACCACTCCTGTTTCCTTCTATCGTCTGCATTGCGTTTGCCTGCTTGAACTCGCTGTTAGGTTACTGCAATCGGATGCGATTGCAGCAAAAACTGTACATCAACTATTGATACGTGCTGGAGCTGCCGGTCGTTCCCTCTGCGGCCGAGGGATCGGCATGTAGACGGACTACCAGTCGCCGCTGGCGCCACCACCCCCGGAGCTGCCGCCACCGAATCCGCCAAAACCTCCCCCACCATCACCGCCGCCGCCACCCCAGCGGTCGTTACGGCCACCGCCTCCTCCGCCGCCAAGCAGGTTGCCCAGCAGGAACCAGAGCCAACCGTTGCCACCGCGTCCGCGGCCGGAGATAGCCGCGATGAAGATAGCCAGGAAGATGATGAGACGCAGGATGGTTGAGAAGCGAACGCCGTGTTGCGGTACCGGCTCTTCGTGGTAGGTGTGCTGCTGGGGCGCGAGCGTAACGTCTGCATCCGTGGCGATGTCGGTGGCGATCTGCTGCAGGCCGCCAAGGATGGCAGGGCCGTACTGGCTCTGCTGCAGAAGCGGCACCATGCTGCGCCCGATGTCACCTACTTTGGCGTCGTTGAGGATGCCTTCGAGACCGTAGCCGACTTCGATGCGGCGCTTGTGGTCCTTGATGGCGAAGATCATAAGCAGGCCGCGGTCGGTGGACTTGGGGCCGACCTTCCACTTGTCTTCAAGCTCGGTGGCGAACTCTTCGATGGGCTGTCCATTGAGCGAGTTAATCGTGACGACGGCTACCTGGGCGTGCGCCTGGCGGTCGAGTTCGGAGCATAGCTCGTCGATCTGCTCCTTGGAGGTGGGGTCGATGACGTTGGCGAGATCGCTGACGTAGTCGGTCGGCGCGGGCAACGTCGCAACCTGGTCGGCGGGCGGCGAGGACTGCGCATGCAGATCCATCGAGCCAAATGCCAACAACGAACCAGACACCCACAACGCAACCGCCAGAGACAAACGCAATCTGCTCACAGGAATATGGTACGCCGAGTGGATGAAGGAAGTTCCACACGCCCAGGCGTGAGCGTGCGGAACTTCTGCGCCCATCATGTTTCACAACGACACGGCACGAACGCTAGTTCGTAGTTACTTGCACGCCGAGTTCCTGCGCGAGATGGTCGGCCATGTGCGTGTGCATTGCGATGACCTTTTCACCGGAGGTAACGGTGCGCTTGAGGTCTGGGTTTGCTGCTACCTGCTCCTCATGCTGGAAGTCCTGCAGGTCCTGGTGGTGGTCTTTCACCATAGCCGTGACGTAGGCCTTGTCGAACTCATTGCCGGTGAGGAGTTTGAGCTTGGCGTATTCGGCATCGTCGGAGACGCTGAGGTGGCTGGCGGGCGTTACGCCGAGTTCCTGTGCGACCGGCGCCATTTTGTTGTTGAGCATGGAGTGGTCGCGCACCATCTTTTCGGCAAAGGCCTTCACGTCGGGGTTCTGTGCCTTTTGCGCGGCAAGTTTACCGAAGTCGACCTCGGCGAGGCCGCCTTCAGAGGCGGATGCGACGAACTTCTTGTCCTTGTCCTGCTGGTTGTCCTGTGCGAAGGCGCAGAGGCTGGTTGATGCCGCAAGACAACCTGCGGCGATGAATGTGATGAGTGTGGTTTTTTTCATGTAACGCTCCTCTCGCAGCATGGCTGCGAGAAATCTTGTCGTTCACAGGATAGGAGTGCAGTAGACCGTGGAGGCGTTGCACGAGGTACGTACGACAGACTGTATCCTGTAACACGGAGCCTTGATGAAGCCAACAAATTTGATTCCGCCCGTTGCGACACGCGAACCTCATACAACCCCTATCCACAACACAGAGCTGCATGACGACTATGCGTGGCTGCGCAAAAAGGGTGAACCGCGTGTGACAGCGTACCTGGAAGCCGAGAATGCCTATACCGCTGCCGCGATGGCCGGCACGGAGGCCCTGCAGCAGACGCTATATGACGAGATTCTGTCCCACATCAAGGAAGATGACGCGTCGGTTCCTTACCGCGATGGAGCGTGGGAGTATGTGACGCGGACGGAGAAGGGCAAGCAATATGCGCGGTATCTGCGCAGGCCAGCGGATGTGGCGGATGCGCCGGAGCAGGTGATGCTCGATGTAAATGTGCTGGCCGAAGGGCAGGCGTTTATGAGCCTGGGGGCAATTGGCGTGAGCCCGGATGGGAAACTGCTGGCGTACACCACGGACAACACGGGGTTTCGGCAGTACACGCTGCATGTGCGCGACCTTACAACCGGCGCGGAGCTGCCGGACACGGCCGAGCGTGTGGGTTCGATTGCGTGGGCGGCGGATTCGCAGACTTTGTTTTATGTGACCGAGGATGAGCAGACGAAGCGGTCGGATCGTGTGTTTCGGTTAACGCTGGGTGGCGCGACGGTCGAGGTGTTTCACGAGGAAGATGAGCGGTTCAACCTGGGAGTGGGACGCACGCGCGATCGCCGCTATATTCTGCTGGAGGCGGGCAGCCACACGACCAGCGAGACGTGGTTTCTGGATGCGGCTGCGCCGACAGAGACGTTTACGCTGATCGCGCCGCGTGTGGATGACGAGGAGTATGACGTCGACCATCGCGACGGGTATTTTTACATTCGGACGAACCATGAGGCTGAGCAGTTCAAGCTGGTGCGTACGCCGGTGACGAGCACAGGACGCGAGAGCTGGGTTGAGGTGCTCGCAGAAGATGAGGCCGCGCCGCTGGAGGATGTGGATATCCTCCTGAACTTTTTTGTGGCTAGTTACCGAGTGCTGGGGCTGCCGGTGTTGCGCGTGTTTGGCTTCGATATAAATGGAATGGCGGGAGCGTCACGCGACATCCGCTTCCCTGACCCTGCGTATGAGGCGGGCAGCGAGATCAATCGCGACTTTGCGGCGACGACGTACCGGTATGCGTACCAGTCGCTGGTAAGGCCCGGGTCGGTGTATCGGTATGACGTAACAACAGGCGAGTCAACCCTGCTGAAACAGCAGGAGGTGCCGGGCGGGTTCGATGCGGAACTGTATGCGTCGGAACGGCTTTGGTTTGCGGCGCACGATGGCACGAAGGTGCCGGTGTCGCTGGTGTATCGCAAGGACAAGTTCAAGCAAGATGGGACGTCGCCGCTGTATGTGTACGGCTATGGGTCGTATGGGTATCCGCTGCCGCTGGGGTTTGGCGCGGCGCGGCTGGCGAAGCTGGATCGCGGGATTGTGATTGCCTATGCGCATATTCGGGGCGGCGGTGAGCTGGGCGATCCATGGCACGATGCAGGCAAGATGATGGTGAAGCGGAATACGTTCACCGACTTCGTCGAGGCAGTCGAGTTCCTGGTGCGCGAGGGCTATGGCGATGCGAAGCGCGTGGCGATTGAAGGCGGCAGCGCCGGCGGACTGCTAATGGGTGCCGTTGTGAACTTCGCCATCGCGCAAGGCAAGCCGGAGTTGTTCCGCGTGGTGCTATCGCATGTGCCGTTCGTGGATGTGATGAACACGATGCTCGACGCGAGCCTGCCGCTGACGGTAGCGGAGTATGAGGAGTGGGGCAATCCGAACGAGGCCGACGCGTTTGCGTACATGCTGTCGTACAGCCCGTATGACAACCTGAAGCGCGGCGTGTACCCAGCGATGCTGGTGAAGACGAGCCTCAACGATTCGCAGGTGATGTACTGGGAGCCGGCGAAGTATGTCGCGAAGCTGCGCACGCTGAAGACAAATGACTCTCCGCTGCTGCTGCATATCAACATGGATGCAGGGCACGGCGGCGCGAGTGGGCGGTATGACTATCTGAAGGAGATCGCGTTCGATGATGCGTTTCTTCTTCGGGAGCTAGGCGTGGAGACAATCTAGCTCCCGAAGCGAAACTATTCGGGCACGGTTTCGGGGACGACGTCGCCTTCGCCGGGTGCGAGGAAGAGGTTCGTTTCCAGGCCGTGCTGGCGGGTGTATAGATCGAAGTAGCGGCCGCCGAGCCTGTAGAGCTCCTCGTGAGTTCCGCGCTCGACGATCTCGCCGACCTCGACGACCAGGATCTGGTCGGCCTTGCGGATGGTGGAGAGGCGGTGCGCGATGACGAAGGTGGTGCGGCCCTGCATCAGGAAGTTGAGGCCGTGCTGGATCATCGCCTCGGACTCGGAGTCGAGTGAGCTGGTGGCCTCGTCGAGGATGAGGATGCGGGGGTCGGCGAGGATGGCGCGGGCGATGGAGAGGCGTTGTCGCTGGCCGCCGGAGAGCTTGACGCCGCGCTCGCCGACGATGGTCTTGTAGGCCTCGGGGAAGCGATCGGCGAACTCGTCCACGCGAGCGATACGGCAGGCGTTTTCGAACTGCTCCTGGGTGGCGGAGGGGTTGGAAAACATGATGTTCTCGCGGATGTCTCCGTCGAAGAGGAAGGTCTCCTGCAGGACGACGCCAAGCTGGCTGCGGTAGCTTGAGAGCTTGACCGAGGCGAGGTCGTGGCCGTCGACGAGCACCGCGCCGGACTGCGCTGTGTGGAAGCCGCAGATGAGGCTAATGATGGTCGATTTGCCCGAGCCACTGGAGCCGACCAGCGCGGTGACAGTGCCGGGTTTGGACTCGAAGCTGACGTTGCGCAGGACGGGTTTGTCTTCCACGTAAGAGAAGTTGACATCGATGAACTGCACGTCGCCATCGAGCGTACCGAGGGTGAGCTTGCGGTCAGGGCCAGCGTCCTCCTGCACTTCGGCTAGGATCTCGCGGGTGCGGTCGAGGCCGGCGATGGCTTCGGTGAGTTGTGTGCCAACGTTGACCAGCTGCATCACCGGGGCGGTCATAAAGCCGATGAACATGACGTAGCTCATGAACTGGCCGGCGGTGAGGTGGCCGGCTGCGCCCTGGTGCGCGCCGATGTACATGATCATCGCGCTGACAACGCCGAGCACGACGGTGCCAGCGAGGCCCATCAGTGACTGCGCGGTGAGCGAGCTGATGACGTTCTGCAATAGACGGTCGACGCCACCGGCGAAGACGCGCGACTCGCTCTCTTCGGCATGATAGCCCTTGACGACACGGACGCCGCCGAGAGACTCGGTGAGGCGGCCGGTGACCTCCGCGTTGATCTTTGAGCGCTCACGGAAGATGGGGCGGATGGTCTTGAAGGCCTGCTGCATGATGACAGCGAAGACTACCAGGAAGCCAAAGGTCAGCATCGTCATGGCGACGCTGGTGTGCAGCAGATAGATGAATGCGTAGATGGCGGTGAGGATGCCGCCGACGAAGTCGACCACGCCGGTACCGACGATGTTGCGGATGCCTTCAACGTCAGACATGATGCGCGCGACTAGGGTGCCGGTGCGGTTTTCGTCATAGAACGAGACGGAGAGGCGGCCGATGTGCGACTGCACCTGCTTGCGGAGGTCGGTGATGAGGCGCTGGCCGGATTTGGAGAGCAGCTGCGTGAGCGAGAACGACGTAACGGCCTGCAAAAGGGTCGCACCGAGCGCACCACCGACGATCTTGGGCAGCAGAGCCAGGTTATGCTTGCCCATCACCTGGTCGATGAACGGGGCAAACAGAGCGGGCACCACGAGTCCGACCGCGCGGTTGATCATCATCAGGAAGAAGGCGAAGGCCAGCAGGCCGATGCGCGGTTTGACCAGCGCCTTGATCTCCGGCCATACCTGTTTAAAGCTTGGGGTAGCTTTCTTTGCGTTCGCGGTCAGGTTCGCCGATGCCGCGCGGCTGCCACGCATGGGGCGGTCTGCCGCACCCATACCGCCACCCATCCCTGCGCTAGAAAAGTTTCTCATTTACTCCCAATCTTATTGCTGGCTTCAGTGTGACGGGCCCTTGGACAACCGTCTACAGTACTCTCGTTCTGCGAACTGCGATGAAGCTGCGCACGCAGAGTACAACGTAGACGAAACAAACCACGGCGACAACGGCCCGCTCGTCAAAAGCGACCGGGTTTACAGAGACGGTTCCTCGCAACAGAGTGAGTCCTGCGCGGATGCCGGTGAGCAAAAAGCCGATTAAACCGAAGGTTACGGCGATGTGCATCCAGAGCATCCGCCGCTTGACGTTCTCCGTGTTCGCCAGCAGGCCGCTAAGGATCAGGATGAGGCCGACCCCGGCGGGATGAAGCGCTGCGGACTCTGCCCTACCCATCGCGATCCAAAAACCGGCGCTGACCGCCACAAGTAGAACGCCAAAACCAATCGTTAACTTCGCCAAGAGTGTCTCCTTCATCTATAACGGTTGCAATTACAGGATATTGTAGTGAGCGGAAATAAAATTTCGCTCGGAGCTATGCTGCGGCCTTGATCTTTGCCAGCACGTCGGCGACGTCCCAGTCGTTGGTGGGCCAGAAGGCAACGACCTTGCCGTCCTTGCCGATAACGACGGTAGAGAGCGAGTGCTGCAGGCTGCCGTCGTCTCCGGGCGTGATGCCGATGTCAAAAAACTGTTGCATCCTGGGCATCTCGGCGGCGGGCGGAGCGGCGAACTCCCAGTGCTGAAAGGTCTCGTTAACATACTTGCCAGTGTAGGCGCCGCCGTAGCTTTTGAGCACCTTGGGGGTGTCGTACGCAGGGTCGAAGCTGACGCTGAGCAGGTGGGTCTGCGCGTAGAGCGCGGGGTCTGCGGCGAGCGCCTTGTCGATCTGCGCGAAGTTACGGCTCATGCGCGGGCAGTAGTCGGCCAGCGGGCAGCGGGTGTAGATGAAGGTGAGCACGAGGACCTTGCCGCGGTACTGCTTGAGGCTGATGGTACGGTTGGACTGGTTGAGCAACTTAAAGTCCGGCACGGCCTCGCCCGGCGCGGGCAGGTTGTACTCCACTGTGGGCTTGATGTTGGGGTTGGCTTCGCCGACGACGACGATGTCCTTGAGGCGGAGGTTTTTGGCTCCCTCGGCGTCCTGATCGTAAAGCAACGTAGCAGCGATCTTGTCCCCGGGGTGGAGCTCAGTGAGTGCGGCGGGGTCGGTGACGGGGTAGTTCATGGTCATGGCTTCCATAAAGCCGGGGATCTCTTTGCCGTTCAGTGCGATGTCCTTCCCGGCCATGTCCACGCTGGCGACCGTGCCACGGATCGAAACCTGTTTGGACGGAGTAGCTGCCGTTGGCTTGCCGTGACAACCTGCAAGCGCGGCAACACCTGCGACCAACAAGACCGACGACAACCGACTGCCAATACGCACCAACGCCTCCCCCTGCAAAACACTGCCAGAGTCCATGATAGCCCTGTGGTAACGCGGCACTTGCGACACAGCACAATATGGCATGGTAGCGTAGCGCATGGCGCGGAAGAAGTGATTCCAACGCGCCGGAAACCAGGGCCGCTCTGAGGCAGGCCGTAACAGCAGAATCAACGGATGACCATGGCCAGCAGCACGACGCAACGACACCCAATCGACGACAACACCTATGGGCCGGTAGCGGTTTGGCTCGGCATTGGCATCCTGCTGACCGGGTTGGGCACCGCGTTCCTGGGGCCGATTCTGCCGGTGATGGCGGCGCAGTGGCACATCACCGACCAGCAGAGCGGGCTGCTGATTGCCGCGAAGTTTGTGGGCGCGTTTCTGGGCGGGATGTCCGTAAACCGGGTGCTGCGCTACGGCGTGGTGGGCGGCTACCTGCTTTCGTGCGTGGGTTTTGCGGCGTTTGCGCTGAGTCGTGGGATGGGGTTGGGGATTGCCGGTCTGTTCATCAGCGGCTACGGTGTTGGGCTTGGCATTACGGCGACAAATATCCTGGTAGGAAGGCGCTATGTGACGCATACCGGCTCGGCGCTTTCGACTCTGAACTTCTTCTGGAGCCTGGGTGCGGTGATGTGCGGGTTCCTTGCGGCGATATTGCTCCCGCGTTTTGGTCTGCATGGGCCGATGCTGGGGTTTGCGGGACTGTTTCTGCTGACTGCGCTGGCAGGGATCGTGATGGTTTCACACCGGGATGGTGTGCGGCTGCCTGCGGGCGAGGTTGCGGCTGCGCCCGCTCCAACGGTTCTGCTGCCACGGCCAGTGCATCTGCACTTTGCGGCGCTGTTATTTCTCTACGGCGGGCTGGAGACGTGCATGACGGGATGGCTGACAACCTACAGCCTGCGCCTGGAGGGCGTGCATCTGCTGGGCGGCCAGTCTGCCGTGGTACTGCTGTGGGCCGCACTAACGGCGGGACGCGCGCTCGCCAGTGGCGCAATGCGTGCGTGGAGCGAGACGGCTGTGCAGCGTGCCGGGCTGATGGTCTCCGCGCTTCTGATTGCGGCGATTGCGACGACACGCAGCAGTGGCATGCTGAGCGTCTACTGTGTTCTGTTGGGGCTGAGCCTCGCTCCGTTCTTCCCTTCTACCTTCGGTATCCTGATGCGGCGGCGGCCGAACTCGCATCAGGCCGGGACGGTGCTCGCCGCGTCGGGGTTAGGCGCAGCGCTGTTTCCGTGGATGATGGGGTACGTTTCGACACACTCCGGCTCGCTGCGCGTAGCGATGGTCGTGCCGGGTGCGCTGGCACTGGCGTTGCTGGGGCTGAGCCTCGTGCCGGTAACGCCGTTCGCAATGCTTGCCGAGAGCGCGGAGTATTAGAGTCAGGGAGATGGAATCGATGGTCACGCGCGAGGGGTTGCTCGACCTGCTGGATGCAGGCGAGTTGCTGCTGCTGCCCAACAGCCATGCGGCGCGCGAGCTGCGTGCGGCCTACGATGCGCGGCAACGCGGGCTTGGACTCGCGGCGTGGGAGCCAGCGAGAGCGATCAGTTGGCAGCAGTGGACGAGCAGCCTGTATGGCGACCTGATCGTGAGCGGCGCGGAGACGCGTCTGCTGCTGAACGCCGCGCAGGAACAGAGCCTGTGGCAGGAGATCATCGCTGCTGATCCACCGCCGGAGGCGCTGAGTTCGTTAGACTCGCTGGCTAAGCTTGCGGCTGGGGCCTATGCGCTGGCTGCCGCGTGGAACGCCACGGCAAGACTGCGGACAACGGCAACGAGTGAGGACACTCGCACCTTCGCTCGCTGGGCCGAGGCGTTTGAGACACGCTGCCAACGCGAGCGTTGCCTGTCGCAGTCAATGCTGAACGCGGCTCTGGCGCAGCACGCGACACTGGCGGTGAAGCATACGGTGTGCCTGGTGGGCTTCGCTGCGTTGACGCCGTCGCAACAGCAGTTAGTGGATGGCTTGAGGGCGTCTGACGTCGAGGTGGTGTCTGTGCACGTGACGAGTGACGCGCAGAAAAAACATGTGTGGGCGCTCTGCGAAACACCGGGTGACGAACTTGCGTTTGCCGCGCGCTGGCTGCGGAAGACGCTGGAGTCGGCGAACGGAGGTATGAGGATCGCGGTGCTGTCGCCTGATCCCGAGGATGAGCGCGCAGCGTTAGAGACTGTGCTGCGGGAGACGCTTGCGGAAGAGCTGGAGTCGATCGCGGCGGATCTCTCGTCCACGCCGTGGGAGTTCGTGACGGGACGTCCTCTTGGGTCTCTGGCGATGATTGCCGATGCTCTGGATCTGACGCGATGGATGATAGGTCCGCTGGCACAGGCACGCATCAGCGCGCTGTTGCTGTCGCCGTATCTGAATCCCGGTTCTGAACGCGAGCGCGCGGCGCAGGTGGACGTCCGGCTGCGACGGAAGGAGCGGCGGCTGCGGCCTGAGATGTCGCTGGATGCGTTTGTGCGGCTGCTCGATAAACATGCGTACGCGCTTGCGTGGCCGCGGCAGCTGCAGATTGAGATAGCCCGCGGCGGCGAGCTGGCGCGACCGCGCAGCTATGCCGCATGGATGGAGTTTGTGCGTGGTGTAGTGCAGGCGACGGGCTGGCCGTCGGCGCAGGCGCGGGTGCTGAATGCGACGGAGTATGAGGCGAGCCGGGCGTGGGACAGCGTGCTCGATATGGTTGCGACGCTGGACTTCGCGGGACGCAGAGTCTCGCTCGCCACGGCGATTGAGGCGCTGGAAACGCAGGTGAAGGCGACGAGCTTTCAGTCGCCATCTACGAATGCCGCCGTGCAGGTTCTGCGGCCTGAGCAGGCCGAGGGATGCATCTTCGATGCTGTGTTGTTTCTCCATGCCACAGACCAGAACCTGCCCGCGCCGGAACGGACGCATCCACTGCTGTCGCTCGCGTTGCAGAGCCAGATGCAGATGCCGGGGACGGATTCAGCGCGAGCGACACAGCGGATTCGCACGTCAGTCGCAAACTTGTTGCAGCGCACACCGAACGTGCTTTTCCTCCGCGCGAAGGAGGATGAGAACGGTGCTCTGCGGCCGTCACCGCTGCTGGCGGAGTTCGCGTTTGCGCAGTTGGATGCGGATGAACCGCTGCAACAACGCGAGCCTGTCGCATGTGAGCGCTTTGCTGATGACGCGCCACTGCCATCGCTGCCTACTGCGCAGGTACACGGCGGCGCGCGTGTGCTGCAACTGCAGGCGGCGTGCGGGTTTCGCGCGTTTGCAGAGCTGCGGCTCGGAGCGGGCGAGCCGGAAGACTCGGATATTGGGCTGGATGCTCGACAGAGTGGCGGGCTGGTCCACAAGGTGCTGGAGCTGCTGTGGCAGCCGCGTGACGGTGAGATGAGGATGCAGCAGCATCTCGCGGAGATGAGTGAGGCGGACCGCCGCTCCGTGTTGGAGCGGCATATTGATGAGGCGTTGCGGAGCGAGAGCAACGCGCCTGAGGCGCAGTGGGACGCTGCGTATCTCTCCGTTGTGCGCGAGCGGCTGTTGACGGTGATGACCCGCTGGATGGAGCACGAGCTGCAGCGTGGGCCGTTCACCGTGCTCGGCGTGGAGCACAACGAGACGATCCCGGTGGGACCACTGCATCTGAGCGTGCGCGTGGATCGCATCGACCAGGTGATGGGTGCCGATGCGGCTGGAGAGCGCACCTACGGCAGCGTGCTGATCGACTACAAGACCGGCGGTAGCGCGCACCCGAACCAGTGGGACGGCGAACGGCCCGAGGAGCCGCAGCTGCCGCTGTACACGCAGCTTCTGCGCACGGAAGAGGACGTGCCGTTGATGGGGATGGCGTTTGGCAAGGTGCTCGCCGGAGACGCAATGCGCTGGCATGGATTGCAGGGTGAGGTCGGCTTGCTGCCCAAGGCCGCAACAGTGGATCTTGTACAGCGCATTGAAGAGTGGGGCGAGACGCTGGAACGGCTGGCGCACGCGTTTGCTAGCGGCAAGGCTGACGTTGCTCCAAAGGACCCCGCGAAGACCTGCAAACACTGCGGACTGAAGGTGCTGTGCCGCGTCGGCGAGCTGGCATTGCAGGGTGCCGAGAGCGATGACGAGGAGACGGGCGATGAGTAATCTGGTTCCCTTTCCTGTCGCAGCGAGCTTGGTTGCGTCCGATGACGCGGCGCGCGCTCAGGCGCTGGACATTCGTGCCTCGTGCATCGTCGAGGCGCCCGCGGGATCCGGCAAAACCGGTCTGCTGGTGCAGCGGTTTCTGAAGCTGCTCGCGGATGAGAGCGTGGAGTCTCCGGAAGAAGTCTTGGCCGTGACGTTTACACGCAAGGCCACGGCAGAGTTGCGCGAACGCGTGCTGCAACAGCTATCCGCAGCGCAGGAGGGCAAGCCGCTGCCAGCCGATACCAAGGAGTTTGAGCGTAGCAGCCGAGCGTTCGCCGAGGCCGTGCTGGCGCGCAGCCGACGGCTTGGATGGCAGCTGATCGAGCAGCCTCTGCGGTTGAACATACAGACCTTCGACGCTGTGAGTGGACAGATCGCGAACGCGCTGCCGCTGTTGGCCGGTGGTGGCCCTCGCCAACCGCTAGATGATGCGTGGCCTCTGCACAGGATGGCGGCGCGACGCACGCTCATGGAGCTTGGAGGCAACGATGCTGCGTTGAATGCGGCGCTACGGACGGTGTTGCTGCATCGTGATGGCAGCCTGACGGACTGCGAGTCGCTGATTGCGGAGATGCTGGGCAAGCGCGAGCAGTGGGGTGAGCTGGTACCGCTGGGCGGCGCGCTGGATGATGCGGCTCTCGACAACGAGGTGCGGCCTAAGCTGGAGTTGGCGTTGGAGAGGATCGTCAACGCAGGGCTACAGCGCGCGGAGGCGGCGATGCCGGTGGGCGAGCTTGAATATCTTGCCGATTTCGCGTGCCGGTTCGCGTTGCTGGACGGATACAACGGTGCGGTTTCGCCGATTGCCGACTGCGCAAAGAAGCCACATTCTCCGGCTCCAGTTGCTGCCGAGGTTGGTCATTGGCGCGCTCTCATCCGGCTGGTGGTGAAAGAGAGCGATGGTGACTGGCGCAAGAGCCTCGCGGTAAATACGCTCGGTTTCAAGCCGCCAAAGCCAGCGCTCGATGAGCTGAAGCAACGCATCCAGGCGATGCAGACCGAGGCGCTGCGCGTTGCGCTGCACAACGTGTTACAACTGCCGCCGGCGCGCTATCCCGACGACCAGTGGCGCGTGGCGAAGGCACTGTTCCATGTGCTGCGGCGTGCGCTGGTGGAGCTGAAACTGCTATTCGCGGCGCGCGGGGAGTGCGACTTCCCAGAGCTGGCGCTCGCAGCGCGTGAGGTGCTGCGTGCCGATGAGACCGCGTCGGATCTTGCGCTCTCTGCGGGTGGACATCTGCGGCACCTGCTGATCGACGAGATGCAGGACACCTCCGCCGGGCAGTATGAACTCGTAGAGTTGCTGACGCGCTCGTGGGATGGGCATACGCAGACGCTGTTTCTCGTCGGCGATCCAAAGCAGTCGATCTACCTGTTTCGAGCGGCGAGCGTGGAGCGCTTTCTGGACACGATGAACGCGAAGCGATTGGGCGATATACCGCTAACACCGCTGCGGCTGACGGCGAACTTTCGCTCGCAGGCCGCGCTGGTGGAGGGTCCCGGCAGCTTCAACGACGCGTTTGAACGGCTGTTTCTGCGACCGGATGAGCCGATGACGGATGCGATGGATGTGCCGTTTGTGGCAGCCACGGCAGAGCGCGAACAGACGCAGGATAAGGGTATCGTGTGGCACGCGGAGGTGATCACAAAGGACGACACCGACCACGCGGAGCGGGAGGCATGGGCGATTCGGAGGTTGATCGAGGCGCGGCTTGCAATGCCGCTTCCACTGGGTCGCAGCAAGCCGTGGCGGGTCGCCGTGCTGGGCCATGGACGCAAGCATCTGCGGGCGGTTGTAACGGAGTTCAAGACGGACCGCGGCGCAGGTCCGCTGCCCTTCAAAGCCATCAACCTCGATGCGCTGGGCGAGCGTGCGGAGGTGCTGGATGCACTGGCGCTGACGCGTGCGCTACTGCATCCGGCGGACCGCATTGCATGGTTGGCAGTGCTGCGCGCGCCGTGGTGCGGGCTAGGCCGCGAGGACCTGCTGGCGCTTACTGGTGACGGTGCGGACGCAGATGCGACGCTCGCGATGCTGGTTGCAGCGCATGGGAACCAGCTGACTGCGGCAGGCCGCGATCGGCTGCAACGGACGTGGCCTGTGCTGCGGGCCGCGGTGGAAACGCTGGGGCAGACTCCGCTGGCGGTGCATGTGGAACGCACGTGGCGCTCGTTGGGTGGCGATCGCGTGCTTGACGAAGAGGGTCGGCACAACGTGCTGCGTTACCTGCCGCTGCTGCATGAGCTGGAGAGCGACGGAGGGCGCGTCGATCTTGACGTACTGACGGCAAGGCTGGCGGAGCTGTACGCTGAGCCGCTCGCAGGGGAGGTGCCGGTGGAGCTGCTGACTATCCACAAGGCTAAGGGACTGGAGTGGGACATGGTGCTGGTGCCGGGGCTGGAGCGCGGCAGCGGGAGCACGCGCGGACAGCTGCTGAACTGGCTGGAGTTCGATCCAGACTCGTCGCAGGAGGAGGCGGCGGTGATTCTTGCGCCGATCGCCAGCAAAGGAACGGCTGCGAGCGACCTGAGCGTGTGGTTGAACACGCTGCGCAACCGCCGCGAGGTCGCCGAGCGCAAGCGGCTGTTCTACGTGGCGACAACGCGCGCACGGGAGGAGTTGCACCTATTTGCAGCGGCCACCGAGAAGAAGGATGGCCTCGGACACGGACGCCCGTCGAGCCTGCTGAACGCCTGCTGGAACGCAGCCGAGCCGCACTTCGCGGCGATCGCATCGACGTCTACCGCGCAGGACACAGTGGACGCGCTGGAGTTCGACGACGGTCTCGCGCTAGCCGCGGAGGGTGAGTTGATCGAGGTGGTAGAGCCATCCACAACGCAGTTTCTGCGACGACTCCCGCTCGGCTTCGATCCCGCAGAGGTCTTTCGCGAGGCTGTGGCGCATCGCCTGCCCTACCCTGCTGCGGCCACGCTACCGCAGGCGCGCAGCTTCGAACGGCCGGAGGGCTCGTTTGCAGTGCGCGCGTTCGGCAATGTCGTTCACCGATATCTGCAGCTACTGGCTGAGCGGCTGGTGCAACAGTCCCCCACGGAGTTGGCTGCGGAACTGTCCAGCTGGCGGGCGCGGCTGGAGACGAGTCTGCGCGGTGAGGGACTGCCGCCGCGCGACGCAGCGCAGGAGGCTGCTCGGGCGCTCGATGCGCTGACGCGCTCACTTGCGGATCCGGTCGGATTATGGCTGCTGTCGCCACACCACCAGGCCGCCAGCGAGAGTGCGCTGAGCGTTGCGACCTCGGGTCTGCCGGGGCTGCGCGTCGACCGCACCTTCATCGCAGGCCCAACGCCACTGGCAGCCGGCGATGGCACCATCTGGATCATCGACTTCAAGACCACCGATCAGGGATCGCTCTCTGATGCCGCCTTCGACGCGCTGCAACGCACGCGCTACAGTGGGCAGCTTGAAGCCTACGCAGAGGTCCGCCGCGCGCTATCCGACGGCGAGATGCCCATTCAGCTGGGGCTGTACTTTCCTCTGGCGAGCCGGCTCATACACTGGGAGTCCGGTACCTGATCCATTACGTGGTTCAATCCGACCTGCGATGTAGAGACGAAATGACACGTCGATGCTATGATTCCCTAGACCTTACGTTCGTAACATACGAAAAAACGTATAGCGGGAGATTCTTCAGGCATGCCTTCAGAGGGCCGGCTCGTTCTGTGCATTGACGATGAACGCATAGGCCTGCGTGTCCGCAAGCTGTTGCTTGAGCGCGCAGGTTATCGCGTGTTGACCGCGCCCGATGGGCCTGCAGGGCTCGCTCTGTTTGAGTCTGAGCCGGTTGAGATTGTGCTGCTGGATTACTCCATGCCGGGGATGCACGGGGGCGAGGTCGCGGCGATGATGCGCCAGCGCAAACCAGCAGTGCCGATCCTTCTTCTCTCCGCCTATGTGGGTCTGCCCAGCGAGATCACCGGTCTGGTCAACGGTTATCTCACCAAGGCCGATGATGCTCCTACTCTGCTGGCTAGAATTCAGAGCTTGCTGCCGGATGTAGACTAAGTGTTCCGCTAAGAGGGCCCTGTGAACCTGAGACAGCTCAACCGGTTACTGACGCAGACACTGTTCCTGCCAGTGGCGGGCCTGATGCTGGTGGCCATCGCACTGGGCTGGCAGTTTCTTGCGGCGCGCCCGATCATTCAGGCACTGCACAACACCGACGTGACCATCGACAGCGCGCGAATGGTGCAGTCGCTGACCGTGAATGAAGCGACCGGCGTACGCAACTATCAACGCAGCTTAAAGGAGACCGATCTACAGCCATACGAGTTCGCCATGGAGCCGCTGGTCGCGGACATGAATGTGCTGCGCTCGCAGCTCGCCTCCCTGAATGAAGACCTCGAGCCGGTGAACGACCTGATCGACCTGCACAACGACTGGTCGGAGAAGGTGGCGACGCCGGTGATCCGCTCAGCGCGCAGCGGCTACGCACTCAACGACCCGCACGTAACCTACGTCGACCACGTGGACGTGGACAAGATGTTGGCGATCGAGGCCGGTATCCTGTCGCGGCTGGAGTACAACCGTAGAGACCTTGCCGATCGTTGGATTCACCAGATGACGCGCACCGGAGAGGTCGCGGTTCTTTCGGCGCTCTTTGGCGCGCTGATCCTGGGGTTGTTCGCGAGCAACCGTGCACACCTGGTCTCGGATGCCTACCACAACACGATGGAGGCGCTGCGCAGCACGGCGCAGGCCACCTATGAGTCCGAACAACGGCTGCGCGCCACGTTGACGTCCATCGGCGAAGGTGTCGTGGTGTGCGATGACGATGGTCGCATCGAGCTGCTGAACACGGCGGCGCAGCGGCTCTCCGGCTGGACGCAGGCAGCGGCCTCGCACCGCCACATGGAGATGGTGTTTCCGCTGATCGATGAGTTGACCAACGAACCCATTGGGCCCACGCAGTTCACGACGGCGTCACAGGACCGCACGGTGGAGCTGTCCCCGCGCTCTGCACTTCTGGTTCGGTCCGACGGCAGCGAATTCTTCGTCGAGCGCGGCGAAGCACCGATCTACGACCGTGCCGGATCGCTGACAGGAAGCGTCACCGTGATCTCCGACGTGACCGAACGCCGCCGCACACAGGCCGCGCTGCTGGCGTCGGAAAAGCTCGCCGTTGCCGGCAGGCTTGCGGCCACCATCGCGCATGAGATCCACAACCCGCTCGACTCCGTGGTCAACCTGCTATACATGATCAAGCAGGGCACCACGCTGGAGGAACGCGAGGAGTTCGTCGACATGGCGCAGTCGGAGCTGGCGCGTGTGACCAACATCAGCCGCGCCATGCTGGGCATGCACCGCGAGTCGCGGACACCGATCCTGCTGGACATCTCGGCCATCATGCACAGCGTGCTCATCCTGCTGGAGCGCAGCATCGCCAAGGCCGGTATCCGCGTGGAGACAGCACTGGAGCCCGAGGCTTATGCCTCCGGGTATCCCGCGGAGCTGCGCCAGGTGTTCACCAATCTGCTGACCAACGCCGCGGATGCCTCGACATCCAACAGCACGATCACCGTCACAGTCTACAACCAGTCCGCCGCAAGCAGCCCCCATGAAGAGTTCGCAATCATACCCGGCGTCATCGTGCAGGTGACGGATCAGGGCAGCGGCATCCGGCCGGAGATTCGCGACGACCTCTTCCGTCCGTTCTTCACGACCAAGGGCGAGCAAGGCTCGGGGCTTGGCCTCTGGATCACAAAGGGCATCGTCGAGAAGCACGCAGGCACCATCTCCGTCGAGAGTTGCGTCGCCACCGAAGAGGCGCCCGACACACACGGCACCACCTTCACCATCTTCCTGCCGCGCGGCACTGCGCAGGCACCCACGACGCCGGATACGAAGCCCATCGCGGCTATTACGGCTGAGGTACCCGCGCTGATTGGTGCGACAACGGCGCAGAACTCAGCGACAGTTGCAGCCGAAAACACACGCAGGGCGCGGCATACGCCCGCGCCGCCCTCACAACTTCCGATGCAGTAGCGGCGTCAGGCGGCGATGGCCAGCAACGACCGCGTCAGCGTCTCTGCCGCGCGCTCGCAGTCCTCACGGCTCACATCGAAGTGTGTCACCAGGCGCACGGTCTGTGGCCCGATGGCACTGACAAGCACGCCCTCACGCTTCAGCGCGGCCACCAACTCACCGGCATCGCCGGACTTCAGCTTGAAGATGACGATATTGGTCTGCACCATGCTGAGGTCGATATCCGCGGCACCGCACTGCGCGATGGCCTCCGCCAGAAGCCGTGCATTGGTGTGGTCTTCATGCAGGCGCCAGGGCATCTCTTCCAGCGCAATGAGACCCGCCGCTGCGAGTACGCCCGCCTGCCGCATACCGCCGCCCAGTGCCTTGCGGAAGATGCGAGCACGCTCAATATGCTTGCGTGAACCCACCAGCATGGAGCCCACCGGCGCGCCCAGTCCCTTGGACAAGCAGAACATCACGGTGTCGAAGCCAAACGTGAGCTCGGCTACCGGCGTGCTGAGTGCAGCAGCCGCGTTGAAGATGCGCGCGCCGTCCAGATGCGTGGGCAGACCATGCTCCTTCGCACCTGCCCAGACCTCTTCCAGCACCGGCAGCGGGGTCACGATGCCGCCTGCTATGTTGTGCGTGTTCTCCAGCCAGATGAGGCCGGTCTGCGCGCGATAGTAGATCTTCGGCGCGATCATCGGTTTGATCTGCTGCCACGTCAGCACGCCGCGCTCACCGGCAACGGGGCGCGGCGCGCAGCCGGAGAACGCGGAGACCATCGCCATCTCCCAATCGAGGATATGCGCCTGCGACTCGCAGATGACCTCCTGCCCATGCTCGGTATGAATACGCGACGCGATGGTATTGCCCATGGAGCCGGTGGGCACAAAGATGGCCGCCTCTTTGCCAAAGATCTCAGCAGCGCGCTGCTCCAGCCGGTTGACAGTAGGGTCTTCGCCGTAGACATCATCACCCACCTCGGCCGACGCCATCGCGGCACGCATCGCAGCTGTTGGCCTGGTTACTGTGTCACTTCGCAGATCGATCATCGTAGTCCTCATGTTTCTAGGTCGTTGCCAGCCTCAGGCGGCTGCGGTCTCCAACAAGCGGCCAAATACGTCGTTCGATACCAGCCGTCCGTGCAGCGTCAGCCGCCAGCGGCCATCGTCGTTCGACATAAGGCCTTCAGCAATCAGCTCACGCGCAGCCTCTTCACACGATGCCACAAGCTCGCGTGGAAAGCACTCATGGAGAGCCTTCGCGGATACGCCATCATTCATTCGCAGCCCCAGAAACAGAGACTCTTCGAGCGCTTCTCGCTCGCCAACACTTGTGATCTCGCGCTCGCTGGCAGCGCCGGCGTAGAGAGCAAGCTCGTCAGGGTTCGCAAACCGGACCGCGCCATTAGGGGCTGGCAACATCGAGTGCGCGTCAAGGCCGAAACCGACATATGGAACGCGCTGCCAGTACTTCATGTTGTGTCGCGAGCGGTGCTGCGAAGCCGCAAAGTTGGAGATCTCATACTGCGCGAAGCCCGACTGTGGCAACCTCTCGCAGGCCTGCTCGTAGAGGTCCGCAGCGATATCCTCCGCAGGCACGCCGTGCGCGTGGAAGCGGTTGCCGCCGGCGAGAACCTCCTGCCCAAGCCGCGAGTCCTCATCGATCTCCAGCATGTAGACGCTCAGGTGCGTCAAGCCCACGCCAGTCGCAACCTCCAGCGAGTGCTCCCAGCTCTCCACGGTCTGATACGGCAGCCCAGCGATCAGGTCTGCGCCTACCTCGTCAACACCAGCGGCGCGCAGGCGCACAATCTCCGCTACGCACTCGCGCTCAGTGTGCAGACGACCCACCGAAGCCGACTCGCGATCGACGAAGCTCTGCACGCCGAGGCTGATGCGGTTCACGCCTAAGCGCTGTGCCTCCACCAGCACAGGGTCGGCGATCTGTCCGGGTGCGGCTTCCAGTGTGATCTCCGCATCTCTACGGATATCGAAGTTTCGCCCCAACGCCGCAAAGACGCGCCGCAGCTGCGCTGGCTCCAGAAGACTAGGCGTGCCACCGCCAAGGTATACGCTTTCTACCTCGCGAGGTAGAGTCGCGCCGATCCGTTCCGCCGTCACGGAGGCAGCGTCAATCTCCGCACATAGTTGCTCAATGTAGCGTTCCATCGCAGCGCCGTTGCCCACGCCAGAGGCAAAGTTGCAGAAGCTGCACTTCGCCCGGCAAAACGGAACCGAAACATACACACCAAGCATCGAATTGGCAGACGTAGGCACAGCCTCCATTGTTTCATGCAGGCGGCCACGCCCCACACTGCCCTACGCGAAACAACACCGTAGAATAGAAACAATGGCTGACGAAAAGGCAACAAAGAAGCAGGAAGCCGCCAAGCGCGTCGACGACGATGTCGTAGGCAAGGTGTATGACAGCCGATTGATGAGTCGGCTGGTGCGGTACCTCGCGCCGTATAAGCTACAGACCGCCATCTCCGGCATCTGCATCGTCATCAAAGCGGCCAGCGACATCTCCGGGCCGTACTTCGTCAAAGTCGCCGTCGATACCTACTTCGATCCGACGCACGGCAAGCACGGCTGGCTCTCACAACATCTATCGCATGATGCGTTGACCGGCGTCACCGAGCTCGCGATGCTCTACCTCGGCGCGCTGCTGCTTACCTTCGCGCTGGAGTTTGTGCAGACCTACCTGATGCAGTGGACCGGCCAGAAGATCATGTTCGATCTGCGCAGTCAGATCTTCCGCCACATCCAGAGCATGAGCGTCGCCTTCTTCGACCGCACACCCGTCGGCCGCCTCGTCACCCGCGTCACATCCGACGTCGACGCACTCAACGAGATGTTCACCTCCGGCGTGCTCGCTATCTTTGAGGATGTCTTCGCGCTGGGCTTCATCGTCATCATCATGCTCACGATGAGCTGGCCGCTCGCGCTTTTGACGCTGTGCGCCATCCCCGGCATCCTCTACGCGACCTCACTCTTCCGCAAGCATGTGCGTCAGAGCTACCGCCGTCAGCGCGCCGCGACCGCGAAGATCAACGCGTACACGCAGGAGTATGTCTCCGGCATGAGCATCGTGCAGCTCTTCAACCGCGAACCTCGCGCCTTTCGCGACTTTTCCAACATCAACGACGAGAACAAGCAGGCCTGGACCGACGCGATCTTTGCCTATGCGCTGTACTACCCGGTCGTTGAGTTCATCAGCTCTATCGCCATCGCGAGCATCCTGTGGTTCGGCGGCCGCGCCGCTATCCAGAGCAGCGAGTTTCATTGGCTCACCGCACACAGCTACATCGTCAACGGTATCGTGCACTCGAGCTTCTTCGGGACAGTGACGCTGGGCATCCTCATCGCGTTTATCCAGTACGCGCAGCGGTTCTTCCGGCCGATCCAGGACCTCAGCGACAAGTTCAACATACTGCAGGCAGCCATGGCAGCGGCCGAACGCGTCTTCAAACTGCTGGACGATCAGCCCGAAATTCAGTCGCCTGCAAAGCCGCTCCTCGGTAACGGATCAGGACGCATCGAGTTCCGCAACGTCTGGTTCACGTATCAACGCCTCAATGATGAAGAGCAGCTGATTCTCGCTCGCACGGCAGACCCCGTCGCCGATCTTCCCAACATCGAGTGGATCCTACGCGGCGTCAGCTTCACCATCGAGCCGAACCAGACCGCAGCAATCGTCGGCCACACCGGAGCTGGCAAGACCACCATCACCGCGCTGATGATGCGCTTCTACGACGTGCAAGCTGGACAGGTGGTCATCGACGGCGTGGACGTACGCGAGCAGGATCTCAAGGCCCTCCGATGTCGTTTCGGCGTCGTCCTGCAAGACCCCTTCCTCTTCTCCGGCACCATCGCCACAAACATCCGCCTGGGCAGCAGCTGGATCACCGACGAAGACGTCGCCAACGCTGCCGACGAGGTCAACGTCGCGGACTTCATCCGCACACTGCCCCAGCAGTTCCACGAGCCAGTGCTAGAGCGCGGGTCGACGCTCTCCACCGGACAGAAACAGCTCATCAGCTTCGCACGGGCGCTCGCGCATCGCCCCGGCATCCTCATCCTCGATGAGGCCACCAGCTCAGTTGACACCGAAACCGAGTTCCGCGTGCGGCTCGCCATCGAGCGGCTCATCACCGGCCGCACCAGCGTACTGATCGCACACCGGCTCTCCACGATCCAGCGCGCGGATACCATTCTCGTCATGCACAAGGGCAAGCTGCGCGAGCAGGGCACGCACCAACAACTGCTTACGCTACGCGGGCTCTACTTCAAGCTCTACCAGCTGCAGTACAAGGACCAGGAGCTGCCCGACACGGCGTTACCCGGAGCAACCCTCAGCGCGCCTCTCTCCGCATAGCTCTTAAGGAACAGGCTCTTACGCAGTCACAGGAAGGTCCGCCAGCAGCCACGCATCCATGCCACCGGCCATGAGGCTCACTCGGTCAAAGCCGGCGTGCTGCAACAGGCTCGCCGCAGCGCTTGCCCGGTAGCCGCTGGCGCAGCTCACGACTACCTCGCGGTCTCTCGGAATTCTGGCGATCTCAGCGTTCAAATCGCCAAGCGCCACATGGCTCGCTCCTGCAATGTGTCCCTCTCTCCACTCCGCGCAGTTGCGCACATCCAACACCAGCACACTTCCACGCAGCGCATTCACTTCGCTCACGCTCCGCCGCGGAACCCGCTCCACCGGCAGGCCCGCAGACACCCACGCGTCCATACCGTGCTCAAGATAACCATCAATGCGATCCAACCCCACACGCAGCAACGCGCGTCGTGCCTCTTCCAGGTCGGCGGCTTCGCCGATTAGCACAATCGGCCTCTCAGCATCCAACAGCCACCCCGCCCATAGCGATAGGCTCTGCCCCATCCCGATATTCACTGCACCCGCAAGATGCCCCGCACCAAACGCATCCGCTTCGCGTACATCAAGCAGCTGCACCGCTCCGCTTTGCTTCATCGCCCGCACCTGCTCCACATCGAGAGCCGCTGCGCCCGGCAACGGACTCATCGCCGCTGCACCAAGCGCATTCAACGCCTTCATCCGCGGATAGTACTCCGGCATCGCCGGCACCGAAGCCAGTATCTTCTCGACAAACTCGTCCTCGCTGTAACGGAAGTAGGGATTCGTTGCACGCTCATACCCCAGCGTCGTCTCCACACTATCGCCGAGACCGGCCCCGCAAAGCGAGCCCGCACCATGCCCCGGAAGCACGCGCAATCCGTCCGGCAACTCTTCGATCCGATGCCGCACGCTGCGATACAACTCACGCGCCAAACCAACTTTCGCTTCTTCGCCCAGGAGATCCGGCCTTCCCAGCGCACCTGCGAAAAGGAAGTCACCACTGAAGATCGCCACCGGTGTCTCACTTCCCTCTTCATACAGCAGATACGACAGATGCTCCGGTGTGTGCCCTGGCGTATGAAGCGCGCGCAGCGTGGCTTTGCCTACCGGAACAGCATCCCCATCGCGCAGCCTGCGATGCGGCATCGCATAGACAAAGTGTTCACTCTCGTCATAGCCACTCAATGCCAGCTCGGCACCAGTGATTGCGGCAAGTTCGCACGAACCTGCCGCAAAGTCCGCATGGATGTGTGTCTCTACGATCCTCGTGATGCGCACACCCTCGCGCCGTGCGTAGTCCACGTATCGTTCCACGTCGCGCATGGCGTCGATCACCACCGCCTCGCCGCTATCCGAGACCACGTATGCGTACTGCGCCAGCCCGGGAGTTTCAAACCGTTCGATCTTCATCATCCTGTCCTTCGCGGCAAACCTTCCACCCCAGCAGTATCGCAAGATTTCGACAGGATCGCAGCGCCAGCGGCCTCTGTATGATGACCACAGTACTCGCCACTGCCCTGGAACCAGCCCAAACCCGGCGCAGCCGCGCCTACGAGGTCATAAATATGAATCCAATGTACGTCTTCGGCGGTCTTGCGCTTGGCGTTGCCGCTGGAGTTCTCTCCGGCATCATCGGCATCGGAGGCGGCATCCTGCTGATCCCTGCTCTCGCCTACATGTATGGCATGTCGCAGCTCAAGGCGCAGGGAACGTCGTTGGCGATTCTGTTGCTGCCCGTCGGGTTCTTCGCCATCATCCCCTACTACCGCAGCGGACAGATCGACATCAAACTCGCGTTGCTTGTCGCGTTGGGTTTCGCCGCCGGCGGATGGTTCGGCGGGACGTGGGCGCAACACCTGCCGGCCATCGTACTGCGGCGGGGATTTGCAGCATTGCTTGTCATCGTCGCAGCCAAGCTCTTCTTTACGAAGTAGGCTTTACACGCTCCGCAATCGGCTCCCAGTAGCGCTCGACTGCCTTCAAAAAGGGTTCGTTGTGCTCTAGTCCTTCGACGACGACAAGCTCGGCGCGTCCTTCGGATGCAGCCACGATCTTATGCGGCATCGATAGCGGAAACAGCCGGTCGCCCGTGCTGTGCAGCACGTATACCGGGATCGTCAGCGAACCGACCACCTCCGAAGTCCGCCAGATATCCGGCACCAAACGCGCTAGCCATCGCGGAGCTCCGGCAGCACACGCCGCCTCACGAAACGAATCAAAGGCCTCGCAAAGGAACAGCCCAGTAATCGGCGGCTGCAGCGACGCGGCTCCCCGTGCAGCAATACCACTACCCAACGAAAACCCCAGCACATACACCGGTGTCGTATCCCCCACGCGACGACGCAACTCCGCATACGCAGCGACGAAGTCCGCATCGCAGTTCTCAACAGATATGCGTCCCGTGCTGCGCCCGTAGCCCGAGTAGTTGAAGACCATCGATCCCACGCCACGATCGCGCAACAATGCCTGCGCTGCGCTCCAGTGTTCGACCGTCTCTCCGATGCCGTGGCACAGCAACAACACGGGCCCGGAGGTCTCACCCGGCACATACACCGCAGAGATTCTGCGGTCTTCGCTCTCGAAGAAAAACGTCTCGGCCAAGGGATGTCTACGAAGCCGCTTCGTCACACCCAGGGCAGCATCGCGCAGCAGCAGCGCTCCGCTCGCAACGCCCAGAGCCAAGTTCAGCAGCCTCGTACCCTCTTTGCGACGCTCGCTCAAGCCTTCTTCTCCGCCTCATCGCAGAGCTTCTCCACGCGCCGTTCGCGCGCCTCGGGCGTCTGGTAATAGAACACCCCCAGCAGATGCTGCCGCCGCTGCGTCTGCGTCATCTTCGCCCAGCCGGCCTTCGCCTTCGGGCGACGACGAAACGCCGCCGCGACCAGCGGAGGCAACTCCCTTTCACCTTCCATAGCACTCAACAGACGTTCCGCCATCTGCTCGCAGCGTTTACTCTGCGACGCCTCACTCTTGACGCCCCCTATCCACTTGCCGATCTCGCGGCGCATCGACTCGCTCAAGCTGTCGTAGTAGTCGCGCAGGCCATCCTCGCCGTCGAGCAGCGCCGCTAACTCATCGGGCAGCTCCGCCGGACGAGGCTCCAAGTCGGGTTCCAGCAGAAACTCCGCCACGCTGCCCAGTTTCAGCCCCGTCTCACGCTGCGTTTTGTTGTTCAACATCACACATAGGCCGCCACCGCCCAAGATCGGAAACAGCGATGTTCGAAACGGCAAGCCGTTCACCTCGCCGCGCACGCGCAGCCGAATCATCTGCGTCCACTCCTTGTGCGGGTCGAACGGCAGCCGTGCAACCGTCCAGCCGAGGCCCTCGAGGCCTCGCTCCAGTGTCGCCTTGAAGCGCTTTGGCTTGTTCGCCATGCCAACATCCTAACGCCAACCGGCTACACTGAAATCATTACGAAGCAATCCAATCCGCGCATCTTTCTCTCCGCTGGCGAAGCCTCAGGCGACGCCTACGGTGCCGCCATCGTCACCGCACTTCGGCAGCAGCTCCCCGCCGCCATCTTCTCCGGCCTCGGCGGCACGCAGATGGAGTCTGCCGGCCAGAAGCGCGTCGTCCGTGCCGAAGACGTCGCGCACATGGGCATCACCGAAGTGCTGCGCCACGCGCCGTTCATCTATCGCCAATACCGCAAGCTGGTCGGCGCCATCCAGCGTGAGCGCCCCGACGTCGCCGTTCTCATCGACTTCCCCGACGTCAACTTCCGCCTCGCCAAGCACCTTCACGCCGC
>CAJCIM010000207.1 GCA_903970395.1 Acidobacteriaceae bacterium
CGAAGTGCTGCGCCACGCGCCGTTCATCTATCGCCAATACCGCAAGCTGGTCGGCGCCATCCAGCGTGAGCGCCCCGACGTCGCCGTTCTCATCGACTTCCCCGACGTCAACTTCCGCCTCGCCAAGCACCTTCACGCCGCTGGAGTACCGGTCATCTGGTTCGTCAGCCCGCAGCTGTGGGCCTGGAAACGCAGCCGCCTGCGCTGGGTGCAGGAACGCGTCTCGCGGATGCTGGTCATCTTTCCATTCGAGGAGCCGTTCTACCGCAACCGCGGCGTCGACGCCGAGTTTGTTGGGCACCCCCTCGCCGCCGCGGCCGAGCCCCCCGCGCTCAGCCGCGAGGCCTACGCCGCGCAGCACGGCCTCAACCCCGAACGCACCTGGATCGCTCTACTGCCCGGCAGCCGCTGGAAAGAGATCCGCGCCAACCTGCCGACGCTGCACGAGCTCGCCATCAGCGACCTCTTCGCCAGCTCCGCCGCCTACACCACCTACGACGGCAACGACACCACCGCGCCGCGCGACCCCGCCGCGTACACCCGCTACGAGTTCCTGCTACCGGTTGCCTCCACCATCTCACCGAAGACGCTGAACACTTTTCTCGCCGAACTCGACGCGCAGCACCTCCGCTACTTCGGCCCTACGGAAACCACACCCAATACACGCCCCCGCATCACGCTCGTGCCAGACGCCCGCCAGGCGCTGCACCACGTCCGAGCCTCGGTCGTCGCCAGCGGCACGGCGACCGTGCTGGCGGCCATCGTCGGCAACCCGTTCGTGGTGGTCTACCGCGTCTCCGCGCTCACCTTTGCGCTGGCCAAAAAGCTGGTCAGCTACCCGCCAGAGGTCCCGCAGGCCTTCGATGCCGACGGCAACCTCCCCGTCGGCATGGTGAACCTCATCGCCGGCCGGCGCATCGTGCCGGAGCTGCTGCAGTCGCGCTTCACCGCCACCAATGTCGCCGATGCCCTCAATCCCCTGCTGGCCGACGGTCAGCCGCGCGACGCCCAGATCGCCGCCCTCGCCGAGGTCCGCCAGCGCCTGCGCTCCGACGGCCACCCCATCGCCCATGTGGTCGAAACGGTCCTCAGCCTGTTGCGTCCAGCGTAACTACCTTTAGCCCACTAAAATCCGTTGTACTGCCGAAGCCGTAAAATACACGTCTATGCAGTTGCAGGAGTGCGTCTCGCCGCGGCGACCGCACCCAGAGGTACCAGGAATGTTCAAGCATCTTGCCAAAAGGGTCTCCGCAGCTCTGGTCTCCGTCCTCCTGATTCCGGGCGCGGCAGCCGCTCCGGCGCACGCAGCCATCCCGGCGCGTGCCCAGATCAACATCACCGGCTACACCATCCACACCGACCTCGACCCTGCCACCGGCCGCATGACCGCTACAGCGACGGTCACCTTTACCGCGCTGGATGATCTCAACGTCGTCGTCTTCGGCCTGAACAACGGTCTCGCGCTCACCAGCGTCGTCGACGGCGGTGTACCGGCGGCGGCGCCTCTCCTCACCATCGCCCACTCCGGCCCCGTACTGCGCGGAGCAAAGCCCGCACAGCCCGCAGTGGCTCCAGCCGCAGCGCCCGTTGGTACCGGCAACGCGCTCACCTACGAGCGCAACGTCACCGACTCCACCGTCCGCGTCACGCCGGCCAACATCCTCAGCAAGGGCTCTACCGCCACCTGGACCTTCAGCTACGCCGGCAAGCCCACCGTCGAGACCAGCCCGGTCGATGGCATCAAGTTCGCTCAGATTGCCGATCCGGTCAGCATCCTGCTCTACCCCGGCCGCTGGTTCCCCATCGCCATGCCCGGCCTCTTCACCGACCGCTTCACAGCTCAGATCAGCGTCACCGTGCCCAAAGGCGAGACCGTCGTCGGCTCCAACCTCAGCGGTCACAAGGAGCTTGGCGACAAGACGGAGTTCGACTTCGACTGGAACAAGCCCGGCTTTCCCGGCACCATCGTCGCGGGCAAATTTCTACCCGCCATCACCGCACCGGGCATCAACAACATCCGCGTCTATGTAACGGCGGACAACAAGGAGAGCGCGAAGGACATGGCCGTCAATACAGCCCGCGCCTTCGAGTTTATGACCGTGCAGTTCGGCAACGCAGAGACTGGCCTGCTGAGCGTGGTCGAACTGCCGGAAGACTCCGTATCCGCCGCGTGGGCGCCGGAGATCGTCGCCATCAAACCCAGCCGCGCCAGCGCGCGCCTCCTCGCCAACACGGTCGCGCACCAGTGGTTCGGTTCGGAGATCAGCCCGCAGACGCTCAACGACGCGTGGATCACCAACGGCATGAGCCGCTACGCCGAGCTGATGTTCGTCGAAGACGGCTCCGGTAAGCAGTCCTTTCAGAACGCGATCATCGACACCCAGGCAGGCGCGCTCGCCTACGACACCGAGCCGCTCACCACGCTCGGCCGCCTCGACCCATTCTCGCCGCAGTTTCAGGACATGACGCTCGAAAAGGGCGCGATGATCTTCCACATGCTCCGCTGGGAGATGGGTGACCAGGTCTTCACCAAGTTCCTCCGCGACCTGCTCAGTTCCAACATAGACAAGAGCGTCCGTACCTCGCAGGTGCAGAAGATCGCTGAGGCTGCCTCCAACCTGCAGCTCACAGCCTTCTTCTCGCAGTGGCTCGATGGCACCGGCGCACCGGAGTTCACCGACAACTACTCCGTCTTCCGCCTCAGCAGCAACAAGGGCTTCCGCACCGTCGGCTCCGTCGCACAGGACCTTGACCTCTTCTCGATGCCCGTCCAATTGCGCATCGAGACCGAGGGCAAGAGCGAAGACCGCCGCGTCGATCTCTCCGGCACAGAGAGCCACTACTCGGTGGAGACCTTCGGACGTCCGCGCCACATCGTCATCGACCCGGAGAACTGGCTGCTGAAGTCCACGCCCGACCTCGCCGTGCGCGTGGCTGTGCTGCGCGGCCAGCAGGACGTCGCGCAAGGCGATCTCATCGGCGCTATTGCCGAGTACCAAAAGGCGCTCGACTCCGACCGCGGCAGCTCTCTCGCAAACTACCGACTCGCCGAGGTCTTCATGATGCAGAAGAACTACCAGGCCGCGGCCAACAGCTTCCGCGATTCACTCCGGGGCAACCTCGAGCCCAAGTGGGTCGAGGTTTGGTCGCACGTCAACCTCGGCAAGATCTTCGACATTACAGGCCAGCGCGAGCGCGCCGTCAACGAGTATCGCCAGGCGTTGCAGACCAACGACAACACGCAGGGCGCCATCAACGAAGCCCGCGCTCGCATGCAAAAACCCTACAAGCCCGACGACCCCACGGTCGACTAAACTCACCACCGCTACCATGGCGAAACTTCTCTACCTTCGCGGGAGGCTTTGCCTCTCAAACCCTGTACGCTATCTCCATGCCGCAGACATTACCTGACGTCATCGCCCTCCTCGAGCGCACACCGGTGACGCTCAACGCGCTCCTCCGCAACCTGCCGCAGAGCTGGACCAGCGCTAACGAAGGCGGCGACTCATGGACACCCCTCGAGATCGTCGCGCACTACATCGACAGCGAGCGCCACAACTGGATTCCCCGCGCGCGACTCATCCTGGAATCCACTGCCGTACCCACCTTTGCCACCTTCGCCCGTGCAGGCCACATCACCGAAGCCGAAGGCAAAACGCTGCCACAACTCCTCGACATCTTCTCCGATCTGCGCCGCCAGAACCTCGCCGCTCTCCATGCACTGCACCTCAAGCCGGCGGACTTCGAGCGCACAGGCATCCATCCAGCCTTCGGCACTGTTACGCTCGGCAACCTGCTCGCCACCTGGGCAGCGCACGACCTTACCCACCTGCACCAGCTCTCACGCACTCTCGCATCTCAGCTTCGCGAAGACGTAGGCCCCTGGACCGCCTACCTCGGCGTGATGAAGTGCACCAGCCACAGCAGCTAACCCCCACAAGAAAGCCGTGGCGAAACTTGGCTAACTTGGCGCCCTTCGCGGGAAAGCCCCTTTGCTTTTGCAGTTGCCTTACCCACGCACTACTGTCTACTGCCTACGGTCTGATTCTTCACCAGCATCGGCTCGTCCGAATCGTCCACTACCGCAGTTGCGATCCCAACACGCGCCAGCATCTGCCCCACAATGCGCAGCGAATCCTCCTCAACAAACCGGCTTCGCACCAGCTCCGTAACATCACCCGCCAACCCACCACGCACCCCGACGCACAGTGGGGCACGATAGGTACACGAAGCCAGATCCGTCATACTGAGAACATCTGTCGGCGTACAAAGGATCGTTCGCGGCGGCGCCATGCGGTCGAGAAGGCTGAAGATCTCCAGCTTCGACTCCAACTCATCCGGCACAAAGTCCACCGCGACGTCGGCATCGTGCACGGCATCCTCCACAGTCAGCGCAACGCGCAGTTGCCCGGCACCGCCGAGTTCGGCATACTCATCCTGTGCACGACGCAGGTTCGCCGGCATCACATCTTCCAGCACCACATCGAGCCCCGCCGCCGCACAGCGCAGCGCGAACGCCCGCCCCAGACGGCCGGCCCCGATGACGGCAATCCTCATCTACTTCGCCGTAAATGCGGTGACCACCGAGTCGTAGCTCGGATCGGCCTGGCGAATGTGCGCCGCCACGCGCTCGCGCTCCTCCGGCGTCAGCACCGGAAGCACCGACAGAATGCGGCGCAGCGTTACAGAGATGTCGTCAACGTAGTTCATCGTACGAATTGCCTCACCTGAAAGTGGCACAGTATTTCTCCTTCGTCATTACTCGTTCAGATAGATCTCAGCGCCGCGATGCGATTACCCCGGCGCAGCCTCTACACTCTACACTCTATCTTCTATCCCCTGCCGTTACGAGTTTGTCACCGGTGGGACGTATCCGTCGCGGTCGGTCATCACCATAATCGCCGCCAGCTTCGTCGCAATATCAGGATGCATCTGCTCGGGCGTAAACCGCCAGACCCAGTTGCCGTCCGGCAGAGCAGGCGTATTCATGCGCGCCTCGCTGCCCAGGTGCAGAACATCCTGCATCGGAAAGATGCAGGTCTCGGCTACAGAGGCCGCAGCCGCCTTGATCATCGCCCACACTACATCCTCATCATGCGCCAACGGATGCAGGTACGTCTGCAGATTTTCCTTCTCGAGCGGGGACGCATTGTCGCGCCACCAGCCGAGCGTCGTGTTGTTGTCGTGCGTGCCTGTATAGACCACGCAGTTCGGCACATACTCATGCGGCAGGTACAGATGCCCGCCACGGTCCGCGAAGCCGAACTGCATCACACGCATGCCCGGCAGGTCGAAGTCCCGCCGCAGCTCATCGACCTCCTTGGTAATCACACCAAGATCCTCAGCTACAAACGGCAACCGGCCGAAGATCTCCTTCTGCCGCTGAAACAACGCACGCCCCGGCGCCTTGATCCACTGTCCATGGATCGCCGTGTCATCTTCCGCTGGGATAGACCAGTACGCCTCAAAGCCACGGAAGTGATCCAGCCGCGTAATGTCATACAGCGCCAGCGAGCGCCGAATTCGCGCCACCCACCACTCAAAGTGGTGCTCTTCCAGGTAGCTCCACTTGTATAGCGGATTTCCCCAGCGCTGCCCCGTCGCGGAAAAATAATCCGGCGGCACGCCCGACACCCGGACCGGCTTGCGCTCCTCATCCAGCTCGAAGATCTCCGGATGCGTCCACACGTCGGCGCTGTCGTAGTTCACAAAGATCGCCACATCGCCAAGGATGCGGATATCGCGCACCCCGCAGTAATGACGCAGCGCACACCACTGTTCGTTGAAGAAGAACTGTACCGCCTGCACCGTCGCCAGCTGTTGTCCATGGTCGCGATGCAGAGCAGCCATCGCATCGCCATCGCGCAGCGCATACTCGCGCGGCCATGCATTCCAGCTCACACCGTCAAACCGCTGCCGCAGCACGTCGAAGGCAGCGTAGTCCGCCAGCCACGACGTGTTCTCCAAGCAGAACTTCTGAAACCTCGCCCGCGCCGCATCGTCAGCACGATCTAGAAAGTTCCTGGCCGCCTCTTCAATCAGCGGCATCTTCAGGGCCTCGGCCTGCACAAAATCGCACGGCCCCGTATGCCCTGGCAGGCCCTCAATGCGCTCTGCCGCGAGCCACCCATCGCGAACCAGCAGCTCCAGGCTGATCAGCAGCGGGTTCCCCGCAAACGCCGACAGCGCAGAGTACGGCGAGTTCCCATACCCTGTCGGATTGAGCGGCAGCACCTGCCACAACCGCTGCTTGGCGGCCTCAAGGAAGTCTACAAACCCATACGCCGCCGGGCCAAAGTCACCTACGCCGCCATAGGATGGCAGCGAGGTGACATGCAGCAGTATCCCCGAAACGCGTTCGCCGGCCATGCTGACCTCCCAACCGCTCTCTAACTCCGATTAGCTACCGAGCGGAGAGGTTGGCTTCTTCGTGTACGCAATCGAGCCGGCCTTCTCATAGCGGTCCATCAGCGAGCCGATAAACACGCTGAACGCCTCCTGCCGCTTCTGGTCGAGCAGTTTGTCCTTGGTGGCCGCAAAGTTCTTCGCGATGTGGTCCGCCGTCGGCTCCTGCTTGTCGGTCAGCTGCAACACAGCGCCGTTCGCACCCTCGTTGATCGGGCCGGAGACTCCGCCCTTCGGCAGGTTGAACGCCACGCTGGCCGCGCCGCCCATCGAACCGATGTCGGTCACCTGTGCATCACGCCCAACCAGGTCGCTGGACTTCACATCGATCTTCATCTCAGCGGCAGCCTTGTGCAGGTCGCCCAGAGCCTTCGCACGGTCCGACAGCTTGATCAGCTGCGCGTTCAGCAACTCCGGCGTCTTCTGCTGGCGATAGTCATCCAGGATATGCGACTTGTAGTCCGCGAAGTTCGGCGCATGCGCGGCCTGAACATCGTCCACCACAAACACCGCGTAGCCTTCGCCAGTCGACACCACCTGCGGAGCCGCACCCTTGGCCGCGCTAAACGCCGCCGACAACAGCGCCGCTGAGTCCGGCAGACTCGGGATCACGCCCGCCTTGCCCAGAAAGTCTGTCGTCTGCAAGTGCAGGCTGTGTGCGTCGGCGGTCTTCTGCATGCCGTCCTTCTTGGCCTGCGCCACCAGCTGCGCACCAAACGCCTGCGACGCCGCGCCCGACTTCTGCGCCTGCAGCTGTTCCACGATCGACGGCCTCACCTCGGCCAGCGACTTCACGCTCGCTACCTGCTTCTGCTCCGTCTGGATGATGTGGTAGCCAAACTGCGACCGCACCACATCCGACGTCTGCCCCGGATTCAGCGCCATCGCGGCCTTTGCATACGAGGGGTCAAGGCTGCTCGTCGGAATCATCGGCAGATCGCCGCCCTGCTCCTTGCTGCCCGGGTCATCCGAGTTCTTCTTCGCCAGATCAGCAAAGTTCGCGCCGCCCTTAATCTGCTTCAGCAGGTCTTCAGCCTTTGCCTTCGCCGCGGCATCGGTCTTCGCATCCGCACCCTTGGCCACCGAGATCAGGATGTGCCGCGTCTTCACCTGCTCCGGCTGCTTGTACTGGTCCTGATGCGCGGCATAGTACGCCTGCACTTCGCCATCGCCTACCGGCTGCACGCCGCCGTTGGGCAGGTTGTTCGCATCGAAGCTGAAGAATGAAATCTTGCGCTGCTCCGGCACCGCCTGCGCATAACGAGCAGCGTTCTGCTTGAAGAACATCTCCAGATCCAGGTCGCTCGGGTTGATCGTCTGTCCAAGCGATGAAGCCGAGATTGTCGCGTAGTCGAACTTCACCTTCGTGCCTGTCTTCAGGTACTGCGCCTTCACCTCGGCGTCCGAAACCGTAACGCCACCGGTTACCAGCGCCTGCAGCCGCTGAATCTCGAGGTCCGACTTCACCTGCGCCTCAAAGTCCGCGATCGCTAGATGGAAGTACGTCTCCACAAAGTTGATGTACTGGTCTTCGCCGACGAACGTGCCGCCCGGGAAGAGGTACTGCGAGTACGGGCCGGACTTCAGAAAGCTCTTCAGGTCCTCGTCCGAAACCTGCAGACCGAGATGATCGGCTTCCTGCTGCAGCACCGCGCGCTCCACCTGAATCTGTCCGGCGCGGCTCATCACAAACTGCAGATAAAACGGCGGCAGGTTCTGCTGCTGCATCTGCTGCTCAGCCTGGCGCTGAACATCCTCAGTCTTGATGGCGACACTGTCGCCCGCGATCTTGCCCCAGATTCCAGGACGCCGTACCGTGGCATAGTTCGCCGGGTCACTCGACGTCGTGCCGTCGTTGAAGATACCCGGTACCAGCGTGATGACCATTGTGACGATGGCGGCGCCGATAACGACCGCAAAGATAGCTTTCGTAACGCGATTGTCCTGCTGCAGAATACGGATCATGCTTGGCTAGAGACCTTACCTTCATGTCGGGTCTCGTGGCGAGACCGCGTGGCCCGGGGATTTTGACGCACAAACAGGGATCGCCCTCACCGTGAAGACGCACCACTCCTGTCATGCAGGGGCTCGTCCATCAGTATATAGAAAGACTTCCCCGCTGCGCTCAACCTCGCCCGGCCTGTGGGAAACCTCCAGCCAACCACGCCCCCATCTGCCACGCGATCAAGTGGTTACGACTGGAGGAGCAAGTCGGCCACCGCCGAAGGAGCTACTGGCGCGATCAATCTCTCCGAAGAACACCATAATATCGTTCGGATCGGTACCGGCACCGTCGAGCGCCTCGACCAGGGCCGCCAGCAAACGCGTCTTCTTTTCGACATCAGTCCCGGACGACACCAGGACTTCGATCAGCAACATCTTCTCCGTTCGGGGCTTCGGCAAACCCGGATAGTGGAGATCGACTCTCAGGTCGGTCTGCTCAAGACAAAGAAAACGTTGGAACATGTCGTCGCTGGGATACCCTGCCTTGACGCTTGCTGCGTGGATAGCCCGGGAGATCGCATCTTTTTCGTCAGCGGTTCTGCCCGCCTTCATCGTCACGGTAAACAATGGCATAACAGCCTCCAAGTTTAAAGCATCTCATCACCGGCGCGCACTGTCGGCTTGTTGGCAACCAGTAAACTTCAGCAGCGGCATCAGATATCTGCTACCTCCAAACTCAGCTTTGCACAAGAACCCTCACTCCACCCAATCTCCGACATTTACCCAAAAGTCCGTCATTTCTCCGCTGTGCATCGCAGCTTCATCGCGACGCGCAGCGGAGAAATCCCTGCATTTGCCGCTGCGAGAGACGAAGGCACGAGCGTATTCCAACCCAACATCTGACGACCGCAAATACTTCGATTAAAGCCAGGCGAACCCACCGCACACACCCAAACCGCCGTCATTCTTGTATCTCTAGCTTAGCGGTCGTTTGTGTTTGAGACTGTCGTGGTGGGGAAACCGAGGCATCGGTTCACCTGCGGGCGCAGGGCTGAGCGAAGCCGAAGAACCCCTACACCGCCTCCCCACCCCCACTACCCCTTTCGGCCAACCCACTCCGTCGCCGCTTGCTTCGCCCTTGCCGCCACTTAGTGCAACCTATTGGTTTGCGGCAAGCTTGGTATACGTTAGCCGCTTACCCGCAACCTGCCAACAACTTTAACCCCAAAATCTTGTCAAGCCCTCAATATCCATCCAGCCCCGTAACCGACACAAAACAAACCACTAGGAGCGCAACACTAAAAGCATAATCTTCAACTCAACTCCTCTAAAATAGAAATAGGGGAGGAAAGAACTAGCGGCATGTGCGTTAGCACCCAGTGCCGCGGCGGTAGGTCGAATGACTTGAACCCGAAGGCTTAGGATTAGACCTCCACAAGTCCAACCCTAAGCACCTTTCCCCTCAAGACTTTCGATCAAAAAATACCCCAGGGGAGGCCCCCACCCACCACCTAAAGAGAAAGCGCCTTGAGGAATGATCCTCAAGGCGCTCTGTGCATCTCTCAGGCTCAATACGCAGGAGCCGGAGCGTAGTAGTAGCCGTAGTACGGACTGTAGTAGCGCCGCATCGGAGGACGCGCCTGCGGCCCAGGACCCGCCGCATACGACAACCGCTGCATCTCCGCCTCAGAGACCGTCTGCACCGGAGTCGGAGCGGCCGTGGTGAACGTCAGCACCGACTCAGGCGGAACCACAACCTGCCCGCGAGGCGATGCCGCCGAACCGGCCAGACCAGCCGCCGCGCCAGCACCTGCACCGATCGCCGCACCTTCGCCACCGCCAGCGATCGCTCCGATAAGAGCGCCAACAGCACTGGTTCCAACAGTGTTGTTCACCGTACCGACCGTCTTGTCCCTGCCGTTCGCGTTCCACACCTGCGACTGCAGCGGATAGTTACGACCGCCGAGCGTCAGGTTGGTGAGTTGAAGCGTCAGCTCGCCCTGTCCCTTGAAGACACCAGGCTTCTTGGCGTCGACGACAGTTCCCTGCACCGTCGCTCCACGCGGAATCGCCACCGCGCCGTCCGCGATCACGTCGGTAAGAACCGTACCGTCGAACGCCGTTCCCGGCTGCGTCTGGTTGCTGGTCAACCCGCGGTTGATGCGGATACGCAACATCGCGCCGGCAGGAACCGTAACCGGAACCCCCGCACGCTGCCCGCCCGGAACTCCCGCTGGCGGCGCATAGGCCTGCTGGCTCGGATACATCGGCTGACGCCCACCTTGTGGAGGACCTTGCGGCGGAGGAGCCTGGTTGTTGTAGCTCGGCGGAGGAGGAGCCGTGTCGCCGCCGTTCTGCGCCACATCGCCTTGCGACGGCTGCGGCTGGCTGTTACCGTCAGTCGGCGGCGGCCCGTACGTGCCATCGGACATCAGCACCTGTCCCGGCTGACCTTGCGCCGTATTGCCCGACGCCGGATCGGCCTCCGCGGCCGCCGCCGCCGGCGCAGGAGTATCGCCCAGCGTCATCTGGTCAACAACCTTCTTGACTCCCTGCACACGCGCAACGAGGTTCTCGGCCTTGGTGCGCAGCGTATCGTCATGCACATTGCCGGTCAGCGTAACAGTTCCATAGACGGTCGTCGTCCGGATGTTCTGCGTGGAAAGATCCGGCGCACCAGCCAGCGCACGCAGAACGTTCGACTCAACCTGAGCGTCCGGTACCGTCTGGCTTCCCCCGGCGGCCTGCCCGGACGCGCTCGCCGCCACAACCATAAGACCGCCAGCAATCAGCGATCCGCCTAACCATCCACCGAATCCATGCTTCACACGAACCGTCATGTTATGTAACTCCTGAAGTTCCGAAACTCGATCGCTCGAAACTTGAAACACTAGCGTTTCGGGAGAGCATAGCAGCCCCAAAAGCGGGTTGCGTCACTCCATCTCCCGTCACTCAGATAAGACGCAAGTTGCCAGGAAAAGTTCCGGTAGCCGACAGTGTTGCCCGCCCCGGCACAGGCTGAGGATATCCGACAGAGAATAGGCCGAATAACACCCATAAATACTGCAATTATCCCCACATTGACCCCAAGCTGCTAACAGTCGTATATTGAAAGAGCGGGGTGGAGCAGCCCGGTAGCTCGTTGGGCTCATAACCCAAAGGTCGTAGGTTCAAATCCTACCCCCGCAACCAATCAAATCAACAACTTCGAGTCGATCAGAAAACTGGATCGACTCCCGATATCTACCCATAAGGGAAATTGGGGTTTCGGCGCTCGCTTTCATCGGC
>CAJCIM010000208.1 GCA_903970395.1 Acidobacteriaceae bacterium
CGAGCGGGATCGGCGTGCGCGATACGGCTGAACAGAAGAGCTAACTGGCCGGGAAGGCCGCGGCGGACGAAGCCTCCGGAGTAGTTGATCAGCCAGTCGGCAATGTTGTAGCTGCCCTGCTCCCGGAGATTCTGGAGGCCAAACCAGATCGCCGCCGCGTAGAGGCAGACGAGGTAGAGCGTGAAGACATCTAGCCCGAGGTGGCGTCGGGAGGTGCCTGGGGCGGTGATCTCCATGGACGCCAGTGTACGGGTAAGCCGAGGGGCGCTTCCTGGCCGGGCCGCAAGCTGGTACACTGATAGACGTTGTCCAACTGCAGTTTTCCTCGCCGCAGACGCGGTGAGGTCCTTAGGAACACCATGCCAAAACTCAAAACCCACTCGGGCGCGGCGAAGCGCTTCAAGAAGACTGGTACCGGCAAGTTCAAGCGCGGCCAGACGAAGATGCGCCACATTCTGACCTCGAAGACGAACCAGACCAAGTCTAAGCTTGGCAAGATCGTTCTCGTGTCGGAAGCGGACACCCCGAAGGTCGCACGGATGCTGCCCTACGCGTAAAGCGTAGCGGTTGTTAGAGTTTTTCGGATCAAGCCGTCTCGTAAGAGACAACGGGCCGCACAATGCGTTCAGGCCCCTGGGTTCGGCGGTAGCCAACCCAATGAGATTCGGAGCAGTAGGCGAGTGAAGAGGCCAACCTTACCTCCAGCCGCTAAAACGAAGTACGCAAAAGGAGATCACCATGCCCCGTGTAAAACGGAGTAC
Source organism: Acidobacteriaceae bacterium (assembly GCA_903970395.1). Lineage (GTDB taxonomy): Bacteria > Acidobacteriota > Terriglobia > Terriglobales > Acidobacteriaceae > Granulicella. Next base: position 762 of record CAJCIM010000208.1, read on the forward strand.
CAAGCGTAACGACCGCCGCAAGAAGATTTTGAAGCGCGCGAGTGGTTACTTCCTCACGAAATCCAAGCTGTACCAGGCCGCCCAGGAAGCTGTTGAGCGCGGTCTGAAGTTTGCCTATATCGGCCGCAAGCAGAAGAAGCGCCAGTTCCGCTCGCTGTGGATCGTGCGTATCAACGCCGCTTGCAAGCTAAATGGCATGAGCTACTCGACGTTCATCAACGGCCTGAAGAAGGCTGGCAACGGTCTGGACCGCAAGATCCTGGCCGACATCGCCGCGAACGACGCAGCCGGTTTTGCCGCGCTCGCCGTGCAGGCGAAGGGCGCGCTCGAGGCTGCGAAGAAGGCTCGCGCAACCGCATAAGCATATTGCAAGAACGACGAAGGGCGTGGCGAAAGCCGCGCCCTTTTGCTTTGCATTGAAAGCCTGAGTTTTGATTAGCTAAGGTTAGTTAGCACTTAAAGGGGTGTGGTGATGACGACTGCAACGGTGTTTGAGGCGAAGACCAAACTCTCTGAGCTAATCAAGAGGGCGCAGGCGGGAGAAAAAGTGATCATCACCAGTGGCCGCGACAAGGTCCCTGTTGCCGAACTTCATGCGGTTGCTCCGAGGCAGGCTAAGCGTCTGGGACTCTGTATACGCCAGGATTTAAAATCGGCGAAGCCTTTTGGGAGCCGCTTCCGGCGGGGTGGGACGGCGAATCCGAGGACTCGCACGACCCGTTGCTTCAACCTCTCAAGCGGAAGAGAGCGCCGAAGAAGCCGGTTGAGAGATGAAGGTTCTTCTCGACACGCACATCCTCCTTTGGGCTGTTATTGAGCCAGCCTATCTTAGCCCACTAGCCAGTAAAACCATTCAAGACAAAACGAATACGATCTATGTTTCCGCAGCGTCCGCCTGGGAGATCGCCACGAAAGTTCGACTCGGCAAGCTACCTGAAGCGGCCGAATTCGAACGCAGATTCGTAGAGATCGTTGTCGAAGTAGCGCAATACACTCTGTTGCCCATCGAAGCCGATATCTCCCTCCGTGCTGGTCGCCTCCCGGGCAAACATACGGACCCGTTTGACCGCATGATCGCGGCACAGGCACTGGAACTGGACATCCCGGTCATTAGCATTGATGTCAAGCTGGACGTGTTTGGGGTGCGACGCATCTGGTAGCCCGGATACACTCTTTGCATGAAGAGGCTGCACACGTGCGTGATTCTGATTGTGCTGGCTGTGATGGCGTCCGGTGTGAAGGCGCAGCGGCCGCAGGTGGCGTTTACGTTTGACGATCTGCCGGCGCATGGGCCATTGTCGCCGGGTGAGGCTCGGCCGGAGGTCGTGAGATCCATTCTGGCGACGCTCAGGAAAGAGCGGATGCCGCCGGTGTATGGCTTTGTCAACGGCTTCCGCGTGGCGCGGTTTCCGTATCAGATTGAGATTCTGCAGGACTGGCATGACGCAGGCGAGCCTCTGGGTAGCCATACGTTCTCGCACCCTTCGCTGGATGAGATATCTGCAAAGGCGTTCGAGCAGGACATCGCGAAGGACGAGCCCTTTCTTGAAAAGGTTGACCCGGATGGCGACTGGCACTGGTTCCGCTATCCGTTTCTGAACGAAGGCGACACGCTGGCCAAGCGTCGTGAGGTGCGCGCGTACCTGAAGGAACATGGGTACAAGATCGCCGAGGTCACCATGGACTTTGAGGATTACCTGTGGAACGAGCCCTATGCGCGGTGCATGGCGAAGCACGACACGGCCGCGGTGACATATCTGGAGACGAGCTATCTTGCAACAGCCGATGAGTTTATCGGCGTATTTCGGGGGCTATCGAAGCAATTGTATGGGCGCGACATTCCGTATGTGCTGCTGATGCACGTGGGAGCGTTCGATGCGCGTATGTTACCGCGGCTAATTGCCCTGTTTCGCGCAAAGGGCTTCGAATTTGTGACCTTGCAGCAGGCCGAGAGTGACCCGGCGTATAGTTTCGATCCGGATATCGGACATCCCGGAGGCGGGACTCTTGAGGAACTTGTTGCGCAGATAAAGGGCGTCGATTTTCCCGATAATGAGGAACCCGAAAAGAAGCTGGATGCCATGTGTCGGTAAACCGACAGTTCCATCCAGAGCCGAAGGGACGGCTGATCGGGAGAAAGATTGTCACACAGTGTTTATGCGGAGAACCTTAGGATGAGTTTAGGAATCAAAAGACTATGCAAAGTACTGGCAACACAATTCTGATTACCGGCGGAGGCTCGGGCATTGGCCGTGGGCTGGCAGAGGCGCTGCAGGCGCAGGGCAACCATGTAATTATCGCAGGGCGTCGCAAGGCGTTGCTTGAAGAGGTGGTATCGGCGAACCCCGGTATGAAGTCGCTGGTTCTGGACATCGAAGACCGAACGACGATCCGTGCGCTTGCGGGGCGCATTGCGAGCGAGCATCCGCAACTGAACGTGCTGATCAACAACGCGGGCATCATGCGCGCGGAGGACCTCAAGGACCAGCAGGACGACCTGTCCGATGCAGAAGCGATCGTGACGACGAACCTGCTGGGGCCGATTCGGCTGACGGCGGCGCTGCTGCCTCTGCTGCGCAAGCATGAGCACTCTACGATCATCAATGTGTCGTCGGGGCTGGCGTTTGTGCCGCTGGCGTTCACGCCGACCTACTGCGCGACCAAGGCGGCGCTTCACTCATATACCCAGTCACTGCGTTATCAGCTGAGGGACACCACGACCGAGGTGCTGGAGATTATTCCGCCGTACGTGCAGACGGAGCTGATGGACGGTGCGGAGGATCCGCGTGCGATGCCGCTGAAGGCGTATATCGCCGAGACGATGGAGTTGCTGAAGACACAGCCCACGCCTGCCGAGATCTGCGTGAAGAACGTACACGGCCTGCGTTTTGCTGCCGAAGAGGGCCGCTACGATGGAACCTTCCAGGGGTTGAACGGCGCGATGGCTGGAAGATTTGAATAGTTGCTGGGAACGTTGAGACGCTGGCCTTAGAAGGAAGAGCGGATATCCTAGACCTATGCCGTTTGAGCAGCAGACAACTCCGATTAAACCTCCGTTTGAATCATGGGGACGCTACCCTGCTTACGATGCCACGCTGAAGCCGTTGCATTGGCAAGGAGATTTTCCCGCAGCGATTGCGGGTGCCATCTCCGGCGCGCTGCCGGTGGGTATGGGCCGCAGCTACGGTGACGTCTGTCTGCTGAAGGAAGGCACGCTGGTGCCTACCATTGGCATGAATCGGCTGCTGGACTTCAACGCTGAGACGGGGTTGTTGACCGCGGAGGCCGGCATAACACTGGCGCAGATTCTCGACTTCGCCGTACCTCGCGGATATTTTCTACCAGTCACGCCCGGGACGAAGTATGTAACGCTGGGTGGCGCGATAGCCAACGATGTCCACGGCAAGAACCACGATGTGACCGGCTCGTTTGGCAACCATGTTCCGTGCTTTGAACTGATGAGGTCCGACGGTACGCGGATGCTGTGTTCGCAGCGGGAAAACCCTGACTGGTTTGCCGCGACGATCGGCGGCATGGGGTTGACCGGGCTAATTACCTGGGCGCAGCTGCGGCTGCAGCCGATCGTGTCGCGCATGATCGACTACCAGGGGATTCAGTTCCATGGGATCGATGAGTTTCTCGACCTGAAGAAGCAGTACGAAAATGTGGCATACACGGTCAGCTGGGTCGATTGTGTCTCAACCGGCAAGAACTTTGCGCGTGGCATCTTTATGCTAGGCGACCACTCCAAGGTGCCGTCGGAGCTGAAGACGACACCCAAGCCGAAGCTGGTGTTCCCATTCAATGCGCCGGGGTTCGCGCTGAACCGTGCATCCGTAAGCCTGTTCAACACGCTGTTCTTTCACAAGCAGATGAAGTCCCACGTGAAGATGCTGCAGGACTATGAGCCGTTCTTCTATCCGCTGGACAAGGTGCTGCACTGGAACCGCATGTACGGCAAGCGTGGACTGCTGCAGTTTCAGTACGCGATTCCGTGGGAGCACGCGAAGGAAGGCACGGAAGCGATCCTGAAAGAGATTGCGAAGTCAGGGCTGGCGAGCTTTCTCGCTGTACTGAAGACCTTTGGTGATATTCCTTCGCTGGGGATGATGAGCTTTCCGCAGGCGGGCATCATGTTTGCGCTGGATTTTCCCATCAAGCCGAACGTCAGCTTTCCTCTGATGCAGCGGCTTGGTGACATGACGCTGGAGTTTGGCGGACGGCTATACCCTGCCAAGGATGCGTGCATGACGGCGTCGCAGTTTCAAGCGTTCTATCCAAAGTGGCAGCAGTTTTCGAAGTACAAAGACCCGGCGCTGACGTCGAGCTTCTGGGAGCGTGTGACTGGCGAGGGGACAGCGCAATGAATTCCGCGCAGAGAACGCAGACTGCGACGACCGCAGAACCGCAGCTACCGCTGCGCTACGCGCCTACGATTGCAGTAGACGATGCGGCTGAGGCTGGTCCGCAGCGCATCCTGGTGCTGGGCGCGACCTCGGGTATAGCTGAAGCGACGTGCCGTCTGTGGGCCGAGCGAGGTGACCATCTTTTCCTGGTGGCTCGCAACGCAGACAAGCTGAACGTCGTGGCCGCGGACATGCGTGTGCGCGGCGCTGGCTATGTCGACACTGCGGTGGTGGATCTGGACGATACGACGAAGCATGCAGAGCTGCTGGCCCACGCGGTGAACTCGTTGGCGGGACTGGATGTGGCGTTTGTGGCGCTGGGTGTTCTGGGCGATGCGAGGGAGTCGGAGCTCAACTTCGCAGAGGCCAACCGCATCCTGCAGACAAACTTCGTCTCTGCGGTAAGCCTGCTCACATGGCTGGGAAACTTCTGCGCACAGCGGCATCATGGCACGCTGGCGGTGTTGTCATCCGTGGCGGGTGACCGTGGGCGCAAATCGAACTACGTGTATGGCTCGTCCAAAGCGGGGCTGAGCACGTTCGTCGATGGGCTACGCAATCGCATCGATCGCGAAGGCGTACGCGTATTGACGATCAAGCCCGGGCCGGTGAAGACTGCGATGACGGAAGGAATGCGCAGCAGTGATAAGTTCGCTGATGTTGAAACCGTTGCGACATCCTTGGTGAAGGCCATCGGCAAGAGAGCAGGCGTGGTCTATGTACCAGGCAAATGGTGGATCATAATGCGCGTGGTGACGCTCATTCCAGAGTTTATATTCAAAAAGCTCGACCTTTAATTCCCGGGATGCCAACCATAATATTCGAGTCGCTGTTGATGACACGAATATATAGCTGGTTGCGCCGCGTCAAGAAACCGCAAACTTGTAAGTATTTAAACGTACATCCCTCTCCATAGTTCCATAGGTGCTAGGTCGGCCCATCTACGCGTTTTATGGATGTCGGTTAGCATTCATGTAAAAAATCGAGAAATTTCTTATTCTGAAGTTTGGACTTCGACGTGCACACTTACGTGCACACTTATTCGATATTCACATTTAGCTTCTCGTTACTGTTGCTGCGACTGCTGCATCTGGCGGCGGGTGACCGGTGGCGGTTGTTGTGGAAGGGCCTGCGCCTTCTCCACCAGCATCGACCAGTCTTCCGGCACGGGCAGCTCGCGGTCGAGCGATGGGATGCCCTGGCTGGGCTCCACGCGTACTGCAACCGATAGCTCACTCTTGGTGCGGCCGCGGAAGATGCCGTGCGTAGGCGGCACATCGGCGTAGTCGCGACCGATCGCCGTGCGAATATGTCGATCAGCGGCGACGAGGTTG
>CAJCIM010000209.1 GCA_903970395.1 Acidobacteriaceae bacterium
CCGTGCTGCGGCACATCGCACTCAACCTCATGCAGAAAGAACCTTCAAAAGGCTCCCTCCGTGGAAAAATCAAACGCGCAGCCTGGGACGACAACTTCCTTACTCAACTGCTAACCCTGTTCTGAAATGCGATTGCCCTGCGCTCGCGCCTTCGGCTCTCGCTGCGGTCAAAGCGTTCACGCAAAAGGCGCAAAGTTTGAAAGCCCGCGAACGTCGCGAAGGAAAACAGGCAACGGCTAACGCAGATTCCGTTCGTGAATAGCAGGCAGAATACGGAGTGTCAGTACTCGGTTTCGTTGCGGATGCGGTCGCGGAGGGCGTTGGCTGATGGGGTGTGGGGGAGTGGGCTGGCTGGAGGTGGCAGGCGGGACTTCCAGTAGCGGATCAGGAGGAAGACGCCGATGATTCCGAGAACGAGCACGAGGCCGGGGATATACCAAGTGGTGCGGTCGAAGAGGTTGTCGCGGAGGGGAGCGGCGAGGACGGTGGGGCCGTACTTGTCGGCGAACCAGGTGAGGATGCCGGCGTCGGAGAGGCCGGCGTCGAGTTGCTGATGGAGCTCTCCGATGAGGCGTGGGGAGTCGGGGCAGCCGACGTGGTTGCATTCGAGGAGCATCTGCGCGCAGCCGCAGGTACACATCATCTTGCCGCCGAGGCGCTGGAAGCGGGTGTCGGGTGCGCCCGCACCCAGCATGCTGAAGGCGACGGTGAGGAGGAGGAGGATGTGGATGGAGCGCTTAAGCATTGGGGGCCCCGGGATGAGCAGCGGTGATTCCGCCCACCTTAGCCGCCAAAATCGGCGGCGAAGATGGGGCCCCCCGTGTGTTGCCTGAACCTGGTGTGGTGGCTGGTACAGGAGCTTCGACGCGGCGGGTGCCGGGCTGAAGGGGTGGAACCAGTGCGAGGCCGGAGCCGAAGATGACTACGAGGACGCCGATCCAGATCCAGTTGACGAGGGGATTGACGAAGATCTTGATGATGGGGCGGCCGGAGTCGGCGTTGCGGCCCTCGAAGACGACGTAGAGGTCGGCGGCGAGGGTGGAGTGGATGGCGACGACGGTGGAGACCTGCGCGTGGTCGGTGTCGGGGAAGTAGACGCGGCGCTCGGGGGTGAGGTGCGTGATCTTCTTGCTGCCCTTGAAGACGTCTATCAGGGCGAAGTCGGTATCGTACTCGGGGTTGGAGTCCTGCGAAAAGCTGTTGCAGACGAGCTTGTAGCCGTTGAGCTCGACCGAGTCGCCGAAGCCCATCTCCAGCTCTTTGTTTTGATTGAACGCTGCGCCTGCGAGACCGATGAAGAGCACCACGATGCCGAAGTGGATGATGTAGCCACCGTAGCGCCGGGTGTTGCGGTGCGTCAGCAGGACAGATGATGCGATTAGATTTTTTCCAGTCTGGGTGCGGACGACGCCAGCGCCGCGAAGGAACTCCGATGTGATGGCGGTGATGACGCCTGCGCCGATGGAGTAGCAGACGAGGGCGTAGATGGAGCCGGTTGCATCATCATTGAGCCAAGGGCGAACGCCTGCAGCCATGAGGCCGACGGCGGTGACGATGACAGCGGTACAGGGCAGAACGAAGTTGCGGCGGATGGTGCGGAGCGTGGTGGAGCGCCAGGCGAGGAGCGGGCCTACTCCGGTGAGGAAGAGCAGGAAGAGGCCGATGGGAACCATCACCTTGTTGTAGTAGGGGCCGCCGACCGTGATCTTAGCCCCGGTGAAGAACTCCGAGAGGACAGGCAGCAGCGTGCCGTAGAGGACCGTGAAGCAGGCGGCGAGCAGAACTAGGTTGTTGAAGAGGAAGCTGGACTCGCGGGATACGATGGACTCGAGCTGGTTTTCACTCTTGAGGTGGTCGTTCTGGAGGAAGAAGGTGAAGAGGCAGATGCAGAAGACTATAAGCAGGAACGCCGTGAACCAGTCGCCGATGGAGCTTTGCGCGAAGGCGTGGACAGAGCTGACCAGGCCGGAGCGCGTGAGCAGCGTCCCGAGGATGGTGAGCATGAAAGTGACGAAGATGAGCCAGATGTTCCAGCGCTTCATCATGCCGCGCTTTTCCTGCATCATGACGGAGTGCAGGAAGGCGGTTCCGCCTAGCCAGGGCATGAGCGAAGCGTTTTCGACGGGGTCCCATCCCCAGTAGCCGCCCCAGCCGAGCACTGCGTAGGCCCAGTGCATGCCGAGCATGATGCCGACGGTGAGGAAGAGCCAGGTGACCATCGTCCAGCGGCGGGTGATGGCGATCCACTTTTCACCGGGGTAGCGCATGATGAGCGCTCCAAGGGCGAAGGCGAAGGGCACGGAGAAGCCGACGTAGCCGAGGTAGAGCATCGGCGGATGGATCGCCATCTCCGGGTATTGCAGAAGGGGATTGAGGCCGAAGCCGTCGAGCGGTGTTGCGCCGCCGGGCACGATGGCGAAGGGCGGAGCCGCGATGACGAGCAACAGAAGGAAGAAGACCTGGATGCCGGCGAGGATGGTTGAGGCGTAAGCGTAGAGCGTGACGTCGTTCTTGTGGCGCAGGCGCAGGACGAAGGCGTAGGTGGCAAGGAGGAAACTCCAGAGGAGGAGCGAACCTTCCTGGCCGGACCAGAGGGTGGAGAACTTATAGCCCCAGAAGAGAGCCTTGCTGGAGTGATGGAGGACGTAGTCTACGGAGAAATCGTTCGTCGCGAAGGCCCAGACGAGCGCGAAGGCCGCGCAAAAGACGGCGAAGAAGCTGGCGATGCCGGCGCGGCGGGCGGTTTCGCGGAGATGGTCGGGCGCGACGGCCAGCGGGCGGTTATACGCGAGCGCCCAGAGCGAGATAGCGCCGATGACCAGCGAGTAGGCACTGAGAACGAGCGCCAGCAAGAGCGCGAAGCTACCGAACGACGGCATGGGATGAGACATCTGGGCGGGCATCCTTCGCCTACCATTCTCTCAAACTTGGGCGGGGTCTGTGCGGGGGGAGTGCGATCTTCGGTTTGGGCTGTGGGACGCACCCGGCATCTGTAGGCTGGGTTAGTTGACCTGTGTGTTGATTGGGTCGGCGTCGGCAGTCGCGGAAGAGCCGACGAGTGAACTGACGGTGGCGAGGAGTTGGCCGGGTAGCAGCGGCTTGAGGCGGAAGTGCACGTTGAGGCCGGCGTACTGTTCCTCGGCTTCGGCGAGGCCGCTGATGACGAGGACGGGGATCTGCGGAGCGAACTTGCGGACCGCAGTGATGAACTCGACGCCGTTCATGCCGGGCATGATGTGGTCGGTGACGATGAGATCGATAGACGCGGGGAGATCGGCGCTGCGGAGTTGCTCCAGCGCGCGCTCGGGGCTGAGGGTGACGATGACGAAGTATCCGGAGCGTCGGAGGATGGTTTGCCGGGTGGCGGCCTGAATTGCGTTATCGTCGATCAGTAAAAGTGTTGCCGGCATGGTTACTTCCTGGGATCCGGTGAAAAAAGACACTGCTTCGGCTGCCAGCGTGCTGATCAGTCGTGTATTGGCTCTAGGATGCAGGACATTGAGAAAAGGCTGCTTCGGCGGCTGTGAGTTCCACAAACGTGTGACATAGGGTAACTGCGATAATGAGGCATGGCCCGTCGTGTGATCAAGCAGTACGAATTTCTACGCAAGATCGGTTCGGGAGGCAGTGGCGTTGTGTTTCTGGCTAACGATACGCTGCTGCAGCGGCCGGTGGTGCTGAAGCTGCTGAAACGCGGCGCTCAGACTCCTGAGCAGGTACGTGCGACACAGCTACGCGAGGCGCGGCTGGCATCGGCGATCGACCATCCTAATGTTTGCGCTATCTATGAGGTAGGCGAGACAGAACTGGATTCGGGCGACTGGGAAGCGTACATCGTGATGCAGTACATCCCGGGCAAGAGTCTGGACAAGGTGATCGCCGAAGGGCCGGCGAATGCGCAGCTGGTGCTGTCGAGCGGGATGCAGATCGCCGATGGTCTGGCCGCCGCGCACAATATGGGAATCTTCCATCGCGACCTGAAGCCGGCGAATGTGATGCTGACCGATGGCGGACTCATCAAGATTTTGGACTTTGGACTGGCGCGGAAGCTGAAGCGGGAGAATTCGGACTTTGACCCGTCGCTGACCGAGCAGCCGGTGACGCCGGCGCTGGTGGGCGCGACGTATACGGCTCGTGGTGGCACGATTGCGTACATGGCTCCGGAGCAGTTTGTGACGGGGCAGTCGAGTGTGCAGAGCGACATCTTTGCGGTGGGCGTGATTTTGTACGAGATGGTGAGCGGACGACATCCGTTCCATCGGCCGGATGCGCAGGAGCTGCAGAGCATACGGGCGATTCAGTATGCGGAGCCGCCGAGTCTGCGGGAGATTGTGCCGGGGCTGGCTGTGGAGCTGGAGAGCGTGATTCTGCGCTGTCTTGCTAAGCAGCCGTCGGAACGTTATGGGTCGGCCACGGAGTTGCGCGAGGGGCTGCGGACGATTGTGAAGTCGTTGCGGCTGGATTCGGACATCCTGCCGGGTGAGGGCGCGATCAACATGAGCCAGCAGCAGCGGCTGGACATGGAGACACCGGAAGAAGAGAAGCGTACGACGGGTATTTTGTCGATGCTGGCGGAGCGGTTCCGTGATAGCACGGCGGTGACGCAGAGCAAGGGGCCGAATATTGTGGTGCTGCCGTTCAGAAACCTCGGCGACCAGGATTCGACTCACTTCTACGGCTTTGCGCTGGCGGATGCGCTGGCAGCGCGGCTGGCGAAGGTGCCGTCGTTGCTGGTACGGCCGACGAGCGCGCTGATGAATATTCCGACGGCGCAGCTTGACCCGTTGAGCGTGGGCCGAAAGCTGATGGTGGACTTTGTGCTGGCGGGAAACTTTCTGCGTTCGGAGAAGGGCTTTGATCTGAGCTGGCAGCTGCTGGATGTGAATGGGCAGAGCGTGCGCACGGGCGGGTCGATCAGCGTGGGGTCGTTCGACCTGATTGCGGTGCAGACGGAGATCTGCGATGAAGTGTTTGCGGAGCTGCACGGCGGCCTGCAGGGTGGGCTGGTGAAGGCGATTGGGCCGACCAGCGTGAACTCGCTAGGCGATGATGTTTCGGAGGAGTATCTGGAGGCGCGGGCGCTGCTGTCGTCGTTCATGTCGCGCACGGGGAACCGTGACGAACTTGATCGCGCGCGGGAGTTGTTCGATGGGGTGGTAAAGCGCGATCCGGGATATGCGCCGGGGTGGTCGGGCCTGGGGATTACGCACCTGCAGTATGCGCGGCATGGTCTGGGTGGCCAGATGCATGTGCTGGAGGCGCGTAGGGCGTTCGATAAAGCGCTGGAGCGCGATGCGGGGTCGGTCGAGGCGAACCTTTATCGCGTGTATATGCTGCTAAGCCGCGGCGAAAAGGAGAGCGCTCGGCATGGCATTGAACATCTGTTGCAGTCGGCTTCGAACGACTGGAATGTTCACCTGGTGGCAGGGCTGACTCTTCGCATCGATGGACTGTATGAAGAGGCCCTGGACCAGTTCAATACGTCTCTGCGGCTGAACCCTAGCAATGCGGCGATGATTTACAACCATCGCGCGCGGGTGTACCAGTACCAGAACCAGCTGGAACTGGCAGGTGACGAGATCGAGAAGGGCTTGACGCTGGAGCCGCGCCAGCCGCTGCTGCGCATCTCGCAGGGGTATCAGCAGATGCGCGAAGGTCAGCTGTCGAGGGCTGTTGAGACTTTGGAGAAGGTCACGCAGGACGACGACACCCTGCGCATTGTGTATCCGACGATTGCGATGTGCTACGTGCAGCTGGGTGAGCGCAAGCGCGCGGCGGATTTCATCACGGAAGACACGCTGGCGGCAGCAGAGGCGGACAGTGAGATGGCGTACCGGCTGGCTACCTACTTTGCCGTGGAGGGCGATGGCGCCGAGGCGTTGCATTGGCTGCGACGGGCGATCTACCTGGGCAATGAGAACTATCCATGGTTCAGCAAGAACCCGGCGTGGCGCGGAATGAATGACAACTCGGATTTTCAGCGCACGCTGGATGATTTGAAGAAGAGCTTCAAGCGCAACCAGAAGAACTGGAAGCGGCTGCTGGCGCAGGTGGTTGGGTAGAGCAGGGGAGAGAGCGTAGAGGATAAAGTATAGAAAATACAAAGCCCTCGATGGTTCGAGGGCCTTCGGTGTTTGTGTAGAGATGTTAGTAGGTGGGAGCGGAAACCGGTGGAGGCGGGACGTAGGTTGCTTTGTCCTCGGCTACGGTGAGGATGTCGTCGAGGCTGAAGACGATCTGGGTGCCAGTGGGCAGCGTCTGCTGACGGTCTTCACGGAGCCACCAGTAGGCTCCGATGCCTGCGCCGATACCGGCACCCACGCCTGCTCCGACGGGGCCGGCGATCATGGCTCCGGCGACGAGGCCGCTGGTAGTTGTGAGCGCAGTAGCGCCGACGGCGACCTTGTTGCTGTGGCTGTCGGTGATGACGCCCTCGTTGTTGACGTGCGAGGCGGCGAAGTGGTCGAGGTCGACGACCTCTGCGAGGACTCGGTAGGTGCTGCGGTCGGGCAGAATGATGTCGTCCGGCGTGAGGCGGATGGCTGAAGCGCCGCTGATGCGACGGCCACCGTGGATCTGGCTGATGCGGCCGTTGACGACTGTACCCACAGGAAGCATCACGCGGCCGTTGCGCATCACGGGCTGGGTCAGTTCGGCAGTGAAGCGGGTGCCGGCTGTGGTGGTTTTGGTGGAGATGGTGCTGTTCAACTGCGCCACGATACGGGTACCGATCGGAAGATCGTTTGGGCCGAGAGGCACACTGGTCACGACGCCGCTGTCGGGATCGTTCGGGTTGAAGGCGGCAGAGCCAGAGCTGGGGGGGGCGTAGTGATCGGTGGTGGCTACCGAGCCGTAGTTGTGCGTCTGTAGAGCGGGCGTCGGATTTCCGTTGTTTCGATTTCCGCTGTAGGGAACGTAATGGTCGTCCGACTGAATTGGAGCGGCAGCAACGGGGACGGCGGGTGACGGCTTTTGGCGCGGCTGTGGCGGCGCTGCCGGATCGTCAGTGGAGGTGATCGTGTCGTTGAGTTTCTCTGGGTGAGAGACGCCGGTCATCTGGTTGGCTGGCTGAGGTGCGGGGGCATCCTGCGCGAAGAGGTGAGACGACGGCAGCAACAGCGCCGATGCGGCCAGCAGTGGAAGCAGCTTCTTTGTCTTCATATGGATCATCTCCCAGTGTTGAGCGTGTCGCCAGCGAACGGCGGAACTTTTCCTACTTATAGGATAGGACTCACCGCAAGTGCAGAGGTTGTCTAGTAACCGGAGCGCATCCGGCGGGTTAACAGTGTGGTTAACCCGCCATGACGGTTTTGGTTGCGGCGTTTGGCTGGAGATGATTGGGGATGTTGCTGGGGTTGAAGTTACGGTTGGGTACTGGCATCCTGCGAAAATTGCAACGAGATTTCGCTCCGTCTGCAAAAGCGCGAACTCCGGTTGAGATGACAGAGTACTGGTGATTCAGGCGGTGAGGGCCTGTTCGATGGCGGCGGCGATGCGGGGGTCGTTGGGGGGCATGTCCGGGGCGAAGCGGGCGACGATGGCACCGTCGCGTCCGATGAGGAACTTCTCGAAGTTCCAGAGGACATCGGGAGCCTCGGTGGGCGGTGGAAAGCCGTGGGCGGCGGCGAACTTGGCGAGGCCCTCACGCCAGGGGCCGAAGGGTATGGCTTCGGGGTAGCCGGTGGTGAGCAGATGATACAGCGGGTGCTGCTGCGGGCCGGTGACGGCGATCTTGGCGAAGAGCGGGAAGGTGACTGGGTACTCGGTGGAGCAGAAAGTGGCGATCTCTTCGTTGGTGCCGGGCTCCTGGCCGGCGAAGTCGTTGGCCGGGAACCCGAGGATAACGAGGCCCTTGTCCTTGTACTGCTGGTAGAGGGCCTCAAGCGCGGTGTACTGCGGGGTGAGGCCGCACTTGCTGGCGACGTTGACGATGAGCAGCGGGCGGCCCGTGTACTCGGCGAGTGTGGTGGGGGTGCCTGTGATAGTGGTCAGCGGAATGTCGTAGAGGGTTGCCATGGGAATATTGTACCGACGCATCAGGGAGTCGATGGATGATTTGATGGGCAATCCGTAAGACTAGGGTTTACAGAAGGAGATTTTCATGCTCGCGATCATCGAGTCGGTTTACAGAGGACAGCCGAAGGTGCTGCATGACGAGCGAGGCGAGTGGGTTTCATCTATACAGCGAGAGCGCGTGGATGGTTCTATCGAGGTCATCAGAGGAATGCTTTCAGGGGACAAAGTGGCGCAGCCTTACCACGGCGGAGCCGATGCTGCTATTTGTGTGCATCTGTGCGATCACTATCGATTTTGGAAGGAGAGCTACGGAGTAGACCTAAAGCGGGGAGGTGTGGGTGAGAATTTCGTGCTCGATGGCATTACTGAAGATGAGATCTTTGCTGGCGACATCGTTCGGGTTGGTACAGCGCTTCTTCAGGTCAGTGGACCGCGCGTGCCGTGTGCAAACCAAGCCAGGCATGTCGGACGTTCAGATTGGGTCAAGCTCACCATCCGCGAGAACCGCACCGGCTTCTATACGCGAGTATTAGAGCCCGGCACGGTACGTGCCGGTGATGTCTGGCAGTTGGAACAGAGGCCCAATGAGATCGGTTCAATTCCGTCGATCAACCACTGCTTCTATTTGGACTTCGACCCCGAGTTTGCCCGGCGGGTGCTGGCCCTAAACGGGTTGGGTGATTGGTGGAGGCAGGAATTCCAAGAGAAGCTAACGATTGGACAGGAGCATTGGTCTCAAGCCGTATCCCAGTGATCTGACGTTTTTCTCAAAACGTAGAGTGGCTATGCTGAACCGATGAACAGGGCTGATCTGCGACTCATCAGGGGGGTGAAGGTTGGCTGGTTTCGGGGTGGGTGGTGAGGGCATTCAGCTCGGCGGTTTGGATCTCGTCGAGGTAGCTGTCGGCGGAGCGGGTGGATTTGCGTTGGGTGTCGGTGAGCAGGATAAATTCGATGTTGAGGGGCTTGTGGGAGAAACGCTGGGTGCTGACTCGGTAGCGCTTGTAGCTTTGCAGAAAGACCTGCATGTGTCCGCGGGCGAGGTTGGCTTCTAGCAGGCCGCGAAGAGGGATGGAGCCGTCGGTGCTGTAGCTGGTGCAGAGGTAGCGGGCGTTGAGAGAGGCGAGGAGGCGCTGGTACTCGGCCGCGGCGCGGGCGCGGTAGTTGTATGCGCTGCGGCGTTGGGTGCGCCAGTCGGTGCGGATGGCTGATTTGTTGCCGTGGCCGGTGATGGTGGGTGAGACGGGCGGCGCATCCCAGAGCGTGATCGTGTTCAGCACGTGATAGTTGGAGCCGTAGGGGTGCTGGTTGTAGGGCGGGTCGAGGTACGCGATGTCGTAGGGCGGCTGCGAGTGTGAGGCGAGCGCGAGTTCCGTGGCGTCGAGACGTGCGGCGCAGTTGGTGCGGGCGTTGTCGTGGAAGTTGGCGGGGGAGAGCTCCAGGTCGGCGTGGATGCGATAGAGAGCTGTGCCGGTACGGCCTCCCCAGCCGTTGTGGAAGCCCTTGAAGACGCCGGAGGTGTTGCTGAGCCAGCAAGCCTGGTAGAGCATGGGGCCAAGCAAAGCAGCGCGCTGGAGTGGGCTCAGATCGCCGGCGGCATCCCACTGCGCGATGCGCTCGCGGATGGCGTCGAAGCGCATGCCGTTGCTGCGGAGATAGAACATGCGGTCTCGTGCGGTGTCGTAGTGCTCGTCGTTGGCGGGGCAGAGGTGGGTGGTGATCCAGCCGGCGATGGGTGGGAGCGTGTTGAGTTCGTGGAGAATTTCTTGATAGGAGCGTGTGCCGAAGAAGGTGGGGGCGTGGTTAAGCTCGACGAAGCATTGGGCGAGAGCTTCGGCGTAGGGCTCCCAGTCGTTGGCGGTGACAGCGAAGCCGAGCTGCTTGGCGTAGCGCGCGACGACGGTGCTGCCGGAGAAGGCGTCGAGGAAGGTGGACTGCGCGGGGACTAGGCCGGTGGCGGCAACGGCGCGGTTGACCAGGCCCAGCAGCTTGCGCTTGTTGCCGATGTAGGGGATGAGCTGGTGAAAGACATAGTCTTCGGTGTACCGGGCCGAGTGCTGATTGGCGGTGTAGCGCATAGGGGCCGGCTCGCTTTGGTGGTGAAGATAGCGAAGAGCATAACAGGATGGTTTCTGAGGGTGTCGAGGACCACGGTGCGGTATTTGGGTGCGGACTGCATGAACAGGGTGTTTGCGATATCCACAGAATAAGGCCGGCGTTGGTGGCTAATATTTGGCGAAGTGTATGAATCAAAGTGGGTTATTGCGGCAGAGGCATTAAAAAGTTGTAAAGGTCATATGAGGAAAACACAAGTTTCAATGCGGCGGCTTGACAGATTTGTCGTAGGATACCTATCGGCGCACTCCCCACGCCAGTAAGGATTCAGCAGGGATATGAAGTTTTTTGATGTACTTTTTGGACGGCCACTGGCATCGAACGAGGCTCATGCCGAACATATTGGCGTAGCTGCAGGTATTCCCATCTTTGGACTCGATGGACTAACAAGCGCGGCATATGGCCCGGAAGCCGCGATGACGCTGCTGATTCCATTGGGGCTATGGGGTGTTCAGCATTACCTGCTGCCGATCTTCGCTCTGATTCTGACGCTGCTTACGATTTTGTACCTGAGCTACCGGCAGACGATTGAGGCCTATCCGAACGGTGGCGGCTCGTTTACGGTGGCAAGCGAGAACCTGGGGGATGGTGCTGGGTTGCTGGCGGCCGCTGCGCTGATGATCGACTACATCCTGACTGCAGCGGTGGGGCTTTCGGCAGGTGTTACGGCGTTGGTGAGCGCGATACCGCAGCTACACCGCTATCAACTGTCGCTATGCCTATTCATCCTGGTGGTGATCGCGATCATCAACATGCGCGGCGTGAAGGAGACCGGTGCGGTGTTCATGCTGCCCACGTTTCTGTTTGTGGGCACGCTGATTACGACGATTATTGTGGGCGTATTTCATGCGCTGAGGGCGGGCGGGCATCCGCTGGCAGTGTCGGCGCCGCCGCCGCCGGATATGTCGCAGCTACAGAAGTTTACGCCGCTGCTGATGATGTGGCTGCTGATGAAGGCGTTTTCGAACGGCTGCGCGGCGATGACGGGCGTGGAGGCGGTATCGAATGGCGTGCAGGCGTTCAAGGAGCCCCGCAGCCGCAATGCTAACCGCACGCTGACGGTGATCATCGGCATCCTGATCATCCTGCTCTATGGGCTGAGCTATGTAGCGAAGGCCTACGGCGTTACTGCGATGAACCCGGATGCGAGCAACTACCAAAGCGTGCTGTCTATTGAAGTGGCGGCGGTGTTTGGGCGCGGATGGTTCTACTACGGCACGATGGGAGCGGTGCTGGCGGCGTTATCGTTCAGCGTGAACACGGCTTTTGCCGACTTCCCACGCATGGCTCGTGCCATTGCAGGCAAAGATTACCTGCCGCATGTATTTCTGCTGCGCGGCCGTCGGCTGCTGTTCTCGCATGGCATTTATGCGTTGACGGGATTTACGGCAGTAATCCTGATCCTGTTCGATGGTGTGACGGACAGGCTGATTCCGCTGTACGCGATTGGCGCGTTCCTGGCGTTTACGCTGAGCCAAAGCGGCATGGTTGTGCATTGGCACAGAACGATGGATGCGCCGCACAGGCACCTGAAGATGTTTGTGAACGGGCTTGGCGCTACGGCGACGGGTATCGCGTTGCTAATCATCCTGGTGACGAAGTTCATGTACGGAGCGTGGGTAACGGTGCTCCTGGTGCCGTTCCTGATTGCGTGCATGATGGCGGTGAAGCACCACTACACACGCGTGAAAAACGAGACCGCCGACCCGACTCCGCTGCGGCTGACGGGGCTTGAGCCGCCAATCGTCATCATCCCGATGGCGCGGTGGGACAAGATCACCGAGAAGGCGATGCGGTTTGGGCTGCTGATGAGCCCGATCGTGAAGGTAGTGCATGTGGACTCCGACGACGCGGACATGCTGAGCGCCGTGTGGGAGGAGATGGTGCTGAAGCCGATCCGCGAGAGTTCGCTGCCGGAGCCAGAGCTGGTGACGGTGAAGAGCAGCTACCGCACGATCCTGTCGCCGCTGATGGACTATGTGCTGCAGCTGGAAGACGAAAACCCTGGGCGCAAGATTGCGGTGCTGCTGCCAGAGTTGGTAGTTCGTCACTGGTGGGAAAACCTGCTGCATAACCAGCGCGTGCAACTGCTGAAGCTGCTGCTGCTACTGAAGGGAAATCAGCGGCTGGTGGTGGTGAATATCCCCTGGTATCTATAGGACAGAGTGTAGAGAACGGCGCGCTGCCCTTGATGGGCAGCGTTGCTGTGTCTAGGCCACGCTGCGGAGGCGGGCTACTGCGGCGGGGATGATCTGGAGTGCGCGGTCGATCTCGTATGGCGTCGTAAGGCGCGAGAGGGAGAGGCGCAGGCTGCTGCGGGCTTCGGTGGGGGTGAGACCCATTGCGAGCAGGACGTGTGAGGGTTCGGTCGCTCCGGACTGGCAGGCGGCGCCGAAGCTGGCGGCGATGCCCTGCATGTCGAGCGCGATGAGCAGAGATTCGGCGTCGATGCCTGCGAAGCGGATGTTGGTGGTGTTCGGGGCGCGGTAGGTTGTGTTGCCGTTGATGTGGCTGCCGGGGATGGCGGCGAGCAGGCCTTGTTCGAGGCGGTCGCGCAGAGAGGCGAGATGCGAGAAGCTAGAGGCGTTTGCGTTAAGCCAGTAGGCGGCGAGTTCAGAGGCGCGGCCGAGGGCGACGATGCCAGGAACGTTTTCGGTTCCGGCGCGGCGCTGGCGCTCCTGCGGGCCGCCGTACTGTAGTGGCATCAGCTGCACTCCGCTGCGGACGAAGAGCGCTCCTGTGCCCTGCGGGGCGTACATCTTGTGGCCGGAGAGGGAGAGCAGGTCGACGTTTTTGAACTCGCCGTCCATGTCTAACGAGAGCTTGCCGGCGGCTTGCACTGCGTCTGTGTGGACGAGGATGGCGGGGTTGAATGCCTTGGCGATGCGCGCGATTTTGCCGATGGGTTGGATGACTCCGGTCTCATTGTTGGCGAGCATGACGGAGATCAGCTTGGTCTCCGGAGTGAGCGCGGCTTCGAGGGCTGCGGTCTCGATGAGGCCTTCACAATTGGGGGCGAGGTAGGTGACGCGGATCCCGCGCTTTTCAAGTGCTTCAGCGGCGTAGAGGACGGCGTGGTGCTCGATTTGAGTGGTGATGAGGTGGGCGGGTTCGTGGTTGTCGAGGTAGGTTTGGAGAACGCCGGTGAGGGCGAGGTTGTCGCTCTCGGTGCCGCCGGAACTGAAGACAACCTCCTTAGCGGTGCAGTGCAGCAGAGCGGCGACGGCAGTGCGGGCGCGTTCGACTGCGGCGCGGGTGCGCTGGCCGGAGAGATGCGCGGAGCTGGGGTTGCCGGAGCTCTCGGTGAAGTACGGCAGCATGGCCTCGACGACGGCGGGAAGGACGGGGGTTGTCGCGTTTGCGTCGAGGTAGATGCGCTGCATCTTCTGATTGTAGAGGGTGTCGTGATGGTGTGGACGCTGCGGAAACAGCCGCACCCCACTCATGCCGCGATGAGGCTGTGTCATGAATGGGGCACCCAAGATCTTTTGAGGACCGGGAGGGTCGCGGCTACTTGATCGGCTCGACCATTACGTCGATGTCGAGTCGGCGGGTGCTGTTAGGGATGTCGATGGAGCCGAGCATGAGGGGCTTGCCGAGCGGAGCGATGGAGGAGCCGTCGAGCACGCTCTGGCGGACGACGGGTTCGGCTACGCCTGCGATGGTGTTGGTGGGGCCAATGCTTGACTGCTCGACCTTGGACTTGAGGCTAACACCGTTAGCCAACGACGTGACCGTGGCGTCGAAGTTCATGCCGACGTCTAGGTAGGTGAACTGCGTCTGCGCCGAGGCGCTGTCGGTGGAGAAGGTGCCGGTGGCGACCGGGATTTTATCGCCCTCCTTCATGGTAGTACGTTGACCGTCGGCGGCGATCATGGAGTAGTGCTGCGTACCGATGTTTTTGCCGTCCTCCACGATTGCGATGGTATAGGTGAGGCGATAGCTTTTGCGAGGCTTGTCCAGCAGGTGAATGAAGGTCTCGACGCGTGCGATCTCCGCCGGATAACTACTGAGTGAGATCGCGTTCTGGGTCGTTATGAGGTAGACCTTGAGGGCGGGATCAAACATATTGCGCACAGCCACGAGAATCTCGTTCGCTTCATTCTGGGTGGTTACGTTCTCCAGGTAGATGGTCTTCGTTACCAAGTGCGCGTGGGTGCAATCGGCTTCTTCCGTATGGGTTGGCAGCTTGCTACAGTCGGGGGACTCTGCGGACTGTGCGCGGGCAGCCAAGTTGAGAGGGAATAAGGCGAGCAGGCAGAGGCTGCCTAGCGTGAGGCGAGAGTGGATCATGCGATGGGCTCCGTGAGTGTGGTGAGGTTATTGGGAAGGTGGTTCTGTGGCGGCGACGATTGGAGCGTCGTTCGGTGGCAGGGGAGTGGGGGTGAGAGACTGCGCAGTCGCGAGTGGGCCAAGCAGGCTGTGGACGTATTCGCGAAGATTCGAGCGCTCGTGCGCTGCTGCGATGGCGGCCAGGGCGGACTCGCGCAGAGTATCGAGTTCGGCGACTTCGATGGGTTGGCCGCGGCGTGTGGAGCGGAGAAGCAGCGTCTCCTGCGAGGTGAGCGGCAAGGGTGGCGCGGGATGGCTCGGTGCGAGGGTTTCGGCCAAAGCGATGGTGTCGGGGTCGTCCTGCGTTGATGCTGCTGTTGTAGAGATAGCCACGGAGTGCGGCTGCTGCGCTATGGTTCGATGAGAGCCTGCCTGCGCTATGGCGACGGGTGGTTGCGGAAGATCTGTCGGGGACGGCTGTTGTGCGATCTGCTGCTGCCGTGGATGGATGATGAAGAGCAGGCAGGCAGCAGCCAGCACGACGAGTGCTGCCGTGGCGATCGCAAAGGGCTGCAGCCTTGTATACGCGAGACGGGGGAAGAGTGAGGGGTTGCGCTCAAGTGCTTCGGCTGCGTGCTGTGCGACGCGCGCGGAGATGCGCTGTTCGAGCCCGTTGGGGGTTGCCGTCGTGGCGAAGGCGTGCAGAAGTTGGTCGATGCGCTGGTCTGTATATGATTCCGGGTGGTTCATGCACGTGCTCCTTTCTGTAGGCGTTGACGCAACCTGGTTCTGGCGCGGAAGAGCAGAGCGCGGACGGCAGACTCGCTTTTGCCGAGGACTTCGGCGATCTGCGTGGTCTGCAGTTCGTCCATCGCGGAGAGCAGCAGGACGGCGCGCTCGGCCTTCGGGAGGCGGTTGATCTCGCGCAGGACTGCCTGCATCTCGCGGGCTTCTCCGAGTGCTTGCTCGGCGGATATCGTGCGCGCGGCGAGCGACTCCGCGAAGCCTTCGTCGAACTGCGTGGGACGGATGCGGCGTTTGCGGTCGAGCGCGAGGTTCCATGCGATGCGTACGAGCCAGACACGCATGTCGCGGATGTCCGTTAGCTTGCTACTATTTTCGATGACGCGGACGAAGACATCCTGCACGACGTCCTCAGCCTCGGTACAACTGCGGAGGACGGAGTGCGCGACACGGAAGAGAAGTCCCGAGTAGGTCTCCACTAGGGCGGCGAGATCGGTCTCCGATCGCACCTCCTGCCTGGACGGCAACGCTAAACTGAATCCCTCGTACACGGTCATAAAAGGCCTTCTACAGTGACAGACGGGCGTGTGCGGGATTTGCTCGGATTATTTTGCCGGTTCTAGTTCCAGCCGGACGACGTCGTAGGCGATGCCGCTGGTGAGACCGCCGGCAGGCACGGTGAGGGTGAGCGTGTTCGCGCCTGTCTGGAGCAGCGAGCCGTCGAAGTCAAGGTCCTTTTCGACCCATGAGCCCTGCACGCCGTCGCGGTTGATTGTGGCGTTGTAGGTGAGGCCGGTGACGGTGCCAGCGTCTCTGCCGTTGACGCTAACGCCGATGCTGCGTGCGCTGACGCCGGCGAGTGCGAGGCGCAGGATGGCGTGCTCACCGTTGGCTGGGGCGGATGGAAGCGTGAAGTGGACCGTCCAAGGCGTGGCGCGGCCCTGTCCCTGGCCAGTGATGTCGTTGGGGTTTTCGTCGTGCGGCACCTGGTAGATGAACCAGTCCTTATGGAAGTCGCTTTTGCCGATGGTGTAGTTGATGTCGTTGGGGAAGAGCTTTGCGTAGCGGATGTACTCTCCCCAGTGCCAGTGGTCGTTTCCCTGCAGGAACTCCGAGGCGGAGCGGTTGGGGATGCCGATCTGCCAGAGCTGGCGCCCGTAACGGACGGGTGTCCAGACGAGTTTGCCGAGGTCGACTTTGCCGCCGGTGGTCACGGTGATGTCGGCTTTGGCATACTCGCCGAGCACGCCGTCGGCTATGGCGTGCAGCTGATAGGTGCCGGGGCGTACGTTGGGGATGGTGAAGCGACCGTCGAGTGTGCCGCGTGTCCAGAATTCGTAGTGCTTGGCGTCGTTCTGCCAGGTCATTACCTCGGGAGCGCGGCGGGTGGGTGGTGCGTCTTGCCGTGGGGGCTGCTGGTCGGGGTAAGCGAGGCCGACCTCGAGGTTCGGGAGCGTGGCGTGCGGCGCTTCAGGATCGCGCAACTGCAACTGGCCGGTGACGGTGGAGCGCTGTGCCGCGGGGGTGTAATCGACGCCCCGGACCCAGGTGTAAGGCCACTTCTTAGCTTCGATCGTGGCCTGTCTCTTCGCTTCGGCGAACATGGCGTCAGGCGTGGGGCCGTTGTCGACGTAGATCAGAATGGGGCCGACGACTTTGGTCCAGTCTTCACCGGCGGCGATGGGCAGGATGCTGCCGCCGTAGTGCGTGCCGCGCCAGTAGTCGAGCAGCGTCGGATCGCCACCGTCGCCGTCGTCGAGATGGCCGGTGAGTTCAAGGTGTTTGGGGCCGCTGGAGAGGTACTCCATGGACGGATTAATGAAGTAGATGCCGACGTGTTTGGTCGTACTGGACCAGCCGAAAGCGGGCGTGTCGAACTGGTCGGCGCAGTAGTCGTATTTGTGCTCGGCGATGCCTTTTTTTACGCCGGTGGTGAGGCGACGTGCCTCCTTCATGTTGAGATCGGTGCCAAGATCCCAGTCGTGCCCGTTGGGCATCTGCATGTTCCGCTGGGAGTCGATGGAGAGCCAGTCGAAGACGCCTCCGTTGAGCTTCATGCCGTAGCGGCTCTCGCCGATCTGCGTGGCTCCATAGCTGGGCTGGTGCGTGAAGATAGCGTAGGTGTAGATGCCATGTTCGCCGCGGCCGAGTGCGTAGCGGATCTCCATGTCGACGAGCAGGCCGGGGCCCCGATCTGCGCCGGGACGTGGCGCCACGAAGGTTCCGCGGTTCTTCTGCACGCCTGGAGGTGGCCCGGTCCGGCCAGGAGGCAGGACCGTCGGTGCTTCGCCGGGTCCGGGCTGGTAGGGACCGGTGCGGACGTCGGGGCCACCGGTGCGGCGTTCGCCGTTGAGGTTACGCCCCTCGGACCAGCCCTTGATGGAAACCTCGCCGCGTTCGCCGTTGTTGGTGGCGGGGTCGATGGTGAGTTTAGTTTCCATTCTCGCCGCGCCGGAGGGGTTTTGCTCCCAGTAGCCGGCGTGGTGGCCCGAGACGTAGCCCTGCGTCTCGAGGCCGTTGACCTTGAGAGAGGTCATGTCCCCGGTGGTCTTGCTGATGGTCGCGGTGAGGTAGCCGTTGGAGAGGACGTAGCTCGCGCCGTCGTCTGTGATGGAGACCGGGGCCGCGTTTTGCTGAGCGATCGCACGGGCGCTGGAGACGAAAATAAGGCCGAGAAGCGACGTGGCGAGAATGAGGCGGCGGGAGGGCTGGGGCATCGCAGATCCTTGGAGAAGAGTAGTGGTTTACCTGGCGGGCGTGTAGAGGTTGGTGATGGCCGAAGAGGATGAGTCTCAAGCGGAGAAAGTTTATATCACGCGATACGTCTAATGGAATTGTTTCTGTATGATGGTTTGGCTGTTTGTTCGGTCTGCGTACAAGAGTCCAGAACCGTTTCAACGCCGAGGAGAAGAGGATGGCTGATATGGTAACGCGTCGCAGGTTTATGGGGAGCGCAGTCGTGGCTGCGCTGGGGCTGCCGGTGGTACTGCGGTCGGGGTATCCGGTGTTTGCGGCGGGAGAGCCTTCGGGGTATGTGCCTCCGGCATCGCCGCGGCAGAAACTGAACTTCAACATCGACTGGAAGTTTGTTCGCGAAGATGTCGACGGCGCGCAGGCGACAGCTTTCGATGATGCGAAGTGGACGACGGTGAGCACGCCGCATACGTGGAACGATGTGGACTCGTTCCGGTCGTTGATCTCGCATGGTGGCGGGGATCGTGGGACGTACAAGGGGATCGGGTGGTATCGGAAGCACTTCGTGGTTCCAGCGGAGATGGCTGGCGGGAATGTGTTTCTGGAGTTCGAGGGGATGCGCCAGGCTGGGGACATCTACCTGAATGGCAAGGGGATTGGGCTGTATGAGAACGGCGTGACCGCCTATGGTCTGGACATCACGAAGGCCGTGCAGTTCGGCAAGGAGAATGTTCTCGCGGTGAAGGTGGACAACCGTACGAACTACCAGGAGAAGGCAACCAGTACGACGTTTGAGTGGAATGCGAATGATTTCAATCCGAGCTTTGGGGGGATCAATCGGCATGTTTGGCTGCATGCTACGGGGAAGATCTACCAGACGCTGCCGTTGTACTACGGGCTAGAGACGGAGGGGGTGTACATCCATGCGGATAACTTTAACTTTGCCGCGAAGACGACCGATGTGACGGTCGACGCGCAGGTGAAGAACGGCTCGGGAGACCGCGCTACGGCGGGGCTGTCGGTGGTCATCGTGGACCGCGCCGGGCAGACTGTGGGTCAGTTCGATGCCGAGCCGGTGGACATGGTCGCCGGCGAGAAGACCGTGATGACCG
>CAJCIM010000210.1 GCA_903970395.1 Acidobacteriaceae bacterium
TGGCATACAAGATCAAGCGCAATTACAAACGTGCTCGGCGACAAACAAGAGATAAAGTCGCCCCGGAGTTTTATTGATAGGGCAAGGTGAGATACAGCGCCCCGAGACCACTTAGGACTCCGTCTGCTGGTGCGAGCAAGCTACTGAAGTGCGGATCGGTTGGGAGCACACGTCCCGTGAACCAGGCATAACGGAAGACGTCGGGGCGGCTCTCGCAGATAGCTACCATGTCGGTCATCTGCGCCTCCTGCTCGGCCAGTGTGGTGATCTGGACACCGTCATTCTGACTGTGCCAGTTGGCAAACTCTGTCACCCAAATGGGCTTGTTGTATTTATCGAGGTTGTTCAACTGGTCGGCAAGCCCGTAGTCGTACCAGTGGAAGGCAAGATAGTCGATCTGAGGATTGCGGTTATTGTTGGCGGCCTGATAGGCAGCGTAAAAGGCGTCGAGCCAGTCCTCAGGATTTTGGTAGTTTGGCATCGTTCCGTAGGTGATCGCGGGACCCACGATCTTTACGCCGGTCTGGGCCGCGATGGCCTCGTACTGGGGCCATAGTTGCGCGGCCTGCTGCGGGGTCATATAAGCCTGGCCGCTGACATTCGGCTCGTTCAGCACCAGCATGTACTTGATACCGGGATTTGCCTGTAGATAGGTAACGATATCGGCGGCGTTGAAGCTTCCATTCCACAGCATGGGAAGGTAGTCCATGTTGTACTGCGCCCCTATCCCGGAAGGAAGCGCAGGGTTGGGACTCGATGTCCAGTTGTACCACCAGCTCACTCCCGGTGCGAGCGCAGCCAAGTCAGCTGCTGACGCCAGGTCGTAAGCGATTCCACGCTTTGCGCTTTTTGTTGGAGTTGGCGTTGGCGTGGGATTCGGTGCGGGCGTGGGTGTTGGGGTGGGTGTCGGATTCGGTGTGGGCGTTGGAGTAGGAAGAGGAGTTGGAGTCGGAGTGGGCGTCGGAGTCGGTGTTGGTGTAGGAGTCGGTGTTGGATTCGAGGTATTGCTTGGGCTGGCCCCGGACCCAGAACTGGATGCAGGTATGGATCCCCGGCCGCCGGCACAGCCGGAGAGCGTGAGACAGGTAGCCAGAGCCACGAGCACAAGCCGCCCGGAAGCCTTCGCAGCTCTGGAAGACGTTCCCCGAGCTAACGTTCTCGTGAGACTTTGATTATTCTCGGACCAAGGCATCGACCCGAATTGAATTGCTCGTTTAGACGAATAACTCTGAAGATATTCCCGACTTGCGGAGTTCGACACGTGCTTTAAGCTCCCTATTAACTCTTCTGACGATAGAAAACACGCCACTCAGAGAATCCTAACCTGTTTCGTCGCACGCGGAGCTGTGGGTAAAGTACGGCATAACATTTCAGATGTGAGTTATTTGAGCGTTGTTAGAAAGTTCAAGGAACAGGGACTGAATGCGGTTTCGGCAGTTACACTGCGGTAGCACAGACCCAATAGAATCAGGTTCTTGAGCATTAGAGATACTCGGTGGTAAACTCAGTAATGGATTAGGGTGTTGCTGCGGCAACAAAGACTTCCGGCTCGAGCGGTCGAGGGCTTTGAGGAGACCCACTATCCAGAGATCTGCCGCCGATGCGGCGTAAAGGCTGTTACCAGGAATGATTGCTCTTCTCGTCGTTATTCACGTTGTGGTTTGCCTGTTCCTGACAGGTGTTGTGCTCCTGCAGCAAGGCAAGTCGGCCGATATGGCTGCGGCGTTTGGTGGACAGGGTTCACAGACGGCGTTTGGACCGCGTGGCGCGGCCAACCTGCTGACCCGGCTGACGACGTGGTCGGCGGTTATCTTTATGGTGACCTCAATCAGCCTGACGGTGTTGATGTCGCGCAGCGCGAACCACCGTTCGGTGCTGTCAGGTCTGCCGACGCAGTCGTCGCCCGCGAAGAAGTAGCCGGGCAGAAGATAAACATCGAAGGGCGCGAGCGTGATGCTCGCGCCTTTGCTTTTGTGGAGGTGCGTGTGATTCGTGAGACGTTGGCGGTGGGGCTGCTGGGGTGCAACTGCACGGTGTTGGGTGATGAGGCTTCGCGCGAAGCGATTGTGGTGGATCCGGGGTATGACATCCCGCGGATCCTGGCAGTGTTGGCGCAGCATCAGCTGACGGTGAATCAGATTGTGGTGACACATGCGCACATCGACCATATTGCGAGTGCGCTGACGTTGAAGGAGATTACGGGTGCTCCGATTCTCTACAGCAAGGACGACCTTCCGCTGGTGGCAATTATGGATTGGCAAGCGGCACTGTTTCAACTGGCGGTGCCGGAGGTGCGGCCACCAGACCACTCGCCTGCGGAGGGTGAATGGGTGAATGTGAAGGGCGTGGAGGCGATGGTGATGCTGACGCCGGGGCACTCTGAGGGGAGCTTGTGTTTGTATCTGCCGGCGGAGGATCTATTGTTGGCTGGCGATACGCTGTTTGCGGGCGGGGTTGGTAGAACGGATTTTCCGGGAGGAGACAGCGGCAAGTTGATGGCTAGTCTTCGAGAGCGGCTGCTTCTCTTGCCTGATGCGACGGTGGTTGTGCCAGGGCATGGGCCGGAGACGACGATTGGGATTGAGCGGCGGACGAATCCGTTTCTGGCGTAGAGGCGCTAGTCGATGGGGAGGCGGGCGAGGCCGCGTCGCCAGATATCGGTTGGAGTTAGCAGGCTGAGCACGGCGCGGCCTTCGGGCAAGCCGTAGAAGTCGCCAGGTTGCACGATGACGTCGCGGGCTAGAGCGGCGGCCGCGAAGGAGACGCCGTCGATAGTACGTGGGACGCGGAGGATGGTGGTCCATCCGCCTTGCATAGAGAGGCGATGCGCTGAGGTTTGCTCGAGGCGGGTGTCGAGTGTGGTGATGTTCTCGCGCATGCGGGTGATGATCTGCTGCTGGATGTCGCCGCGCTGACCGAGCCAGGTGGGAAGCGCGTGCTGGATTGGGGCGTTCATGGAGAGGAAGGTGTCGGCGATGACTTCGAGGCGTGCGAGGGCTTCGATGACGAGAGCTTCGGGGCCGGTGGTGACGATCCAGGAGCACTTCATCTGCGGGAGTGCGCAGACCTTGCTGAGGCCGCTGAGGGTGAAGGTGAGGCATGGCGCGTCAGTGGCGAAGGTGGGCTGTGGAGTGGTGAGGTTGTAGTCGAGGAAGACTTCGTCGACGATGAGTGCGAGGTTGCGGTCGCGGCAGAGCTGTTGGAGTTCGATGCGCTCGGAGGCAGAGGCGTAGTTCCCTGTGGGGTTGTTGGGGTGGACGACGATGATGGCGCGAGTTCGCGGTGTGATGGTCGCGGCGAGAGCGGCGAGATCGATGGACCAGGAGTGGTGAGAGTCGGCGTTGGGATCGTAGTGGAGCGGGTACTCGCGGAGAGTGATGTCATCGAGGCGGGCGATGAAGTCGAAGAGCGGATAGCTGGGGTGTGCGGCGAGGATCTCGTCACCGGGATTGCAGAGCAGGCGGAAGAGATAGCTGTAGGCTTCGCTGGTGGATGTGGTGAGGGCGATGTTGTCGAGCGGGATGGTAACGCCGAGGTCGCGGTAGTAGGCGGCAACAGCAGAGCGTGCGGTGGTCATGCCGAAGGGGTCTGGCGTGTAGAGCGCAGCTGCAGGATCGGCGAGGTGAGCGAGGAGATTTGAGGGCTGATGGAAGCCGCAGGCGGTTGGGTTGGAGACGGTGAGGTCGATGAGGTCGCGGCCCGATTCGCGGGCAGAACGGATGGCGCGGGAGAGGTCGTTTTCGGCGAGGTTCCAGGCGGTGCGTTGGGAGAAGTTCATGCGTAGATGGCTTTATGGTACGCGTGTTGCCGCTGCGTAGAATGGAGCGTGATGACGACGATTCGAGCGGTGTTGTTTGACTATGGGATGGTGTTGAGCGGTGCTCCTGATGCGGCCGAGTGGGAGCGTATGCAAGTGCTGCTGGCGACGGACGCGGAGAGCTTTCATGCAGCGTACTGGCGGTTTCGCGATGCGTATGATCGCGGCGCGTTGACGGGAACGCTGTATTGGCAGGCTGTCGCGAGTGAGGTCGATCGAAAGATTGATGCTGCGAAGCTGGCGGCGTTGATTGCGGCGGACACGGCGCACTGGACGCGGCCGAATGAGCCGATGATTGCGTGGGCTGCTGCTCTGCGAAAGGCCGGTGTGAAGACCGGAATTCTGTCGAACATCGGCGATGCGATGGAAGACGGGATACGCGCTCGTTTTCCGTGGTTGGATGAGTTTGAGCATCGCACGTTCTCTCATAGACTGGGCATCGCGAAGCCCGATGCGGCGATCTACCACTACGCGGCACAGGGACTCGGCGTGGCTGAGGACGAGATCCTGTTCATCGACGATCGCGAGGAGAACATTGCGGCGGCGCGCAGTGTAGGGATGACAGCGTTGCAGTACAGCGATCATGCGGCTTTTGTGGCGGCGATGCGGGATGCTGGGCTGACATTACTTTTGGATGTCAACAGGTAGATGTCCTGATTACGCTGTTCCGAATTGGCACTGAAGCGTGTTGTCACGTAGTGTTTGTGACAATTAAAAACACCACGAATGTGTTCTCTTGAAGTGGTATGGAGTGGAGGGGTAGCAGTAGAGCGGTCAGCACCCCTCCACACCTATACGCGTTCGGTGGCTAACGCGTGGGTGCAGGTGTGAGCGCGATGGGGACGTGCTCGACGATCTCGATACCGAAGCCCTGCAGCGCGGGAACGTGTGAGGGCTGGTTGGTGAGCAGTCGGATCTTGCGGATGCCGAGATCGGAGAGGATCTGGCCTCCGAGGCCGACCTGGCGCAGGATGCGCTGGGCGTCGCGCGATGGAGAATCCTTTGTTGAGTCGGCATTGCTCTCGCTGCGGTGGAAGCTGAGGCGCGGCTGCGTGACAGTGTTGACGATGCCGAAGCCGCGGTTGGTTTGGTGCAGGTAGATCAGCGCTCCGCGGCCAGCTGCGGCGATGGCGGCGAGCGATGCGTCGACCGTTGCGTCGCAGTTGCAGAGCGTGGAGCCAAAGACGCTGCCGGTGAGGCAGTGTGTCTGCACGCGGACGAGGACCGGTTCGTCGCTCGCGGAGAGGTCGCCGAAGACGAGCGCGGTGTGCGACTCGCAGGTAGCGTCGCTGGAGTTGGTGATGTCCTTCTCGGTGAGCTCGGCGGAGTTCTTGTAGGCGATAACGCGGAACTCGCCGTGACGCGTGGGAAGCTGCGATTCGCCGAGGCGGTGGACATAACGCTCGGTGCGCATGCGATAGCGGATGAGCTCGGCGACGGTGACCATCTTCATACCGTGCGTTTTACAGAAATCGATGAGGTCGGGCACGCGGGCCATGGTGCCGTCCTCGTTCATGATCTCGCAGATGACGCCTGCGGGAATGAGGCCGGCGATGCGGGCGAGGTCACAAGCGGCTTCGGTCTGGCCGGCGCGGACGAGGACTCCGCCTTTGCGGGCGCGGAGCGGGAAGACGTGGCCGGGACGCGCGAGGTCGTTCGGGCCTGAGTTCGGGCTGATGGCGACCTGAATGGTGTGGGCGCGGTCTGCCGCGGAGATGCCTGTCGTGACACCCTCGCGGGCTTCGACGGACTCGGTGAAGGCGGTGCCGAAGCGCGAGGTGTTGTCCTGCGTCATGGGAGCGAGACGCATGTAGTCGGCGCGTTCTTCGGTGAGGGTGAGGCAGATGAGGCCGCGACCGAACTTTGCCATGAAGTTGATGGCTTCGGGGGTGCAGAACTCGGCGGCGAGGGTGAGGTCGCCTTCGTTCTCCCTGTCCTCGTCGTCGACGACGACGATCATGCGGCCTGCGCGGAAGTCTGCGATGGCCTCTTCGATGGTGACAAATCCTGTATCTGGCATGGTGGGGGTACCCCCTCCCTATTTTTTACCGCACTGAATGGAATCAGCGGTTTACGGGGGTATCAAGGCCGTAAGTGATGATTCTGCGCGGGTTGCGGGTATAATATTGGAAATACAGGGGATAGAGAGTAGAGGATGGTGAAAGAATCTCTGTCTGCTGTGTCCCTATTTCAAGTATAGCTATTGGCTGATGAGAACTTGCTTTTCTTTTTTGGCTGGTAGAGCTTTGTTTTGATGGGGTTACTGGCTGTGGCGATTGTCTGAGGCTTGACAGCAAAAGGCCCGGGCGCTGGCCCGGGCCTTTGATGCTTAGAGTGTCGACTCGATCTCGAAACCCCAGGCCTCCAAGAGTGCCTCGGGGATGTACTTGGAGTTTTTGTTTCGACGCGCCCACTCGCGGAGGCGGGTGGAGCGGATGTATTGATCGGGAGTGAGCTTGTACTCCTTGACCACCTGCTCAAAGGACGTGATGGTGGGGACGACGGGGCCGATGGGCTCGGGCTTTCCCCAGTTGGGGTTTCCGCGGCGTTTTGCCATGTTGTGGTGTTCCTCGCTATTCCGGCGGCGGTTAGCCGCAACACTTGATTTTACCACTGTTTTACATTTTCAGGGTTGTTTTGGCCGCATGCAGGTGAACCTGGCTTCAGTCTGCCAGCGTGGCGCTGCCGGCCACAAAGCGAATGACCGGCAGATCCAGAAGTATCTGCCGGTCATTCGTGTTCAGGAACAGTAGCGCGTGGAGCCCTTGGGGAGAGAGGAGTTAACTAAGGACTTGAACTCCAGGGCGTCCGGATTCGGTAACAAAGCGCGAGGCGGTGCTCATCTTTCCGTCGCGCGAAGTGACCTTATCGGCAACCCTAAGTTGGCTGATCATCTGCTTTTCGCTGATTTCGCATAGAAAATACCCACGTTGATCGTTGTTGTAGACAATGTGGGGATTTGCTGCGAGGTTCTCGTCGGAGTACTTTGTCTTGGCCGTGCCATCGCCGCCGGAGGTAATCGAGGTGCCTACAAGCTCGGTTGCAACGACGGCCGAGTGTGGATCGTCGAAGTCCGCCTTCAGGTTGCCGACCCATGTCTGATGGGTGTCTCCGGTGACGAAGACGGGATTGGAGGGACGCCGCGCTGCAAGGAAGTCGGTGAGCCGCTTGCGGGCAGCAGGATAGCCATCCCATTGATCCATATTGTAGACAGTCTGGCCGTGCATGGTCTCGCGAAGCTGTTGAATCATGACCTGGTTGGCAATGATGTTCCATTGCGTCGGCGAGGTTGCCAGTGTGTCCGCAAACCAGGCCTCCTGCTTTGCGCCCATCATCGTTGCTGCTGGACTCTGCCGGGCGTCGCAGGTGGGTTTAAAGTTGTCGTCACAAGGCTGATCGGTACGGAACTGGCGTGTGTCGACGACCGTAAACTGCGCAAGCTGACCGTACTGGAGCTTGCGATATATCTGCATCTCCGGACCCGTTGGAACGGAGGTGCGTCGCAGCGGCATGTTCTCGTAGTAGGCCTTGAAGGCAGCCGCGCGGCGTGGGAGGAACGAGGCGGGCGAGTCGTTCTCCTGGTCGATGTCTCCAGCCCAGTTGTTCTCAACCTCATGATCGTCAAAGGTGACGATCCACGGGTGAGCGGCATGAGCGGCTTGAAGGTCCAGGTCGGCGTGATACTGAGCGTAGCAGGTGCGATAGTCATCGAGCGTCTTCAGTGCGGGCAACGCGTGCACACGAGGACGGTCCTTGGAGCGGTACTCGTAGATGTAGTCGCCAAGGAAGACCACTGCATCCACATCTGCATTCGCGATATCCCGGTTCGCTATGTAGTAGCCATGCTCAAAGTTCTGGCAAGAGGCAAAGGCGAAGCGGAGGCGGTCGAGTTTGGTATGGGGCGCCGGCGCGGTCCGTGTGCGGCCCACGGGACTAGTAGCGTCACCAGCGTGAAAACGGTAGAAGAACTCGCGGTTGGAAGGCAAACCCACCGTTTCGACATGCACCGAGTGGCCAAGTTCAGGCGTCGCCGCAGTCGTGCCGTGCTTCAGAACAGTCTTCATCATTGGGTCAGACGCGATCTCCCAACGTACCGCAACTGGGGTGGTTGGCATTCCGCCATCGCCGCGCGTGGGATCAACGGCAAGGCGAGTCCAGAGGACGAAACCATCCGGTGAGGGGTCGCCGGAGGCTACACCCAGCGTAAAAGGATCGGCGCCGAGGCTCCGAAGCGATGGCAGTTGAAGAGCAAGACTGCGGGATGCCTGGAGCATCAAAGCAGCGCTGGCAGTCTGGAGAAAAGAACGACGATTCATCGCTATACGTTATATGTGCTTTGTGAGAGGGGGGTTACAAGCGCTTTCTTATGAGCCTGTAAGGGTTCGACTTTGCCTTGATGTGGTTTGACGAATCCACACCTGCGCGTACTGAACGGAACTGGCGGGAACGCTCCTCGCAGCATGGCTGGAGTGGCGGTTTGCCATGTTGTGGTGTTCTTCCCTCTCCCGGTGGCGGTTAGTCGCAACACTTGTTTTTACCGCTGTTTTACGTTTTCAGGGGTGTTTGGCCGCATGCGGAGCTGGATGCCGGCAAGATTGATGCCCGCCCGAGAAGTCTTGGCAGGCGTGCCGCGCGGCGGCGCGGGCTATCGCCTTCTCTGTTTTCAACAGTAAATCCCAAAAACTGAGGTCGCTTGACACATCATACGACAACGAATATTGTCGTTATATCGACAATGATCGTTGTCGTAACCGGAGGCTTCCACACAATGTCCCAGCGGACCAGTTTCAATTACAAAGGAAAATTTACCCTTATCACAGGGGCGTCAAAGGGGCTGGGCAAGGCCTACGCCGAAGAACTCGCTGTCAGAGGGTCGAATCTGGTGCTGGTAGCACGGACAAAGGATGCGTTGGAGACGCTTGCCGCGAGCCTGCGTCGCGACCACGGGGTGCGCGTAGAGGTCATCCAGGCCGACCTTGCAGATATGTCTGCACCGGAGAGGATCATGGAGGAACTCGATCGGCTGGGAGTTGATCTCGATCTGTTGGTGAACAACGCTGCCGTCGGCTACAGCGGTGGGTTTTTCACCAGGCCCATCGTGGAGGAACTGACTCCCGTAAGCGTCAATGTCTACAGCCTCGTTGCACTCACCCACCTTTTGGGCCGGAGGATGGTGGCGCGTGGTTCCGGCGGTATCATCAATGTCGGGTCAAACGGCGGGTTCCAACCAGGGCCATTCAACGCAACCTACGGAGCCACGAAGGCGTTTGTTCTGATGTTCAGTGAGGCTGTAGCAGAGGAGATAAAAGGTTCCGGCGTCCGCATGATGGTAGCGAACCCTGGAGCGACGGCCACCGCGTTCTTCGAGCAAAGCCCACCACCTTGAAGGTGGAGAAGATGGACACTGCAGAAAGCGTTGCTCGCAAGACCTTGGACGATTTTGTCAGGGGCAAGGTGGTATCGTATCCCGGCCGCGCGAGCACGCGCGCTGTCACTTTGATCAGCCGGATTCTGCCTCGCGGGCTTGCCGCGAAGGTGGCTGGACAAGTGTTCAAGGATATGGGGTTCGATCGTTAGCAGGCGGTTGGAGATGGCGTAATCCGCACGTGCTCATGTGCTGTCAATCAAAGCGCGGAGGAGCCGACGCTGATTACGCCTGAAAAGCCAGGGCAGCGCCGCAAGCATTCCCACTGAGGCTAAGGCCTCAGTGGAATAGCTGGTTTATCGTACGAGCTAAAGCTCGTACCCTTCAAAGCCAGGCTCTTTCAACAGTCCTCGGAGGCGCGGGCGGATGCGCGAGTTTCTCGGGCGGGCGGCAACGAGATGAAATGCTTATGAACAGAGCTGTCTGGCAGCTATGACGCGGAGCCCAACCGATCAAAAAAGTTCATAACAATGGATGTTTACATCGGGGTGGCGGAGTGCTACCTTCCTCGCACTGAAGAGAACGCGGCGCCGAGGCGCGGCAGTTCCCAAGGCCCCCAACAAGTCAATCTTCTTCTCCAGACGCTCTGTCTGCGGTTCGGGTCCGATTGTTCGCAATTGACATAAAACCTTACGCAGAAACGGAGAACACCATGCCTCTTAATGATGACTTTGTCTTTCAACCATTGCCGCCGCTCGAAGAGACGATTCACTTCCCTTTTCCTATCATTCTGAATCCACTTGGTCCGCTGGCTGACCTTGCGGGGACGTGGGGTGGAAAGGGCTTCAACACGATATGGCGGCCCAACTCTACGCCGGTGAGCGATCGCTTTCTGGAGTTGAATCTGACCAATGACTCGATTGCGTTTACGGCGATCAGTGGTCCGATTCCCAACCGCGGGTTCAAGCAAGGCGACATCAATATGTTCGGGCTGACGTACCTGCAGCAGGTATCGGACGCGAACCTGAATGCCGGGCTGCATATTGAGCCGGGTATCTGGGCGGCGGTTCCTGCGACGACGAACCCAGCGGAGACATCGACGATCGTTCGTATGGCCTCTGTGCCACACGGAACGACTCTGCTGGCACAGGGTACGTCGTCGTCGGGGACTGGCAAGCCAGTCATCCCGGCCAATAACATCAACCCGGTAGGCTTTGGACCGTTTCCGGAGCAGAACCTCTCGAATCCTACTGCGTTCCGTTCGTCAGGAGTACAGATGACCGGAATTACGCAGGGTATGGTCGACAACCCGAACTCGGTGCTGGAGGCTGCGCTTGCTGGTCAGACGATCGTATCGTTCACCACCCTGAACGTGACGACGAAGGCCAGTACGCCGATCACGGGTGGCGGTGTGGCGAATACATCATTTCTAAATGGAGCGGCGGCCGGACCGAATGCACAGACGACCGTGGCTGAGTCGACGTTCTGGATCGAGACAGTGAAAGGAACGCCGAACTTTCTGCAGCTACAGTACTCGCAGACGGTGTTTCTGGAGTTCAACGGAATCAGCTGGCCGCATGTGACCGTAGGCACGCTGAAGCTGAATGTTCCGGTGACGATCCCGATCTGGAAGATCGATCCGACGATACCCAAGGACATTCTGACGAAGGTGATTGGGCCTGTAGATCCTGCTGTTGGCGTGACGACGAGGCCGGTGTCTGCCGTGGAGGCTGCCATGTCAAAGGTCGCGACCCCAGTGGTCGAGCCACCGAAGTAGATACACGCAGAACGCCCCGCTCTTCAGCGGAAGAACGGGGCGGTTTTGCCTGCGGGGAGGGGCTCGAAAGCGCAGGCTTTTGGGGGTACGGTTTCGCTGTTACTTGCCGTACCACTTTTCGAGATCGGCGTGCATTGCCTTGAGCGCGTCGACGTTCAGGTAGACCATGTGGCCTGCCGGATAGTAGCCAAACTGCACGTTGCCGGTGAGGTTGGCGGGGAGCATCATCTGGGCCAGGTCATGCTCCGTGCCGAAGAACGGAGTGGCGAGGTCGTACCAGCCGTTGGCCGAGAAGACGTGGAGCGAGGGGTTCTTGCGGATGGCGTCGGAGAGGTCGATGACCGTGTCAGGCTGATCTTCGCCACGACCGCCGCCGGGGCGACCGCCAGCTCCGGACGGGTTGTGGTGCCAGTCCCAGGCCTGATTGATACCGGGAGCAGAGAGGTAGTACTGCTCGGTGGTGTCGTACTTCAGCTCGGTCTGAATGTACTCGTGGAAGGCACCGATGTAGACGCCAGAGATGCCGGTGTCGGAGGGGTCGTAACCGGGGTTCTCTCCGGCGGAGTCGACGTCGACGCCATCGAAGCGGGCGTCGTAGCGGCCCAGGATCTCTGCGTCGTCGCGGAGGAGCTCCTTGCGAAAGCGGGTGGGCGCGATGCGGAGCTTGGCTTCCTTGACGTACTGCTCGCTGAGGCCGGTGAAGCCTGCGAGCTTCTTGGCGATGGCGTCGAACTCTGCGGGCGGGAGCAGGTCACCTTTGTCGAGCGCGGTGGCGTACTCGCCGCGGGAGAACTCGCGTGCCTTCTGCACGAACTCTTCCATGGTGCCGGTGTGCGGGACCTTGTTGTAGTACCACGCGATGGCAGCGTAGCTGGGGATATACCGCTTGGTGTCAAGGTCGTAGCCGGGAGAGTTTACGTAGTAGTTGAGCACCGACGAGAGCAGAACAACGCCGTTGAACGCGATGCCGTCGTTGTTGAGCGAGGCGACCAGCGCGGCAGAGCGCGGGGTGCCGTAGCTCTCTCCGAAGAGGTACTTGGGCGAGGACCAGCGCTGGTTGACGGTGATGTAGCGGGTGATGAACTTGTTGAAGGCGCGGACGTCCTGATCGACGCCGGCGAAGTCCTTGGCGGTTCCCTTGCCTACGGCGCGGGAGAAGCCTGCGAGCGGAGCATCGATGAAGACGAGGTCGGACTTGTCGATGAGGGAGTACTGGTTCTGCACCCACTCATAGGGCGGTGCGCCGCTGGGCTTGGGAGACTTAGTGACGACGCGGACGGGGCCTACCGAACCCATGTGGAGCCAGACGGTGGCCGAGCCGGGGCCGCCGTTGTAGAGGAAGGTGATGGGGCGAGACTTGGCGGGGGCGCCGTCCTCGGTATAGGCGACGTAGAAGATGCTGCCGTTGGGCTTGCCGTCCTCACCCTTGATGAGGAGGTTGCCGGCGGTGGCAGTGTAGTGGACGGGGCGTGAGCCAGCTGTCCACTCATGGTGCGTGACCGAGGTGGTCTCGGGCGGGATGGGTAGTTCACCTTCAGCGGGAGCGGGAGCAGCGGCACCAGCGCCACGCTGGCGCGGAGCTGCGGAGTCTCCGCGTTGCGCGGGAGCGGCACTATCGGGGCGCGGGGTTGGCGACTCCTGTGCGGTGAGGATGAAGGGTAGCAATAGCGATGCAAGCGTAGTTGCAACGAGGAGTCGGGCGCGTAGATCCAAGAAAGGTGCCTCCGGGTAAAGGTGGTTTCGGTTGATGTAGTGAAGATACGTTACGGCTGGGTTGCAGGACGCAAGGAAAAATCACGCTACGCAGAAGTACGGATGCCATAGCGGTTTGGTCTTAGAGCGAGAGGCGAGGAATTGCACGGCGAAGGTTGTGCGAAGATAGGCGATGTTTATGTCTTCGTCCCACAGTGCCGAAAAGTCGACAACTGAGAGCCTGGCCGAACTGCTGCATCGGGTGTTTGGGCACCGCGAGTTTCGCGCGCATCAGCAGGAGGTTTGCGAGGCGGCGACC
This sequence comes from Acidobacteriaceae bacterium, assembly GCA_903970395.1. Lineage (GTDB taxonomy): Bacteria > Acidobacteriota > Terriglobia > Terriglobales > Acidobacteriaceae > Granulicella. The sequence continues at coordinate 12,971 of CAJCIM010000210.1, forward strand.
GCGGGCCGGGATGTCCTGCTGGTGATGCCGACGGGCGCGGGCAAGAGCCTCTGCTACCAGTTGCCGGCGCTGGCACGGGGTGGAACGGGGCTGGTGATCTCTCCGCTGATTGCGCTGATGGATGACCAGGCGTCGAAGCTGAGCGCGCTGGGATGCCGCGTGGCGAGGGTGCACTCGGGGTTGAGCCGTGAGGATTCGCGGCTGGCTTGCCGGGATTATCTGGATGGGAAGCTGGATTTTCTGTTCATTGCGCCGGAGCGGATGCGTGTGCCGGGGTTTCCGGAGATGCTGGCGAAGCGAAAGCCGGCGTTGGTGGCGATCGATGAGGCGCACTGCATCTCGGCGTGGGGACATGATTTTCGACCGGACTACCGGACGCTGGGGCAGTATCTGCCAATGCTGCGCCCAGCTCCCATTGTGGCGTTGACGGCTACGGCGACACCGACGGTGCAGAGGGACATTGCCGCGCAACTGGAGCTGAAGGATGCGGCGATCTTTATTACGGGGTTTCGGCGGAGCAATCTGGCTGTTGAAGCGGTGGAGCTTTCGAAGCCGCAGCGCGCGGATTTTGCGGCGAAGCTGCTGAAGGACGCGAGCGCGAGGCCAGCGATTGTGTATGCGGCTTCTCGCAAAGATGCGGAAGAGATCGCAGGCAAGCTGGGCAAGCACTTCCCTGCTGCTGCATACCATGCGGGGCTGCCGCCGGATGTGCGCGAGCGCGTGCAGACGGCGTTTCTGAGTGGGAAGCTGGATGTGGTGGTGGCGACGGTGGCCTTTGGGATGGGAGTCGATAAGGCCGACGTACGGACGGTGGTGCATGTGGCACTGCCGGGGAGCGTCGAGGCGTACTACCAGGAGATTGGACGAGCGGGGCGCGATGGGAAGCTGTCGCGCACGGTTTTGCTGTACAGCTTTGCCGACCGGCGCACGCAGGAGTTCTTTCTGGAGAAGAACTATCCGGCGGTGAGTGACCTGGAGCGCGTCGCGGGAGTACTGTCCGATGAGCCGACGGATATAGAGACGTTGCAGCGTGCGCTGGGCAAGAAGGGCGTCGCGATGGAGCGCGAGACGCTGGAACGGGTGGTCGAGAAGCTGCATGGCGTGGGTGTGGCCGAGGTGGACTTTGCCGGGTTGGTGCGCGCGGGTGATGGGCGGCGTGGGCTGGCAACATGGAAGAGTGGCTATGACGGCCAGGTGGCTGCGCGGAAGAGCCAGATCGACAGCATGATGGCCTATGCCGAAGGGCATCAGTGCAGGATGGTGGCTCTGGTGCGGCACTTTGGCGATACCAGCGATAGGCTCGGGCCGTGCGGGCACTGCGATGTGTGTAAGCCGGGAGGTGCGGGGCAGGATGGGCATGCTCCAGATGACGGTGAGCGCAGAGAGCTGCGGCGGATTTTGAAGGCTCTGGATGGACGCGGGCAGTCGCTGGGCAAGCTGTTTACCGAGCTGCAGATTACCAGCGACCGGAAGCGGTTCGATGCGCTGATGGATGGGTTGGCGCGGGCGGCGCTGGTGTCGATCGCGAATGACACGTTTACAAATCCTGAGGGCAAGGAGATTACCTATCGCAAGGCGTCGATCACGTTTGAGGGACGCGATCCGGATGATGCGACGCTGGCGACGGTGTGGATTCGTGGCGATGCGGCGCGGGGGCTGAGTGCTTCCAGCGGATCGGGGAAGACCTCAAAGAAGGTGGCGAAGAAGAGTGTTGCGGCTCGTGAGCTGACAGCGGAGGAAGAGGCTGTTGAGACGCGGCTTCGGCGCTGGAGGAGTGATCTGGCGAAGAAGAATGGCGCGCCTGCCTTTACGGTGTTTGCGGACAGCACGCTGCGGTCGATAGTGATGGAGGCTCCGCGGACGATGGATGAGCTGTTCGGGATCAAGGGGCTGGGCGCGGCGAAGGTGGAGAAGTTTGGAGCGGCGATTCTGGCGGCTTGTCGTGGAGAGGGTGGAGCGGTGACGAAGACGCGGTTGCGAGAGAGTGAGCCTGTGAAAGTGGTGCCGCGAACCCATGTCTCAGAAGTGAGACCCTTCGACAAACTCAGGGCAGGCTCTGGGGCACACAGAGAACCCAGAGTTGTGGCGGCGCCTGTTGTGGCTCCGGTGGAGTTGGATGCGGAGCAACGGGAGTTGGAAGAAAAGCTTAAGGCTTGGCGTAAGGACGAGGCTGCGAAGGCGGGCTTGCCTAGCTTTTTTGTGCTGAGCGATACCGTGCTGCGGGCTGTTGCCGTGGCTAATCCACAGACGCTGGGGGAGCTTAAGGATGTGACGGGTATGGGGCAGGAGAAGGTGGATAAATTTGGTGCGGCGGTGGTTGGGGTGTGCCGGGAGTAGGAGGGCATACCTCAAGGCTGGAGCCCCTCAATTTTTTGGGCCGAAATGAGACCTGACGCTAAAAGCGTCGGGGTACCTAGAAGTAAACGCAGATTCCTCATTCGACTTCGCTCAGGAGAATGACAATTAGAAAGGCTGAAATTGCAACTAAAAAGGCTACTTGAGCGATGCGCCCCTGAAACCACTATACGGTTCAGATGAGAGGGATTCACGGGGTTGCTGTTCGTGAGAGGATGGGGGCGTGATGAGTGAGCTGGGTGTAGTGATTCTGGCGGCTGGCAAGGGGACGCGGTTGAAGTCGCGGCGGCCGAAGGTATTGCATGAGATTGGCGGGCAGGCGCTGCTGCTACATGTGATTGCGGCAGCTAGAACCATTGCCGCCACAGATGAGATTTATTGCGTGGTGGGGCATGAGGCCGAGCGGGTGAAGGCCGCGGTCGAGAAGACGGGTGTTGGGTTTGTGCTGCAGGCAGAGCAGCGTGGGACAGGACATGCTCTACAGATGGTGAAGGCGGAGTTCGCGCTGAGTGGTGCGGTGCCTCCGAAGAACCTGTTGGTGCTGAGTGGCGATGTGCCGTTGATCAAGCCGTCAACACTGCAGCGGATGATTGCATTCCACGCCGAGCAGAGGGCCGCGATGACGATCTTGACGGCGGTGCCGCCAGACCCGACAGGGTATGGACGCGTGATGCGAGCGAGTGCCGGAGCGGCTGAGGTGGTGGGGATCGTTGAGCAGAAGGATTTGAAGCCAGAGCAGCTGCGGTCGCCGGAGATCAACTCGGGGATCTATTGCTTTGAGACTGCTGCCCTGTTTGCGCAGCTGGACAAGCTGCAGACGAACAATGCCAACGGAGAGTTTTATCTCACCGACGTGGCTGCGCTGCTGGTGGTTGAGGGTCGGCGCGTTGTGGCGCTTGCAGGCGATAGCGTGGACGAGGTGCTGGGCGCGAACACGATTGCGGAGATGATGTATCTGGATGCGGCGATGCGCGTGGAGGCTGCTCGGCGTCTGATGGCCCAGGGGGTTACGATCTTTCGGCCGGAGACTTGTGTGATCGACGCACAGGTGGAGGTGGGTGCGGATACGGTCATTGAACCGTATGTGCAGCTGCTGGGAACGACGAAGATCGGGAGCGATTGCCGGGTGCGGAGCTACTCGGTGATACAGGATTCGACGCTGGGTGATGGCGTGCTGGTGCGGAATGGCTGTGTGCTGGACGATGCAGCGGTGAGCGATGGCGCGCAGCTGGGGCCGTATGCACATCTGCGGCCGGGGAGCGAGATTGGCGAGGGCGCGCACCTGGGGAATTTTGTCGAGACGAAGAAGGTGAGGATGGGCAAGGGGTCGAAGGCCAACCATCTGAGCTACCTGGGTGATGCAGTGATTGGCGCGGGCGTGAATGTGGGCGCAGGCGCGATTACGTGCAACTACGACGGTGTGCACAAACACACGACGACGATCGGCGATGGGGTGTTTGTGGGGTCGGATTCGACGCTAGTGGCCCCGGTAACTCTGGGGAATGGCGCATATGTTGCCGCGGGATCGTGTATTACTGAGGATGTGCCGGCCAGTGCATTGGCGCTGGGACGGAGCCGGCAGGTAACAAAGCCTGAGTGGGTTGCGAACAAGAGGGCCGAACGAGAGACGCAAGCTAAGGAGGCTCTGAACAAGTCTCTCCGGGGCTAAAGCCCGACTAACTTTTTACTGAAAAGTCAGGGGTCTAAAAGATCCCTGCTCCCTCCCAAAGACACTTAATCAGAGTTTCCCTAACAAATCCCGAAGAGAACCAAGCTGCAAATCTTATAAAGACGACAGAAGCCTAAGGAGGATGCTGTGGAACCGATTCAAGGGCAGGAGCTGTTGGACGCTGTGATGGAGCTGCCGGGATGGGGCCTGGAGAATCACGAACTGGTTCGTGTGGTTACGTTCGAGGATTTTGTGGCGGCGATGGCATTTGTGAACCGTGTGGCCGCGGCGGCTGAAGCCGCTGGCCACCATCCTGACATCGATATCCGATATAACAAGGTGCGGCTGGCGCTGGTAACTCACGATGTGGGCAGCACCGTTACGCAGAAGGACCTGGATATGGCACGGCAGTTGAGTGCCCTGCTGGACGAGTAAGGAGTTTTCAACGAGGTGAGATTACGATGACGATGCGAGTGTTGATGACGAGTGCAGTCCTGCTGGCGGTGACTTCCCTGCCGTCCACGATGGTTGCGGCGGCAGTGCCTGGTGCGGTTCCGGCGACGGGAACATGGGCGGTGACCGGGAATGTGCAGGGCGTTCCTGTGACCTTGAGTTGCGCGTTGACTACCGCCGCCGATATGACGGTGAGCGGGAGCTGCCTGGACGACCAGACAAAGAGCCATCCAGTAACGGGCAAGGTGAAGGACCAGACACTGACGTGGAGCTTCAACTCTGAGTACGAGGGCACCCCGATTACAGTGACGCTGACCGGAGTGGTGGACGAGACAGGGGCAAAGATGGCGGGCACCATCGCTGTCGATCCGATGAATGCTGATGGTGACTTCAGCGCGACTTTGAAGCCGCAAACGACGTAGGTTTATTGACGCCCTGTGTGAGTACGTATGTATCGCATGGGGATGATATGGGAATCTGTTGATTCTGTAGGGCCAGAGAACGGTTTCTCAGGACATACGAGACGGTTTTAGGAGTTGAACCGTAGATTTCCACAGGCCATTGGACTTATCTCCGAAATCTGGTATAACTGTTTCAGCGATGCTCCAGTTTGTGGAATGGAGATAGCGAAAGATCTCTCGGAAGATTCTCCCCGAGTAGCAAGTTGCGTCACTGGCCTCCCGGCATGGACAAAAGACCGTTCATGCCGTCCTTTTTTTCTGGTTGAGGCATGATAGTGACTGTGAGCGATTTTCTAGACATAACTGAGGCAGCAGGCGCGACAGCGAACGTCGAGTTACATAGGCGCGGTTTCAGCGTGGGCCGCATCGTGGCGGCGATTGCTGTGGTGTTTCTGGTGGGTGCGTTTGCGGGGCGCGTGGGGTATGTGGAGTGGCAGCGGCAGAAGAATGCATTGCGCTTGATGCGAGGAACGGTGGAGGAGTCGCTGGCGCCGGGTGAGGTGGTTGTGGTGGACGACCGGTTGCTGGGATGGGCGCTGCGCCGAGGCAGCGATGGGGTGTTACGGCAGAGTGTGTGGTCGGTGAGCCAGGATGAGCCGGCGAGTTCCCTGCTTGCGAGGCTGCGGCAGGCGAAGACCCGCGAGATGGTGGTGGTGGCGACTCCAGATGACCTGCTGATTCAGCACCTGGATGCCGCGGGTTTTACCGTGGCGCAGGAGGTTGGCTGGGTTCCTTGGGACCTGAAAGGCAATGGCTGGGCACTGCTTGGGCGCGGGCGGAAGAGGATCTTCTTTGCGGTGGCTCCGAAGGAGTCTGTGGGACGGCGGTAGGAGAGGCTGTGCGGCTGCACGATATGATCAGAGTTGTGAGGGATTCGATGCGACGTGTGTTGGGATGCGTGGTTCTGGCTCTGGTAACGGTTGCGGCTTCTGCGCAGTTCTCTGACCCGGCGAGTGATGTGCCGGCGTACAACGTGGGTGCTCCGACGGTGGCGATGACGCCTCTTCTGCATGGACAGCAGCTGACGGGGCCGAACTTTGTGCACACGTACCAGGTGGCTGCGTACAAGATGGCGGCGAAGATTCCGGCGGTGCTGCACCAGGAGCCCTGCTACTGCCGTTGTGACCGCGCGCTGGGGCATGACAGCCTCCACGCGTGTTTTACGGTGTTGCATGGGGCGGAGTGCTCGACGTGCCTGCAGGAGGGGGTGTACGCGTACCGCGAGACGATGCGTGGGCAATCACCGGCGCAGATTCGTGCGGGGATTGAGCGCGGCGAGTTCATGAAGATCGACCTGAACACGGTAACGCTACCGACCAAGTAGGCATGGGGAGCACGTGATGAGCTGGGTCTTCTGGGCGATACTTTCGGCGGTGTTTGCGGCGGGAACGGCGTTGCTGGCGAAGGTGGGCGTGGAGCATATTGACTCCAACCTGGCGACTGCGATACGGACGACGGTGATCCTAGTGTTTACGTGGGCGATTGTGGTGGCTCGCGATCTGCATGGCGGGGTGCCGACGATCGAGCGGAGGAGCTGGGTGTTTCTGGTTCTCTCCGGACTGTGCACGGGATGCAGCTGGCTTTGCTACTTTCGAGCGCTGCAGCTTGGGCCAGTAAGTGGTGTGGCGCCGATCGACAAGCTGAGCGTGGCGATTGTGATTGTCGCGGGGTGGTTGTTCTTTGGCGAGAGCATGACGCCGGCGAAGATGGTGGGCGGTGCGCTGGTGACCGCGGGCGCGCTGGTGATTGCGTTCGCGTGAGAGCGCACAGCACAGCAAGTTCATACGCGTATAATGAAGACAGTTCTTTGAGTGCCCCAATGCAATGTTGGGCCAGTTCCCTGAGTGGGGGCGTCACGGCTTCGACGGGATTGCTTGCGGCAGAGAGGCATGCCGGGGTGTGAACACCCGTAATCGCTCACAAAACTATAAGTGCCGAACCTCAATTCGCGCTTGCTGCTTAATTTAATTAAGTAGCCGATTGCTTCCGCTTCGCCTACGGGCGGATACCAATCGTCGCACAGTAGGCTGGTCCGCGGGGCTCCGCCTGAGCGCCAAGGACGAGACCAATCAGGCTGGTGGCCGCAACATCTTCGCCCGTTCTAAGTGGCGGCTACGAGACAAAGATGATACGGGAAAAGCATGAATGCTCTCTGTTGTTGGTTTTTTCGGACGTGGGTTCGACTCCCACCGCCTCCACCATATTATTTACAAATACTTACGAATACTTTGAAATGCTGTGCACGATACACGTGCGATAGATGCATCATGCTTACGCTCTATCGACGGCATTTGAAGGCTGTTCTCAACCTTCTGACCGCTTCTATAAGCGTTGCGCCTGCCCTATTTGGGTAGAGGACACGGCCATCTTCTGTCTGTCTGGCGAGATTGCCACGGTAGACGAGGAACAGAATCGCTTTGCTCCCCAGAACTTCAGGAGGCGATAGACAGTGTTCACGGCTGTAAAGAAATAACCCATCTCTACTACTCTCTACTCTTTACTGCCTACTCACTACTGTCTGCTTTTTGGCGTCCCCGACGGGATTCGAACCGCGTGTTTACGCCATGAGTGTGGCGTCGTCCTGGGCCGCTGGACGACGGGGACTAGTTGCAAAGCTGCTGCGATGAAGGAGGCAACGGCAGCCCGCAGACATCGCGGCCGCCCTCGCCTCCTTCATTTTACCTTGCGTTTGTTTTACTAAAACAGGCGACGGTTCAGCAGATTCTCCAGGCGCTCCTGCTTGCCCGAACGCGGCGCCGGGTTCACACCGTTCGCCAGCGTCTTCTCCGAGATCTGCTCCAGCGTCAGCGACCCATCCAGCATCGCCTTCGCTTCAGGCTTGTCCCAGCCTGCGTAACGCTCGGCGACCGCGGCCTTCAGCTCACCGGCTTCCACCAGCGCAGCCGCATTCAAAAACGCGCGCGCACACAGGTCCACGGCCCCTACATGTGCGTGCACAAGGTCCTCCGGCTCAATCGACTGACGGCGAATCTTCGCGTCGAAGTTCAACCCACCCTTGCCGATTCCGCCGCCTAGAATCACCTGGTACAGAGCCAGCGTCATCGCCTGCAGATCATTCGGGAACTGGTCCGTATCCCAACCCAGCAACGGATCTCCGCGGTTCACATCGAGCGAACCCAGGATGTTCAGCGAGGCCGCCGTCGCAATCTCATGCTCAAAGCTATGCCCTGCCAACAGCGCGTGGTTGGCCTCGAGGTTCACCTTCACCTCGCCCTCCAACCCATGCTTCTTCAGGAAGCCATACACCGTCGCCGTATCGAAGTCATACTGGTGAGCGGTCGGCTCCTTGGGCTTCGGCTCAATCAGAATCTGGCCATCGAAACCGATCTTGTGCTTATACTCCACCACCAGGTTTAGGAAGCGTCCCAAATGGTTCAGCTCGCGACCCATATCGGTGTTCAGCAGTGTCTCGTAGCCTTCACGCCCGCCCCACAAAACATAGTTGCTGCCACCAAGCTGCTTGGTCGCATCCATGCAATGCTTCACGGTCGTCGCGCTGTACGCGAACACATCCGGATCAGGGTTCGTCGCGGCACCGGACATAAACCGAGGATGCGAGAACAGGTTCGCCGTACCCCACAGCAGCTTAGCCTTGCTGCCTTCCATCTTCTTCGCGAGATACTCCACCATCGCCTGAAAGTTCTTCAGCGACTCTTTCAGGTCCGCGCCTTCAGGAGCGATGTCGCGATCATGGAAGGTATAAAACGGCAGGTCTAGCACTCGGAACAGTTCGAACGCGGCATCCGCCTTCTCGCGAGCACCTTCCATCGCATCGGAGCGTGTCATCCACGGCCGGTTCAGCGTCGGCGCGCCAAACGGGTCGCTGCCGTTCATAGCCAGGCTGTGCCAGTACGCAATCGCAAACCGCAGGTGCTCACTCAGGGGTTTACCCAATACCACGTGGTTAGGGTCATACCAGCGATAGGCCAGGGGTTTCTGGCTCTCACGGCCTTCAAAGTGAATAGTCTCCAGTTCACCAAAAAATGGGGGCATCGTCTCTCACCTTTCCTACCAGTAATGCTGTGTCGACCGGGTTCCCGCCCTCGCCACGCTACCGGGTCTTGCAACAGTAATTTCTCCAGCCAAACAACTATATCAGCGGATACCCTCCTCTGCGCATTTTCGCCGGAATCTCCCCCGATACAGGAGCAGAATCAACGCGAAAGAAGGTGTATCTTTGATCAGACATCTATTGATCTCATCCGTCGTCATGCGAGGCGGCCAACTTCCGCCTGAGGCGAGACACTATTCCTAACCGTACCCCAGGCCGACCCATGTCGAACGTCATCCCCAGCCACCGCCAGCGCACCAAGGGCATGCAACGCATCGACCTTGCTTACGCGGAGTTGGCCTCCAGCGAGGTCGTCCGCGACATCAACCGCGACGTCGTTCTTGAACTGATCCGCACGCGCCAGCCCATCTCCCGCGCCGACCTCTCGCGCAGCACCGGACTGCAGCCCAGCACGATCTCCTCCATCGCCGAGCAGCTCATCGGCGAACGCTGGGTTATAGAAGGCCCCGCCGCACTCCGCCCACGAGGACGCCGACCCACCCTTCTATCCATCAACCCCGGCATGGTCATCGTCGTAGCAGACGTCCGCCCCAACCAGGCCATCGTCGGCGTCGTGGACCTCAACGGCCGCTTCCTGTCGCGCGAATCGCTACCTCTCGTCGCCGACCCTGAACGCGGCGTCCGCAACCTCATCGCCTGCATCGAACGCCTGATCCCTCAGCATCCGGACAAATCCTTCGAAGGACTCGGCATCATCCTGCCCGGCCGCGTCGACCCCACCACCGAGCAGCTCATCCTCGCCCCAAACCTGCCATGGGCCGGTTACGACATCAAAAAAGCGATTCAGGCCGCCATCCCCCTGCAGGTCGAGATGGACAACGACGCCAACGCCTGCATGTTGGCTGAGCTTTGGTTCGGCCGCATGGAAGGCGTCCGCAACGCCGTCCTGGTCACCATCACCGAAGGCGTCGGCGCGGCCATTCTCGCCAACGGACAGCTCCTCACCGGCCGTTCCGGCCTCGCCGGCGAGTTCGGTCACCTCTGCCTCGACCCCAACGGGCCAGTCTGCGGCTGCGGCCGCAAAGGCTGCTGGGAGGTCTTCGCCTCCACCCGTGCCGCTATCGGCTACTTCCAGGAGCTTCGCAAACAAGCCGGCCGCCCCGAGCAACCCGCCCCCACCAGCTTCGAGCTCATCAACCTCGCCGAGGACGGCGACGCTGACGCCATTGAGGCGCTCAACCGCCAGGCTCACTATATGGGACAGGGTCTGCGCATCATCGTTACTGCGCTCTCGCCGGAGCTCGTCCTGCTCAACGGCGGCCTCACCTCGGCATGGGACCGCTTCGGCCCCATCGTCGAAGCCGAACTCGCCCAAAATATCCTCACCGGAACGCCGCCGCGCATCGTGGTCACCAGCGACGTGGAGCTCGCCCGCCTGCGCGGAGCCGCCGCCCTGGTGCTGCAACGCCACGCCGGCTACAGCCGATCCAACGCCTCCGACGGCAAACCCGTCCGCCGCAAACGCTCCCCCAAAAAGAACGCCTGAGCAGCTATTTGTTTGTGTCTTTATTTGTCATTCCCGAAGGGAATCTGCGTTTGCTTTTGCCGTAGCAAGTGCCGAAGGCGCGAACGCACTCAAGGAAACGGCAAAACCCCTCCCGCTAACTAATCGATTAGTTCCTCGTCTATAACAGTGAGAGCAGTTCGACTCACCCGAAGACGATGCCACCGAAACGTTCCATCACGCTGACCGAAGCTGAACTCAGACTGATGAAGCTACTCTGGGTGCGCGGCGAATCGGCCGTGGCACAGCTGGTCGAGGCCGTCTCCGATCAGGCGCCGCTGGCCTACACCTCCGTACTCACCACGCTCCGCATCCTGGAGCGCAAAGGCTACGTCACGCACCGCCAGGAGGGCCGGGCCTTCCTCTACAGCCCTTGTGTCGCCGAACGCGAGGCCGGCAGCTCCGAGGTCCGCCATCTTATCCAACGCTTCTTCGGAAACTCCCGCGAACGGCTACTGCTCTCCCTGCTGGATAATGGCGAGGTCACCCCGGACGAACTCAAGCGCCTCAAGGAACTGATCGCGCAGGCACCGGACGACGAGCCAGTCTCTCAACAGGAACACTCGACAGCACAGGAGCCCGCAAATGAATAGCCTGCTCCAAGTCATCGCTCCTCTCTCCGCAGCGCTCGCCGGCGCTCTGGTTGCCGCCATCTGGCAGGGGACACTCATCGTCCTGCTCACGCTCGTCGGCCTGCGCCTCTTCCCTGCTATCTCCGCCGCGGCACGCTCTATCGTCTGGCTCGCAGCGCTGGTGCTGCTGGCTCTGCTGAACGCTCTGCCGTTGTTCCCTATCCATACTGCAAGCACGGTCGCCGAGCACAACGCCGCTCTGAATGTCCCCGTGCTGCACGTAGACCCACGCTGGAGCATCGCTCTTACCGCCATCTGGATACTTCTCTCGCTGGCGCGTGCAGCGCAGTTGCTGCGCAGCGTCGCCGCTCTACACAACCTCTCGCGCCGCGCAGAACCATTGTCTATCGGTGCCGTTCCATCGACGCTGTTGCAACATCACGACGGAAGACAGGTTCAAGTCTGCGCCTCCATGGATGTCGATCGCCCGAGCGTCGTCGGCTTCTTTGCACCGAAGATCCTGCTACCAGCCGATCTCATCGCAACCCTCACGCCAGCGACGCTTGAACCCGTCCTGCGCCACGAGATGGAGCACCTTCGCCGTCGCGACGATTGGACGAACCTGCTACAAAAACTCGCGCTGGTTCTCTTCCCGCTCAGCCCTGCATTGATGTGGGTAGAGCGGCGCCTCTGCGAGGAGCGCGAATTGGCCTGCGACGACGGTGTGCTGCGCGCCACCGGTGCTCGCAAGGCCTACGCCGTCTGTCTCGCCAACCTCGCTGAGCACTCGTTGCTACGCAAGAGCCTAACCCTCGCGTTGGGAGCATGGGACCGCCGCACCGCGCTCGAACACCGCATCCGCCGCATCCTGTACCAGCCCACGCAGCATATGAGCAACCCCATGACCACCGCAGCCGTCGTTGTCCTGGTGCTCGGAGCCGTGGGCAGTTCCTGCATCGTCGCACGCGCACCGCAAATAGTCAGCTTCACGGCAAACGCACCGGTTGGCCACATCGTTACGCCGCAAGTCGCCGCTCCGCAGGTCATCCAGACGTTGCAGGCAACGGCTCCCCCAGCTCCTGTAGCGCTACCCGCTGCCCATGCAACGCTGGTGAAGGCCGAAGTCCCCACGACCACGGCCACCGCCATCCCGGTCGAACAGCCAGCACTCCGCAACGCATCGGCGAGCCGCCCACATTCCACTTACAGACGCCTGCGCATGACACAGATCCGATGGCAGCAGAGAGCGGAAGAGCAGCTCCAGCCCGACGAGGAGCCTGAGATCGAGTTCACCTACGCCGCCGTCCGTGTTCCAGATGGCTGGCTCATCATCAAACTATAACCACCTTAAACCTCAACAAACCTCAACCTGGAGTTACCCATGTCCGCATTAACTAATTCATTAGTTTCTCGCTTCCACAACATCATCATCCCCACCTCCATCGCCTCGACGATCGCTCTCGGTGCGGTTCTCCTCATCAACCACAACGGCGTCCATGCCTCTGAGGTCTCCGCCTCGCCGCTCGACGACCACAGCGTCGCCGCCCTCACCAGCCTCGACAACGCAATGGAGGCACTCGCCGCCCGCATCACCCCTGCAGTCGTCAACATCGCCGTCACCTCGCGAGTACCGGAAGAGCAGGCCGATCAACAAGGCCAGCTCCAAAGTCTGCCTCCGGGACTGCAACAGTTCTTCGGCCAGTTTGGGGGCCAGTTCGGCGGACGGATGGCGCCCCAGCCGCCGCAGAGCGAGCACGGCATCGGCAGCGGCGTCATCATCTCGCCCGACGGCTACATCGTCACCAATGACCACGTCGTCGACGGCGCAACGCAGATCCGCGTGACACTGCACGACCGCCGCGTGCTCACCGGCAAGGTCGTCGGCGTCGACAAACTCACCGACATCGCCGTCGTAAAGGTGGACGCGCACGATCTTCCTGCCGTCTCCTGGGGCGACTCCAGCAAGCTCGAGCCCGGCCAGACGGTGCTCGCCTTCGGCAGCCCCTTCGGCTACTTCCAGTTCTCCGTCACCCGCGGCATCGTCAGCGCAGTCAATCGTCAGAACCCCTACTCCGACGACGCCCGCAAGCCCGGGGGCTACATCCAGACCGACGCCGCCATCAACCCGGGCAACTCCGGCGGCGCACTGGTCAACGCGCACGGTGAGCTCGTCGGAATCAACACCTTCATCATCTCCAACAGTGGCTCCTTCGCCGGAGCAGGCTTCGCCATCCCGGCACAGACCGCCCGTGCCACCGCGCAGCAGATCATCGCCCACGGCAAAGTCGATCACGGCTATCTTGGCGTCACTCTAAACGATGTCACGCCCGACAACGCCTCGTTCTTCCATCTGCCGAACGCGACCGGAACCATCCTCGCGCAGGTCACGCCGGACTCGCCGGCTAGCCGCGCCGGCCTGCAGCAGGGTGACGTCGTCATCTCGCTCAACGGACACCCCATCGAAAACGGCGGCGCTCTGCAACTCGCCATCAGCGAACTCACGCCGGGAACGAAGATCACCCTCGGCATCATCCGCAACGGCGCGCAGCGCACTGAGAATGTCACCATCGGTGAGTACAACCACCACGACATGCAGGTCGCCGACAACGATGACAGCTCCACGCCCCAAAGCGGCAAGCTAGGCCTGGCCGTCGCCAACCTCACACCCGACGTCCGCCAGCAGCTGCAGGTTCCCGCATCTGTCCACGGCGTCGTCGTCCAGAACGTTCGTCCCGACAGCCCTGCCGATGAGGCAGGGCTGCAGTCCGGCGACATCATCCTCGAAGTCAACCGCAACGCCACCAGCTCCGCTGACCAGTTCGCCAACGAGGTACACCACGTACCCGCCGGAAAGGACATGCTCTTCCTCGTCTGGTCGCGCGGCAACGCAAGCTATCGCACCATCCACACCGATCCCAACCAGAACGGCTAACGCATCGCCAACCCAGGGCCGTCGCTACTCGCGGCGGCCCTGCGCATTTAAGCGACCGGCGTATATGGAATCATGAACCGCCCAATCTGGATGATGCTGCGCTCCGACGGCGGCCATATCCTGATCGGCACCACCGTCACGCTACGCGGCATCATCGGAGCCTTGATGCTCCCACGGTCGACGCCCGTCGCCGCATCGTAGATGTGCACCTGCAGGCTCTCTTCGCCACGCGTCCAGCCGATCACATACGCGCCCGCAGGCAGCTGCAAGTCCTTCCCCAAACGCATCGGCGTCTGCGCCAGCAGGTAGTGCGAGTACTTCCCATTTGCCGCATATCCCGCCGTGATTAACACAACCGCAGCGATCACATGCCCATGCCCGTCGATCACACCCGTCGCCGACGCCATCTCCGTCTCGATGCGCTCCTTCACCACCGGAGCTCGCAGCGGCAGTACGGCACTCAACTCCGCGGCGGTAGCCGTACGCCACTCGCCGCCCGGCGTCTTTTGCGCGCTGCCTGCAACACACATCAGCAGCATCGCCGCGAACTTCACAAAACAACCTCGCATAATCCTCACCGGTGATGCACCAGGCCACGCTGAATCGCCACCGTCGCCGCGTGGGTTCGGTCGGCAACACCAAGCTTGCCGAGCAGGCTGTTTACATGCGTCTTCACCGTCGCCTCGGAGATGCACAGGTCGCTCGCAATCTCCTTATTCGCTCGCCCCGCAACGATGCGCTCCAACACACCCAGCTCCCGCGCCGTCAAGTCCTGCCCGCTCACACGCTGCGCCAGCTTCTCGGCAACCTCTGCCGGAACATGCAGCCTGCCCGCATGAACCGCACGAATCGTCACCAGCAGGTCATCGAGCGGCATGCCCTTCAGCAGATACGCGCGCGCACCCGCCTGTAGCGCGCGATAGATGTCCTCATCGCCATCGAACGTCGTCAGCACAATAAACCGCGCCTCCGCAAACCTCTCGCGTATGCGCCGAATCGTCTCCACGCCGCCCAGCTTGGGCATCTGCAAGTCCATCAGCGTCACATCCGGCCGCGCTGTGCCGAACCGTTCCACCGCCTCAAGTCCATCGCCCACCGAACCGACAACCTCGATGTCCTCCGACGCGGACAACAACGCTACCAGTCCCTGCCGCACTACCTGGTGGTCCTCCACCAACATCACTCGGATTCGCTCCGGCATCTCATCCCTCACGTTCTCGTCGATCTCTATCTCACGTTCTCCAGCGGCACGCGCAAGGTTACAACGCTTCCCCCACCCGGCGCACTCACAATCTCAAGCGAGCCATCGATCGACGACGCCCGCTCCCTCATACCCAGCAACCCAAAGTGTCCCTGCTTCGCTACTGCGCTGTCCACTACAAATCCGCGACCGTTGTCCCGGACTCTCAACCGCAACACATCGGGCAGGTACCGCAGCTCCACCACTGTCTCCGTCGCCTCCGCATGGCGCAGCACATTCGACAGCGCCTCCTGCGCGATGCGTAGAATCTCGCGCTCCATCCGCGGCTCCAGCGCACGATACGCCCCACCCACGTCCAGGCGCGGCGAGATCGCCGCAAACGTATCGCGCTGCACCAGCCGGCTCATGCGCGTCGGCAGGCTGTCCTGAGAGTGGTTCGCACGCAGCTCCCATATGCTCCTGCGCGCCTCTTCAAGTCCATCCGTCACCAGCCGTCGAGTCTGTTTTACCTGCGCCATCGCCTGTTCCGTCTGCCCGCTCTTCAGCTGCTGCCCGATGATGTCCAACTGCAGCGACGTTGCCACAAAGTCCTGCGTCAGCGTGTCATGAATCTCCCGGGCCATCCGGTTCCGCTCCGCCAGAACCGCGTTGAACTCCCTTCGCAACACGCGCAACCGCAGCAGATACACAGCCACCAGCAGCAACAACACCAGCAGCGCCGCGATCACAAGAAACCACCACCGCCGATACCACGGTGGAATCACACGAAACCGCAGACTCGCGCCCGTCGCGCTCCATGCACCTTCGCGATTCGCGGCCTGCACAGCAAACGCATACGTGCCCGGTGGAAGGTTCGTGTACGTCGCCGAACGTCGCGCACCCGCTTCAGTCCAGTGATCGTCGAACCCCTTCAACATAAATCGATGCCGCACCTCTGCCGGAGCGAGAAAGCTCAGCCCCACATACTCAATCGTGATGCGCGAATGTCCAAATGGAACACTAACCGGCGACGCAGTCAGAGACTGTGCGGCATCGTCGACCAGCAACCGCTGCACCACCACCGGCGGCGCAATCGCAGCGACGTGCAGATTCTCTGCATCCGCTACAGCGACACCGCCACGCGTCGGGAACCACACCTCACCATCGGCAGCCCGCCACGGCACCGCCGACGCGCCAAAGACCAGCTCCTCATTCGGCAGTCCATCCGCAATCCCATAACGAGTGCTCGTCACACTGCAACTGCCTCGCGTCACGCAGTCGTACAACCAGCTCGCTGCCAGGCGTCGAACGCCCCGGTCCATACGCAGCCACAGCGCTCCCCTGCCATCCACGATCATCCCTTCGATCTTGTTCTCGCGTGCGCCGCTCGCAACAACATCGCTCGCCACATGGAATCTCTGCCCATCGAAGTAACTCAATCCACCATCTGCGGTCGCAACCCACAGCACTCCAGTTCGATCCTCTGCCATCGACGTCACAATCGCCGCGCCCAGACCGTCTTTGCCGCTGTACGTCTTCACTGTGCCATCGTTCGCCACACGCGACAACCCACCGGATGTACTCGCCCAGATCGCCGCTGATCGGCCCACCGCCCGCGTCGCATTACCTTCGCGCGGCACATACAACGCTCCGATCAAATCTCCTCCCAATCCATCGCGAACCGTCTTGTTCTCTACCATGATCCTGCCACCCGCCTTGCGCAGGTGCGCCAGCCCATGCCCAGTTCCCACCCACAGCGAGCCATCAGGATCGGCCGCCAGCGATCGAATCGAATCATCGGGCAAACCATCCGACTGCGTGATCTTCTGCACGGAAGGCGCAGCACCACCGGATATATAGTTCAAACCATCCGGCGTGCCCACCCACACTCCACCATCCGCCGCAGGCGCAAGCGACAACACCACAGCACTCGTCAACCTGTTGCTCGCAACCGGCTCGTTCCACGAGCCCGCACGCAGACGCCGCACCCCATCATCGCGCGTCCCCACCCACATCGTGCCGTCGCTGGCCTGCGCCACGCTGGTCACGGCGACTCCGGCCAAACCGGGCTCACTGCGGAACGCCAGCCGTCGCAGAACATGCAGCCCTGTCGTCTCTGTACCGATCCAGTGATCACCCTCGTTGTCCTCAAAGACAGACAGCACAGAGTTCCCACCGAGCGCGGCAACGGGCCTCATGGACATCGTGACACTGTCAGCAACATACAGCGCGTCATTCATTGCAATCCAAGCCAGCCCCTCGCGGTCCACGTACACCGTGGCGACCCGCCCTCGTGGCAGCTCCTGCGCCGCTCTCCAAGCATGGGCCACACCATGCGCCGTCACCGTCACGGACTGGGACGTAAACTCCCACCGCGCGCCATCGCGACCCGGGATCACAACCTCTGGAGGCGGCACCGCGGCTACAAAACGATCCTGCTTCAGCCGCGCCCATCCACTCGTCGTCTCTACCAGCAGAGCGCCATCGACACCGGTACGCATTGAAAGCACCGCCGCCGTGGGGAGCCCATCCGCCTCGCGATAACTTTGGAAGCGCCCCTCTTTGCGCCGAACCAACCCGTCCGATGTGCCGATCCAAAGCCCCTCGGCTCCTCGATCGAGCAGACAACAAATATCGTCGCTGCGGAATGCGGTCTCGTCCGTGTGATCGAACAGCGTGAAGCTCGTGCCATCGAACCGCGCCAGCCCACCCTCGGTCGCAATCCATAGGTAGCCGTCAGGAGTCTGCGCCAGGCTATGCACACTGCTCTGCGGCAATCCCTCCTCCGTGCCCCACGTCTGCTGACTCAGATAGCGAAGGTCCTGCGCATGGCCGCATGGCAGCCACATCCACGCAGCAACGCATGCAGCGATGGAGGCCACCTTCAGCGCAACGATGAGAGATGCCTTCGACACGATCTCTAGAGCATAGCTGGCAGCTGCTCCTATTCGTCTACAGAGGAACCCGGGCGAACCTTTAAAGGAAAGGAACTCAAAACCAATCTTTCGGTGGATGTGTAGCTATCGCCGCTTGGCTATCTTGAGGGAGTGCTCTAGTCCAGCACAAAGTTACATCCAGCTAGCCCTCCAGATACCCCTTCCCCATGCAGGAAGGGGTATATTTTCGTGCGCCAGACGCTGTCAAGCCCACGAAACCCCACCTATGCTGTAACTCTCTCCATCCAAACGACTAAGACTTCGAAAACAAAAACATGTTCTCAAACCCCACCTTCTATACTGGAATTAGGGGAGAAAACGACCCCTACGAGGTTCAAATCAGCAACCCGTTTGCTTTCTATATCTTGCCTGCAACCCACACGGAATCAATATCCTGGCCGTTTCGCAATCTATAAACGACTGATTCCATAGATCCAACCGATAAAAAGATACCGGGGGGAGGGGTGGGGTACCCCAGCCGGTCAGCCCTGGTCTTCTGGGTTCAGCCGCGCGTACCACTGCCCAATCGCCTCACCCTCGCCCGCAGCCAACGTCAGGTGTCCAACCTTTCGCCCAGGGCGTCCGGCCTTGCCGTAGTCGTGGCGATGGAGGCCAGGTGTCGCGCTAGTCTCCTGCTCGCTCGGCATCTCGCCGATGCAGTTCAGCATCACGGTCGGAACGCTCTCCGTGCTGCCCAGCTCCATGCCCAGAATCGCGCGCAGATGGTTCTCGAACTGCGATGTCTTCGCCCCCTCAATCGTCCAGTGTCCGGAGTTGTGAACCCGCGGCGCCATCTCGTTGGCCAGCAGCTTTCCGCCTACAACAAAGAACTCCACAGCCAACACACCAACGTAATCCAGCTCCTCCAGAATCCGCCGCAGGTACGCCTCACCCTGCTGCTGTAACGCATCCGTCGCGCCCGCAAACGGCACCGTGGAACGCCGCAGAATCCCATCGCGATGCACGTTCTCAATCAGCGGATAGAAGACGATCTCTCCCGCTCGTCCGCGCGCCGCAATCAGCGACACCTCGGCATCGAATCGCACCATCCCTTCCAGGATGCACGGCACACCACCGAGCTCGGCGAACGCTGTCGGCAAACCCTCGCTGCTCTGCAGACGAATCTGCCCCTTGCCGTCGTACCCCATCCGCCGCGTCTTCAAAATAGCCGGCAAACCTAACAGCTTCGCCGCGGATTGCAAGTCCTCAGCACTGTCAACCGGCAGAAATGGAGCGCAACCGATACCGCACTGCTCGAAGAACCGCTTCTCCAGCAACCGGTCCTGCGCAATTCCGATCGCATGCGCATTCGGAGCCAGATTCAATCCGGTGAGAACGCTCGCGTGGATGTTCTCACTCTCAATCGTCACCACATCCGCGCGCCCCGCGAATGCAGCAACCTGAATCGGATCGTCAAGGTCCACGACAACGACCTCTGCCACACGCTCCGCACAGTCGCCGCGCTGCCCCGCACAGACAACCGCAATACCCAACGTCTTCGCGGCCTCAGCCAGCATCAGCGCAAGCTGCCCGGCACCCAGCACTCCCACACGCTTTGGTGTTACGTCGTTCATCGTCTACTTTCGCGGATCAGGATTCTTCAAAACGGTCTTTGTCTGCTTCGCTCGAAACGCATCGAGAGCCTTCGCAACTCGCTCATCCTCATGCGCAAGCACCGCAGCAGCAAACAACGCCGCATTCTTCGCACCAGCCTCGCCAATCGCAAACGTCGCAACGGGAATTCCTGCAGGCATCTGCGCAATCGACAGCAACGAGTCCAGACCGTCGAGCGCACGACTCTTAACCGGAACGCCTAGAACCGGCAAACTCGTCTTCGCCGCGATCATGCCAGGAAGATGCGCAGCTCCGCCAGCGCCGGCGATGATCAGCCGCAGTCCTCGCTCCTTCGCCGTCTCCGCATAACGCATCATCTTGTCTGGCGTTCGGTGCGCGGAGACGACCTCAACCTCATGTCCAATACCAAACTCTTCCAGCATCTTCGCGGCAAACTCCATCGTCGACCAGTCCGACTTGGAGCCCATCACGATGCCAACCAGAACCTGCTTTGCTGCTCGCGCCATTACGCTTGCCTCCAGTTCTGCAGTACCTCGACAAACGCACGCTGCTCCAGCGCTTGTACACGTTCCTTCAGCGTCTCTGCAGTATCGTCCGGCATAACTGGACAGCGCAGTTGCAGCACAATCGGTCCTGCGTCCACTTCCTCTGTCACCTGATGGATCGTGCAGCCAGTCTCCTTCACACCGCTCGCCAACACAGACTCATGAACACTAAGATTCATCATGCCACCGAACGCAGGTAGAAGCGACGGATGCACATTCAGCAGCCGACCTCGCCACGCATCGACGAACCCTGCAGAGACGATCCGCATATAACCAATCATCAGAACAAGGTCAACATTGGCTTCCATCAACGCTGCAGAGACACGCTCATCGAACTCCGCCCTCTTCAACCCGCTCGGATCGAGATGCCGCGTCGTCACGCCGTACTTCGCCGCACGCTCAAGGATCGGCGCAGTCGCCTTATCCGAGATCACCACAACCAACTCAGCGTCGAGCTGCCCAGCAGCAACGGCGTCCAAAACGCCCTGCAACGCAGTGCCTCGCGTGGAACCTAGCACGCCAACCCGCAACTTCATGCCTGCCTCAATGTCTGCATATGCTCTACACGACGCGCAATCGCCTCCGGCGTTCCGATGTCCGTCCGGTAGAAGAACGGCCCACTAATCTGCCGCGCCGCCGCGCCGCACATAGCTTCAGCCTCAGTCAGCGTATCTCCTACTCCAACAAACGCCACCGTCCGCGAGCCAGTTGCCACCAGCTCGCCATCAACCATATCCACCGCACTCAGATACATGCTGACTCCATCTGAAAGGCTCGATGGCAAGTTCACCACATCGCCTTTGCGCGGTTGGTCCGGATAACCTTCAGGCACAACGTAGCGACACACACTCGCCTTCGCGGCAAACGTGACGTCGATCGAGTGCAGTTGGCGGTCGACGATGGCACGACACACAGCCACGAAGTCAGTCTCCAGCAGTGTCAATAGGTTCAGAGACTCGGGATCGCCAAAACGCGCGTTGTACTCGATAAGGCGAACACTATCACGCGTGGCCATAAACCCGCCGTAGAGAATGCCCTGATACGGAGCTCCGCACTCTTCAGCCAACGCAGCAGCGACGCGCTCATTGATGCTCTGTGCCGCAACGATGTCAGCTTCGGTAAGGAATGGCAGCTTATGATCGGCGTCGCTGTATGTGCCCATACCACCAGTGTTCGGACCGCGATCGCCATCGTAAGCCCGCTTGTGGTCTTGCACCGCAGGCATGTGGCGCAGCGTAGTCCCATCGCAGAAACTCATCAGCGAGAACTCCTCGCCTACGAGCTTCTCCTCCACCACAAACGGATGCCCGTGCCCAATAAGCTCCCGACAAAACGCCAGACTGTCTTCGTGAGTGAGCAGATGATCACCGCAAACCTTGACGCCCTTGCCTCCAGCGAGCCCATCGTCCTTGATCACATGTCGCATTGGAAACTCTGACAGGATCTCTTCGACGCCATTGAGCGATTCGAATCGCTGAAAAAACGGGTTGCCTGGAATTGCATGCTTCGCAAGCAACTGCCGCGTAAACGCCTTGCTCGACTCAACTCGCGCCAGACTTTGCGTCGGACCAACGACTGGAATCTTCGCAGCCCACAACGCATCAGCAACACCAGCAGCCAACGGCGCTTCGGGACCGAGGATGGCAAGCGTTGCTCCGTGCCTTACAGCGAACGCTGTGACAGCCTCTCGGCTGGTGATGTCACATTCTTCATACTCTCGCGTCATCGCCGCGATTCCGGGATTGCGCGCACCACTCACACACAGCAACTCAGGATGCTGCGAAGACCGTGCAAGTGCAACCGCAATTGCGTGCTCTCGGGCACCTGAACCCACAATCAATATCCGTTCGCTCATCTCGTCTTGCTAACCTCAGACAGCATGACGGCTTCTAGCGGGCGCGAATCAGGTACAAACTCAGATCCTGTGATCTTTTCAAACAGCAGCTTATACCGCGATGCCAACTCCGCAATCAATTCATCTGGAGGCGTTGGGAGAACGGCATCTTTGTAGGGATCGCAGCGCTCTCGAAACCACAGCCGAAAGAACTCTTTGTCGATCATCTCAGGCTCGTGACCAGCTGCAAGGCGTTCTGCATAGCTGTCCGTAAGCCAGTAACGGCTGGAATCAGGCGTGTGAACCTCGTCGATCAAGATGATCTCACCCGCATCATCTAATCCAAACTCGTACTTCGTATCCACAAGAATCAATCCGCGAGTTGCAGCCAGCCATTGCCCGTAGGCAAACAGCTCCAATGCTTTCGCCGACGCAATCTCCCACTGGTTCTCCGTAAGCCAGCCCTCGCTGACAATCTCCTTGGCCGTAATCGGACGATCGTGCTGGGTCTCTTTTGTTGTCGGAGTGACAAGGCTATGTGGAAGCTTCTCGTTCTTGCGCATGCCCTCTGGAAGCACATGACCACAATAGTTACGAATGCCTTGCGAATACTGCGTCCAGATCGACGTGTCCGTCGAGCCGGTCATATAGCCACGAACGACAAACTCGATTGGAAGCACACGACACTTCTTAGCCAGCAACGCATTTGCGTGGGGGCTCGCAATCACATGGTTGCCAATAATGTGCCTGGTCTGATCGAACCAGTACAGTGACGTGCGATTGAGGACCTGTCCCTTGTAAGGAATCGCGCCAAGCATGCGATCAAATCCGCTCTGCCTGTCGGTCGTCACAAGCAGCATTCTTCCATCGCCAAGGTCGTAAGTGTCACGCACCTTGCCAACATATTTCTCAACGTCAGGCCCCAGCTCGAGGTTGGTCTCTTTCAAGCATTGCGGAATCGCTGACAATAATTGCTCTCGCGTCAAGCTACTCATGGCTCTCCTGGTTACCAGCAAACCGAACACCGCTGATGCCTTCTTCCACGCGTCCAAGCTCCCACACGTGCAGCGACGGATACGATGAAATGGCATCGGCAATATCGCCTTGAAGTCCTGCGGGAGCGACGAGCACTAAACCCACGCCCATATTGAATGTGCGATACATCTCAAGCTCTTCGATCTGACCAAGCTGTTGCATCCATGGAAACACTGCCTGCGGTGTCCACGTTGATCGATCGATCACGCAGCCCAGGCCGTTCGGCAACACTCGGGGGGTATTTTCGACTAGGCCACCACCAGTAATATGTGCCATTCCCTTTATACCCACGCCCGCACGCAGGATTGCCTGCACGGGAGCAACGTAGTTTGCATGAGGTTCTAACAGCACATCTGCAATGGATGCTCCACCCAGCACAGCAGGCGTATCGTTGACTGAATGACCGGCCAGTTCGAAGATCAGCTTACGCGCTAGAGAAAACCCATTCGTATGCAGCCCGCTTGAGTTGATGGCATACAGAACATCACCAGGAGCGATCTTCGAGCCGTCGATCAGCTTTGCACGATCGACAACTCCAGTCACGAATCCAACTACATCCAGTTCACCGGGCGCATACACCGCGGGCATCTCTGCGGTCTCACCGCCTACGAGCGCGATACCCGCCTTGGCGCAGGCATCACTCATGCCGCGGACTAATGCCTCAACAATCTCAGGCTCAGTCTTGTGCAACCCCAGATAGTCAAGAAACGTTAGCGGCTGCGCACCCATCACTACAATGTCTCCGGCAACCGCCGCAACAAGGTCATGACCCAGCGCTTCATAGCGGCCCGCCATGACCGTAACCTTAGTCTTCGTTCCGACACCGTCGGTGCTTTGAACCATCACGGGGTCCGCCATCCCGCCAAGCGCGTCCCGCAGGCTGAACAGCGTGCCAAACGATCCCAGGCCCGTCAGTACAGCCTTCGAATGCGTCTTTGCCACATGCGACTTCATCCGCCGCACGGCTTCATTACCGGCTTCAATATCAACGCCCGCCGATTTGTAATCGACCTTTGAACTCAACCTCTCACCCCTTACCCAACCCACTTTCGTGCATTGTCAAAGATACGTTGCCACGGGCTATGCTTGAGGCTCCGTGTCCAGGTGTGTTGCACTCCGAGCGCAATCCGTTCAGGATGCGGCATCAGGATCAACGCACGTCCGTCCGCACTCGCAACACCAGCTACACCTCTAACCGACCCGTTTGGATTGAGCGGATAATACTCCGTCACATTTCCACCATTATCGATGTATCGCATACCAACGACCGCACTGTCATCGATCTCGCGCACAGAGCCCTCACCATGCGCAACGATGATGGGGGCCTTCGTGCCAGCCATCCCATCGAAGAACAGCGAAGGCGAAGATTCAATCTCAACCATGCACAATCTCGCTTCAAAGCGAGCTGACACGTTCCGCTCAAATTTGGGCCACGCCTCGGCACCGGGAATGATTGAATGCAACTGCGACATCATCTGGCAGCCGTTACATACACCCAACGAGAAACTGTCCGCACGCTCAAAGAATTCCGTAAACATCGCCTTCAGGCGCTCATTGAAGAGAATCGTCTTAGCCCAGCCGCTACCCGCTCCGAGTACATCTCCATAAGAAAATCCGCCACACGCCGCGAACCCAACAAACTCATTCAATACCTGGCGTCCCTCGAGCAGGTCGCTCATATGAACGTCCACTGCAGTGAATCCCGCACGATCAAAAGCTGCGGCCATCTCCACCTGTCCATTCACACCCTGCTCTCGCAAAATCGCCACGCGAGGATGCCTGGAGTGCACGAATGGAGCGCAGACACGTTCACCGAGATCAAAGGGCGTCGATACGGAAAGACCAGGCCGCTTCGCATCTTGAAGCAGCGAAAACTCCTGTGCAGCACTCTCAGGGTTGTCGCGCAGGCTGGCTATATGAAAGCTGGTCTCGCTCCACATGCGATGCAGCACTGTTCGTACGTTGCTGTAGATATCGCCGTTGGACCCGCGAAAGACAATCGACTCGCCGTCGACCGCACGGCCTACCTTGTTTACGCTGAGTCCTACGAAGCGCAACTCATCACACACGCGATCCGCATCGTTCGCGGCAACCTGCACGACGGCACCCAGCTCTTCGCTGAATAACGCCCGCAGTAGCACGGTCTTGTCTTTGACATCATATGGAAGCTCTATCTCCAGGCCTGTACGACCGGCAAATGCCATCTCTACAAGCGTGACAAACAGTCCGCCGTCACTGCGATCGTGATACGCCAGAACACTGCCGCTCTTGTTCAACCGCTGCACGTTATCGAAGAACGCCGTCAGCAGAGCTGGCGACGGCGCATCGGGAGCGTAATCGCCGTTCTGTCCATACACCTGGGCGAGCGCAGACCCGCCGAGCCTGTTCTTACCCTCGCCGATGTCGATGAGGAGCAAAACATTATCTTCAACGCGAGCCTGAGGAGTAAGCGTGCTACGCACATCGCTCACCGGAGCAAAGCCGGACACGACAAGAGACATCGGCGCAATCACACGCTTCGTCGTATCACCTTCCTGCCAGCGCATCCTCATCGACATGGAATCCTTGCCTACGGGAATCGTCATGTTAAGCGCAGGGCAGAACTCCATACCAACAGCCTTCACCGCCTCGAATAGTTTTTGATCCTCATCGCCTTCGCCCGCAGCTGCCATCCAGTTTGCGGAGAGCTTGATGTCAGCAAGGCTCTCTATGGCCGCACCTGCCAGGTTAGTGATTACCTCACCGACCGCCATTCGAGCGGATGCCGCGGCATCGATTACTGCGAGAGGGGTACGCTCGCCGATTGCCATTGCCTCGCCATGCACGGTGTCATACGCACTCAGAGTCACAGCACAGTCGGCCACAGGCACCTGCCACGGACCGACCATCTGGTCCTGCACAACCATGCCGCCGACGCTGCGATCGCCGATCGTAATCAGAAAGTTTTTTGATGCAATGGCAGGCAGCCTCAACAAGCGCTCAACGGCGTCTTCAACTGTTATGCCACTGAAGTCGAATGCGGTAGGCTTACTCTCGAATTTGGCAAACGAGCGTTCCATCCGAGGCGGATTGCCGAACAGCAACTGAAGAGGAAGATCAATCGGCTTGCCTTCCTCGCCTTCAAGCGTCAGATGCTTTTCTTCCTCTGCGTAACCAACTACCGCATAAGGGCAACGCTCGCGTCCACAGATTGCCTCAAACATCTCAAGATGTTCCGGCGCAATCGCGAGAACATAACGCTCCTGCGCCTCATTGCACCACGCTTCCAGAGGACTCAGGCCTTCTTCGCCGCGCGGAATTGCGTTCAGCTTGAACGTTCCACCGCAACCGCCGTCCTTGATCAGTTCGGGAAACGCGTTTGACAGTCCACCTGCGCCAACGTCGTGGATAAACGCGATGGGATTCGACTCTCCCATCTGCCAGCAGCGGTCGATGACCTCCTGTGCACGCCGCTCCATCTCTGCGTTGTCGCGTTGTACTGAAGCGAAGTCTAGCTCTGTATTCGCACTGCCCGCACTGCTCGAAGCAGCTCCGCCGCCGAGCCCAATCAACATGGCTGGCCCACCTAGCGCGACCAGTGCAAAGCCTGGCCGCATTGCGCCCTTCTCTACATGTTCGGCGCGAATGTTTCCCAGGCCGCCAGCGAGCATGATCGGCTTGTGATATCCAAAGTTGACGCCATCACTCGACTGCTCAAACGTGCGGAAGTATCCGCACAGATTAGGGCGACCAAACTCATTGTTGAAGGCCGCAGCTCCCAACGGCCCCTCAATCATGATATCGAGCGGCGAAGCAATATGCGACGGTCTTCCGATCGATGTCTCCCAAGGCTGCGGCGATTGTGGCAGCTGCAAATTTGAGACCGTGAAACCACACAGGCCAGCTTTTGGCTTACCACCACGGCCTGTTGCGCCCTCGTCGCGGATCTCGCCGCCGGAGCCGGTTGCGGCGCCAGGCCAGGGTGAAATCGCTGTCGGATGATTATGCGTCTCCACCTTCAGCAGGATGTCGATCTCTTCCTGATGGTAGCGATACGTGCTGTCATTCGCGTCCGCGAAGAAGCGTCCCGCATTCCACCCTCTGATCACTGCCGCGTTATCGCGATACGCCGAGAGCACATTCTCACTCGAATGCTCGTAGGTATTGCGGATCATTTGAAACAAAGACTTCGGCTGCTTCTCGCCGTCTATCGTCCAGGTCGCATTGAAGATCTTGTGACGGCAGTGTTCACTGTTGGCTTGCGCAAACATGTACAGCTCGACATCCGTCGGGTTGCGCCCCAACTGCGTGAACTCCTTGACCAGGTAGCCGATCTCATCAGGAGCCAGAGATAGTCCCAACTCGCGGTCTGCTTCGACGATCGCTGCATCACCGCGTCCCAGGACGTCAATATACTCCAGCTTCCTTTGAGAACGCGGAGTAAACAACGTAGTTAGCTCGTTAGCGCTGTCGAAGAACACACTCTCAGTCATTCGGTCATGCAGCAACGCTGCGACGCCATGTACATCGCGCACACCAACAATGCGAATCTCACGAGCGCGCTCGACACGCGACACACTTTCAAAACCAGTGTGGTGCAGAATCTCCGTCGCCTTGCTGGACCACGGCGATTGCGTGCCCGCACGCGGTCCTACCCACAGAAGCAAAGCAGGCTCCATATCTTGCTTTGCTTCGACTACGCCCAGTAACTCATTGAGCCTGGACTCGTCGTAAATACCTTTCTTGTCCGCAAGCTGCAGAAGATACAAAAAAGAGCTGGCAACGACTGACGCGTCCGGATCGATGGTGCGGATACGCGCTGTCAACCGCTCCAGTTCGAACGGGGTTAGCGCCGAAGGTCCGCGCAACAAGCGGACGGTAGGGCTAGATGTGGGCAGCGAGGTTTCGAGAGATATGGCTGGCGACATCTTCGGTCTGCTTGGCTGTGTCGTTACGCTGGCGTTCCAGCAGATTAAGGTACTCCTCGGTGATGTCTCCAGTTACGTAGACACCGTCGAAGACCGATGTATCGAAGTGTGAAAGTCCCGGTGCGGCCTCTGTGATCGCATTCTTCAGATCGTCAAGGTCTTGAAAGATCAACTCATCCGCGCCAATCTCTTGCGCGAGTTGCGGCACATCCTTGCCCGTAGCAATCAGTTCGGATCGCGCCGGCATGTCGATGCCGTAGACGTTCGGGAAACGCACTGGCGGCGCGGCGGAACATACATAGACCTTGTTCGCGCCCTGCTCACGCACCATCGCGATGATCTCTTTGATCGTTGTGCCGCGCACGATCGAATCGTCAACCAGCATCACGTTCTTGCCGCGAAACGCCTGCGGGATGGGATTCAGCTTCCTGCGAATCGACTGCTTACGCATCGCCTGCCCTGGCATGATGAACGTGCGTCCAACGTAGCGATTTCTCACTAGCGCATCGCGATACGGCAGGTTCAATCGAGTCGCAATCTCCTGCGCGGCGATGCGGCTGGTCGACGGAATCGGAATGACAACATCGATAGGAAGGTGCGCCCACTCACGCATAATCTTTGCAGCCAGCTTGGTGCCCATATTGATGCGGCACTGATACACCGAGGCACCGTCCAGCACTGAATCTGGCCGCGCTAGATACACAAACTCGAACAGGCACGGCGCTTTCTCATGCGCTTGCAGGCTGACATGGCGATGGACTTCGCCTTCCATGTCGATGAAGATCACCTCGCCGGGCTCGAGGTCATGGTGAAGATCGAAGCCGCCTACCTGGAGAGCCACGCTCTCTGAGGCGATCATGTACTCCATTGAGCGCCCGAGGTCGCGGAAGCTTCCTGTATCGCGAGTGCCGAAGATCAGAGGTCGAATGCCGTGCAGATCGCGAAACGCGACTATGCCGACACCGGCGATCATCGTGATGACGGCGTAGCCGCCCTTACATCGACGATGCACCTCTTCCACGGCCGCGAAGACATCAAATTCGTTGGGATGCACCGCTCCGCGCCGCGACAACGCGTGAGCGAAGACATTCAGCATCACCTCGGAGTCTGAGTTCGTATTCAGATGACGCATGTCCGTCTCGAACAGGCCGTGTACGATCTCCGAAACATTTGTCAGATTTCCGTTGTGAGCAAAGGCAATTCCATACGGGGAGTTCACATAGAACGGCTGCGCCTCTGCCACCGATGCGCAACCCGCAGTCGGATACCTCACGTGACCAATGCCAACATCTCCAAGAAGCCGGGCCATGTTCCCAGCGTCGAAGACGTCCGTGATCAGGCCTTCAGCCTTCTCCAGATAAAACTTGCCCTGATAACACGTCGCAATACCCGCTGCATCCTGCCCACGGTGCTGCAGCATGGAGAGCGAGTCATAAATTACCTGGCTGACCGGACTATGTCCGAAGACGCCAACGATACCGCACATAGGTCCTCACTGCCGTTCGGTCACTGGGAAGAAGAGTGTTTTCGCGGAGAAATCACATAGTTATTATCGCCGATAACCGTGAGGAAATTCGCCCGGTTGCCATCATGGTGAGCATTTGCAACATTTTGGTGACATCTGCGTTGTACACTGTCCAAAATGCGCCGTCTGTTGAGCCTCGTTCTGCTGCTGGTCTTCGGTCTTCCGGCCGTTGCACCAGCGCTCGACGTTTCGGCGACGCCGGACTCGCGGCTCCCTGCCTGCTGCCGCCGCAACGGTGCCCACCAGTGCGCGATGTCGCAGCAGGAACTGGACGCGCAGCTAGGTAGCAAGCAGATGACCACGGTGCGCAGCAAGTGCCCGTGCTACCCCGCGTCGTCGATACCATTGCAGCACCAGCAACTCGGCTTCCACCCCGACGCACCGGTTCTGACAGCCTTCGTCTCCCAGCCAACGCCCGTCAGCCAGATTCAGGCCTGGGCGCGCGCCGCGGAGGCGGGTGCCCGCCACAAACGGGGCCCACCCCAACAGCTCCTCTAGTTCCCGACCAACAGCGCCAGCCTACTGTAGGCGCTGCGGCTGTCTCTATCACAGGAACTCGTCCCGCCGGCTTACCCACCGGTTTGAGAGACGAATAAGGAGCATATATGCGCATCACTGCACTCTTCGCCGTCCTCTTCGGACTGCTCACTACCGCGGCCCACGCCGCCATCTTCGGACAAGTCCACGGAATCGTTCACGATCCGCAACATCGCCCCATCAAGGGCGCTACCATTACGCTTCAGGCCGGACATTCGGCGCTCATCTTCAACGCAACCTCCGACGCCGAAGGTGTCTTTCGGGTTCCATCCGTGCCCCTTGGGGACTACATCCTCAGCGTCTCCGAAGCAGGCTTTGCCGAATACCGGGAGACGGTCACGGTCGGCAGCAACTCGACCCTTACACTTCATCTGCAACTGGCGATTGCAACGGTTAGCCAAACGGTGACAGTGCAGAACAATCCCGATGCCACCAACATCGACTCGGTAACTCCTGAAACGATGGTCGACCGCATCGACATCGCGCAGACGCCTGGTGCCGATCGCACAAACTCGCTCGCCATGATCACCGATTATGTCCCCGGCGCGTATATGACTCACGACATGCTCCATATGCGTGGTGGTCATGAGCTCAGTTGGCTCATCGATGGTGTTCTCATCCCGGATACCAACATCGCCAGCAACGTTGGCCCGCAGATCGACCCAAAGGATATTGACACCCTGGAGGTCGAACGTGGCAGCTACAGTGCCGATCTCGGAGACCGCACCTATGGCATGTTCAACGTATTGCCCCGCACCGGCTTTGAGCGGGACCACGACGGAGAGCTCGTCTTGACCGCAGGCAACTTCTATCAGACAAACGATCAGATCAGCCTCGGCAGCCACTCCGACAAGTTTGCCTGGTACGTCAGTGGCAACGGCAACCGCAGCAACTACGGGCTGCAGCCTGCAATATCACAGCCCGTCAACGACGCGGCTAACGGAGGCGGAGCATTCACTTCGCTGATCTACAACCGGGATGCTGCCGACCAGTTTCGGCTCGTCGCCCAGTTCCGCTCCGACTACTATCAGATACCCAAAGACCCGAACGTAAATGATTGGGAGAACCAGCTCTACGACTCTTCCGGCCTCTCCGATGCAGAACGTGAGACCGACAGCTACGCTGCGTTCACCTGGCTGCGCACTCTCAGCCCGAACGCGGTCTTCCAGCTTTCACCGTTCTTTCACTATAACCAGGCAAACTATCTCGCGAACCCCAACGATCAACCCGTTGCCACTACCGCCGATGAAGTCGGCAACTACTTCGGCGGGCAAGCATCCTTTTCGACGACCGTCGCGAAGAACTCTCTCAAAGCCGGCATCTACGGTTATGCGCAGCGCGAAAACGATACCTTCGGGGCTATTTTCAATGATGGCAGCTTCCCCAACTTCAGCGTAAATCCCACTGTGAATGGTGCAGTGCAGGAATCCTACATCGAGGACAACTACCGGCCAACCTCATGGCTGACCATGATCGCAGGCGAGCGCGAATCCCACTTCCAGGGTGCCATCACCGAAACCGCCTTCTACCCCCGCGTGGGCGCTGCAATCCAGATTCCCAAGCTGAACTGGGTATTCCGTGGATTCTACGGCCACTTCTATCAACCACCACCGCTCACCAGCATCACTGGCGAGGCCCTCGTCTATGCCCAGTCACTCTTCAACCCTGGCGCTCAGACCGCGGGTGACAGCTTTGTCCCTCTGAAGGGTGAGCGTAACGAAGAACATCAATTCGGGGTACAGATTCCGTTCCGCGGTTGGCTGCTCGACGCCGACACCTTCGAAACCCGCGGCCAGAACTTCCTCGACCACAACAACATCGGTGAATCCAGCATCTTCATCCCCATCACCGTGCAGGGCGCACTGATCCAGGCATGGGAGCTCACGCTGCGTTCGCCACACCTCTGGCGCTATGGGCAAGCTCATCTGTCCTACTCCAATCAACTCGCGCAACAGATTGGCGGCATTACCGGCGGACTGACCTGCTTCTCACCTGGCAATCCGTCGCTCTGCGCGGTAGCACCGGGTTTCTCCGCTCTGGATCATGACCAACGCAACACACTGAACGTCGGCTTCAATGGCTTCCTGCCGCACAATATCACCAGTTCCTTCAACGTGTACTACGGCTCCGGCTTCTCGAACGGCTTTCAGTCGCCGCCTTCACCCTATACCGGACCGTACCTGCCCTCGCACACCACTGCAGATCTTGCCCTCGGCAAGACCTTCGGCGAGAGCTATACCGTCTCGGTGAATTTGATCAACGTGGGCAACACGCGCGTGCTGCTCGACAACAGCCTGACCTTCGGAGGTTTCCACTATAACGATCCACGGCAGATCTACGGAGAGTTGCGGTATCGGTTCAAATACTGAATTGGATCATGGAACCTCTTGACACCCTAATTACAATGGAATTAGATAAAAAGCCCGGCTCAGGTCGGGCTTTTTCCGTCCCACATTTTTCTCAACTCGTGTTATCGCTCTAGCAACCACTTCACCAATTACCAGGCTAACCTCAATCCGCTCCGGATCTTATCCCGAAAATCGGGGTAGGTTCCTGCGTTCGGAGCGCTACTGATTAGAAGTTGAAGGCCAGGCCACCCTGGATGCCGCGCGGCATCTGGGCGAGGAAGAGTGTGTGGCCGTCGGGAGCCAGGAAGGGCTGGTAGCCCTGTTCGAGGAGGTTGGACGCTTCCACTACGGCGTCGATGCCCTGTGGCAGGAAGCGACCGCACCACAGACGCTGGCGAACGAAAAAACTGAGGTAGGCCTCGTCGGGCATGTTGTTGTAGCCGTTTACCTGGGTGAGCGTACGGTTGGGCTGCCAGCGGTACTCTGCCTTCACGGTGGTGCCGGTGTGCAGCACCTTGCCACGGATGGCGGCGCTGACGGCCGTGGTAGTCTGCGCGCTAAGGTTCTGCTGCAGCGCCTGTATGGACGGTGCGCCGAGATTGCTGACGAGCGCTGTGCCGAGGTCGTACTCCACCCAAGTGGAGAGCGCTGGGGTAAGAGGGTGCATCCACTCCGCGCTGACGCCGCGTCCCTGATACCCTTGCGCGGCTGCCTGAAAGGTGCCCGTGGTTGGGTCTTCGACGATGCCAGTTGTCTGAAGATCGGTACGGGTGAGGATGCCGCTGCCGCCGACCGCCGCATAGTTCATGTGGTCGATATAGCCGCTGGCCGTGACGACATCCTGACCGAGCTTACGGCTCACTGCGAGTTCATTGTGGCTGCCCTCGTTGCCGAGTGGTCGCCCCTCGGCGTCGGCGACGGCGGTGATCTGGGGCTTCAGCCGGTCGAGGTCGTCAGCGCCCTGCACCTGTCGCGAGGTGGCGTAGCGGTACTCAACGACCACATCGTCCGTGGGACGCGCAGTGACATGGACGTAGGGCTGGGTCCGGAAGCGAGTGGCTTGTAGGCGCTCGGCCTCAATCAGGGTACCAGCGTCGATCACAACGGTGTCGCCAAACTCCAACTTCTGGGCGCTGGCGAGGTCGAGTATCTCAAAACCGGGGCCAAAGCCCGGCATGCTGCCGTTCGCCAACTCCGGATGCGACTGGAAGCCGGTGACCAGGCGCGTACTGCCGCCCAGCGGAGACTGGCGCTGATATCCCGCAGTAACCGCGACCGAGGGACCAGGCGAGTCAACGCTTTGCGTATTGCCGCCGACGTCGGCCCGAAGCACCGCGCCTTCACCGTCGCCCATGGTGCGGCTGAGGACCAGAGCCTGGTGCATGCCGCCATCGCCGAAGGTACCATCACCGTTGGTGACCGTAACACGGCCCTCCGAGGAGGCGCGGCTGACGCCTTCTGAGCTGGACGAGACGGAGATTCCATCCTCCGGGTCGACGAGGCGAAGCAGTGGGCGGTTGGCGGTGGAGCGCAGCGCCCACTTCCAGTCATCCGCAGGCTCGTCGGCGCGGCGACGCTGCGCCGGAAGCCAGCCGTCGGCTTCGAAGAGGGTGCTCATGGTGAGATTGACGATGGACTGGACGCCGGGCTGTAGGCGCAGATTGTTGCGCAGCGTGGGCATGAAGAACGCAGCCGAAGCGCGCAGCTGATAACGTCCGGGAACAACAGAAGGAAGGAGGTAGCGACCGTGGTCGTCACTGAAGGCTACGGCAATGGTGGAGGCGTCCATCGCCAGCAGCTCCACCATTGCACCGAGCTGTGGAGAGCCATGCGCGTCGCACACAACACCAGAGACTGCCGCCGGAGTGGCGGCTCCAGCGTGTGGCGATTCCGCAGCGCAGGATGCATACAGTCCCAGCAGCGTTGCCATCATCATCAGACCCGGTACGAATCGTTTCACCGCGCTTTAATACCTCATTTGCGCGCCTACGGCTCTCCAAGACGTCCGTGCGGCTCGTGCATAACCGGCCGTTTGCAGTAGGTGAAAGAGGTTATTCACACGTTCGTGTCCTGCGTGATGTTCACTCTTGCCGATCGACTCGCGTCTAGCGGCGCTCCACGTACCACTTCAGTCCTTCAGACTACTGCGGAATCGCGGATTTCTCAACTGCGGATGGACCTGTTTTTTCAACTCAGCCTTACTGTCCAGTCAAACTATGTTCCATAACTTTTCAAATTGTCTCAGTGCGTCCTTTGTTGCTCCACGACTACTGCTCCACTATGAAGGGAGCGCTCTGGGCGATGGCCTGCTTGGAGACGCCATCGTTGACCCTGATAGTGACCTGATAGCGACCGGGTTCGAGGCCGGCCAGAGGCATAGTCTTCTCCAGGGTCAGCTGATCTGCGTTGGGGTTCAGCTTGCCGGCTGTTTCGGATGAGCTCAGAATCTGCTTGTTGGTGGCGAGATCCAGCACCTGATAATCGATGGTGGCGTCGTTCTTCTTGTTGTCGCCGATACCAAGGTTATAGACCTGCATCCAGAAGTTGAGGTTCTGGGCACGGTGGAAGACGACCGGTGTGGATATGGTGGCCGGTACGCGGGGGCGGACATAAGTGTTACCGATAACGAAGTTACCCGTTCCGACATCCTTGGTGGGAACGCGCGACATCTGGTCGGCGAGGATAAGCGAGGACGAGGACAGGCGGTCATCGTCGAATTTGGGCACATCCACGCTACGACGCCAGACCCCGATGTGGTCAGGATTGTTGACATCCTTGATGGCGATCTCAATCTTATAGCGGCCCGGAGGAAGCGGAATGGCCTTCCAGTAGACAGACAGGTTGTTCTTGGTGCGCTGCAGCAGGTCGCTGGCTGTCTCCACATTCACGGTGTCACCGAAGGTCTGGATGACGCGATGGTTGATGTTGCTTACCCGGCCCTGTATCTCGACCACGCCCTTGGCATCGCCATCCTTGGTGTTGTAAGTGATGTCGCCGTTGCGGATTTGCAGGGTGACCGGCACCATGACGGTATCGTTGGTGAGCTTAACGTAGTCCGTTCGGACGTCAAAGAGGAACGGCGGCCCGGAGAGGATCTTCTCCGAGGCGAGGAACTTGTCGAGGTCGGCGAACTTGACCGGCGGCGGAGCGAAGAGCTTGGCGAAGGTGTCGAGACGGTCAAACTGCTTACTCTGCTGCGAGGAGGCCATGGGGCCGTTGCCGAGTTGCTCAAGACCACCGCCAGAGAAGCGGTCAGCCTTCTTGGCCTGGCCGTTCTCCTCATACTGCGTGAGGCCGGCACCGGGAACATGCTTCAGGGCGTCCTTCTCCGAGCGGTCGATGGTGGCGTGGTAGTCGCCGCACATGCAGGTGTCGACGAACTCAATGTCGATGTTGTCGCCTACACCGGCGAGGTAGCGATAGTGCCACACCTCAAACGGGAAGGTGGAGGTGTTGCCGCCGCCCTCTTCCATGGGACGGTCGTAACTGCCTCCGGACGGATGCGAGTCGATGGAGTCGGGCTTGCCGTAGGCGATGTAGATGTGGCCGCGGTCGGTCAGCCAACCAGGCTTGCCAGCGGCAAAGTGCTCGTTAGCGTAGGCGATGCGGGCATAGTGCTCGTCCTTGTACTCGTTGTCGGGCGAGTCTGGGTTCGGATTGCGCCGGAGCCAAAACTGCTCGATGAACTGATCGCGTTCCTCATCGTTGGCGAGGCTCTTGAAGGCCTTGGCTTCTTCATCCGTGATGATCCAGCGGACGTCCTCATCGAGCCACTTCTTGTACTCGCCCTTGAGCTCGGCGCGGGTGTTTTTGATGCGGTCCCGCTCCTCGCGGTCGCTGAGGCGACGCTTGAGGGGGTCGGGCTTTTCTGCCGTGGGGGAGTCCTTGACTACCGTTCCATTGTCCTGCACCGTCTGCTGCTGGCCCGGCTGCTGGGCCATGGGAGTCGCACTCTGGTCCTGCGCTGAAAGCCCGGCGCAGGAGAAGCTAACTAACGCAATGCCAGCGAGAAAGAGGTTTCGTTTCGGTGTGTTCATGGGGTAGTAATACTCCTGTTGCTAGACGCCCTTCATTCTAGCCTCCAAAGGCCGTGCATACAAGACGCCCATCGGGTGCGCTGCTATCATCAGCCTAGAAATCGTTTGTGTTGAGCATGCTGGATTTTTGACGTACGATCACTGGAAACGTCATATAGCTGTGATTGTTGCTAAATACGGAACCTGGTTGGGTTCGGTTACGTATATCTGTCTAAGTAAGCAACCTCGCCGTATGAAACCCTTTGCAACACTAACCGGAAATGGAAAGTACTGTCTCTGATGAGCGGAAAGAAGATACTTTTTATCGTCCTGGGCTTGGCCGTGCTTGTCGCAATCATCACCGGCACGATTATCCACAGCCACTCTGATGTCCTTGCCGTGACGACCTCACGTTCCGTTAAGCAGGACCTCGATGCGAACGTCAGTGGCACGGGCCAGATTCGTCCTAAGACCTTCGTCAACGTAGGAGCTACGGCGTTTGGCCGGATTACGCACCTGTATGTAAAGGAAGGCGACCACGTAAAGGCCGGGGACATCCTGGCAAAGGTGGAGAGCGTGCAGCCGGAGGCGACGGTCTCGGCGCAGAACGCAGCGATCCAGGCGTCCCAGACCGACATTGGCTCGTATATCGCGGCGGAGAAGACCGCGGTGGCCAATGTGGCCCAGGCCAAGGCCGACCTGCAGCAGAAGCAGCTGGACTACAACCGCGCCAAGGAGCTGTACCAGAACCAGTTGATCGCCAAGCAGGACTTCGACTCGAAGGCGGCAGCGTACGACATGGCCGTGGCGACCCTGGACCAGCGCAACGCCGCTGTGGCTCAGGCGCGGGCGCAGACCTCATCGGCGCGCGGGCATATGGATCAGGCGGTGGCCACGCAGCGCTCGAACTACGACTCGCTGGACAAGACGGTCAGTCGTGCTCCCTTCGACGGGCTGGTAACGAATGTGCCGGTGCGCGAAGGCGAGACGGTGGTGGTGGGCATCCAGAACGCGGAGGGATCGACGCTGATGACCCTGGCGGATATGAGCGTGATTACCGCCGAGGTAAAGGTGGATGAGACCGACATCGTGAACGTTTCGATGGGTCAGGTCGCCGATGTGACCGTCGATGCGTTGCCCGGCAAGGTGTTCAAGGGCCATGTGACCGAAGTGGGCGACCAGGCGCTGCTACGCACCACCGGCCAGGCGACATCGACCTCGACGACCGGCACGGAAGAGGCCAAGGACTTCAAGGTGGTGGTGACGCTGGACAACATCACGGCCAACGGTTCGCAGATTCCTGACGAGTTGCGGCCGGGACTCTCGTGCACCGCAAAGATTACGACTGCGCACCGGTCGAATGCGCTGACAATCCCGATCCAGTCGCTGGTGGAGCGTGACGCAAAGGTCGAGGCTGAGCTGTTCAAAAACAACGGCAAGACCTCGCCGACAGCCGCACCGGCAGAACCCGGCAAGGCGGCTCTGCTGTCGCAGGGTGTTTACTTACTAGTAGACGACAGGAACCGGCTGCGGGTACGTTTCGTACCAGTAACCACAGGCGTCACCGGCACAACGGATATTGAAGTGCTGTCAGGCCTGCAAGCAGGCGATGAGGTTGTCACGGGACGGTACAAGACGTTGCGTATCCTGAAGAGTGGTGTAGCGGTAAAGCGCGACAACACAATTGCCGCAACGGCACCCACAGACGACAGCAGCAGTTAGGCTTCAGCAGCCCGTGCAGTGGATGCTGCGGAATATCGGAGAGAATGATGGCCATCGACACACTCGAAATGCCCACAACGGACCAGGCGCACACCCGCGTTGGCGTCAACGCCGACGGACCACACGATGGGGACGTCATTGTCACCAACAACCTGTGGAAGACCTATGAGATGGGCGACCAGCTGGTGCATGCCCTGCGTGGCGTGGACATCCGCATCCGGCACAACGAGTATGTCGCCATCATGGGGCCGTCCGGCTCGGGCAAGTCGACGCTGATGAACCTGCTGGGCTGCCTGGATTCGCCGAGCGAGGGGCAGTACTGGCTGAACGGCCACGACGTCTCCAGCCTGAACGATGATGAGCTGGCGCGCATCCGTAACAAAGAGATCGGCTTCGTCTTCCAGACGTTCAACCTGCTGGCGCGTGCGACGGCGCTGCATAACGTGGAGCTGCCACTGATCTATAACGGCACCCCGGCAGCGGCGCGAATTGAGCGCGCAAAGTCGGTGCTGGAGTCTGTGAACCTGGGCAGCCGCATGATGCACAAGCCGAACGAACTCTCCGGTGGACAGCGGCAGCGTGTGGCGATCGCCCGCGCGCTGGTGAACAACCCTTCGATCATACTGGCTGACGAACCGACCGGTAACCTGGACTCCAAGACCTCGGTGGAGATTATGGCGCTATTCGACGAGCTGCAGGCGCAGGGAAATACGATCATCCTGGTGACGCACGAGCCAGATATCGCCGAGTTTGCTCACCGTGTAATCTCGATCCGCGATGGTTCGGTGGAGTCCGACGGACCGAGCAGCCGCTTTCGAGGACACGGTCGCACCATCAAGCAGGAACGCGATCATGCGCCGCAGATACCTTATCCGGTTCATGAGACGGAAACGGAACCGTACGTATCGGAACTTGTCGCGCAAGCACCGGCACACACGTACTACGAGCCTGCGTCGGCTCCTGTTGTGGTGCGGGATACAGAACCGGAGCACAAGGCTCCCGAGCAACCGTTCGAGCGTGAGCAGCAAACGGAACACAACTTTTAGTCTTTGACGCACCTGACTTCGCAAGGTTGCTATCTCTGCCGGGCGATCTGCCACTCCGCGCATTTGTGCCTATCTTGCCACGAGCCTGACAAACACCACAACATTCTGTCGTAACGCGCATCTAAACTAAGTGCATGGCGAAACGACGAGCGCTCCTGATTTCCATTGCTGCACTGCTCCTCTCCTGCTGCTGCGACGCGGCGCTGGCAGACGCACGGTTCGACCTGGTCGGACCCAAAATTGATGTGCGCGTTACGCGGGATGGCGTGACGTTGCCGATCGCCGCTGTACCGAATCTTCAAGCTGGCGATCGAATATGGATTCACCCCGACCTGCCGCCGACACAGTCGGTAAAGTATCTGCTGATCGTTGTCTTTTTGCGTGGTACAACGAATCCGCCGCCGCCAGAGTGGTTCACGCGTGTGGAGACGTGGGACAAAGGCGTGCGCGAAGAGGGCACCTTTGTGACTGTGCCGAAAGACGCGCAGCAAGCGCTCATGTTCCTCGCGCCGGAGACCGGTGGTGATTTCTCCACGCTACGCTCCGCCGTGCGCGGCAAGCCAGGCGCCTTCGTCCGCGCCTCGCAGGACCTGCTCGAAGCAGGCTTCGAAGAAGCGCGCATCGAGCGTTACATAGCGGACATCCGCCGTGTTCCACCGGCTGACGCTGCGGCGCTGCAGAAGCACTCCGACCTGCTGGCAAGGACGCTTGCGCTGAAGCCAAACGCCGACTGCTTCAAGCGCCCAGCGGATGTGCAATTCACCTGCCTTACTCAATCGGGTACGCAGATTGTGATGGACGACGGGCACGGGCAAAGCGTCTCGGATGTGCTGAACGGCCCGACCTCGGACCTCATTTCACAGGCATCCTTTACCCAGACGGCGGGTGGCGGCCTGTACTCAGCGTACGTGGGCGCGATTGTGGACGTGGTGCGTATCATGTCGAATCTGCACACGGCCCAGTACCAGTACATCCCAGCGATCAGCTTTCCTCAGGCAGAGCAGATGAACTTGCGGCTGAACACGCCGCCGTCCTTTCATAACCCGAAGTCGGTGCTGGTGATCGCTCTGCCGGCGGTGCAGACGGCGGTACTGCCGCCGCTGCGCACGGCTGACCCGAACCACGTTGCCTGCCTGGTTCAACCGGCGGTCACGCTGCCGGTAGAGGGCGCGCCGCTGGTGTTCTCCGCTGACTTTGCGCACCACATGGTGCTGCACCTCAATACGCCTCCGGGAGCGCCCGCCGAGCCGGATATTCCGCTGACGCCGGACGCGTATTACGGCGGGCTGGTTCTGCAGCCACGACCGACACACCATGTTCCGCTGGCGGATCTGGGGCCGCGGCCTCTGGAGCCACCCCAGAACGAGGCGAAGCCAGCGTCGACGCCCCACGCACCGCAACAACCGGAGCCGGTGACGCTTACCGGGACCGTGCAAGGCATGTGGGGCTTTGATGCATTCACCGGGCCAACGCTGCCGTTGCAGCAGCTGCCAGGAAGCGGATGGCATATCGTGACGCGCGGCGGCGGAAGCACAGACCTGATCGCAGGCAAGCAGACGGAGTTGCTGCTGGCCTCCACGGGCACGGCCTGCGTGCACAACATCGTCGCCCATCCCAGCGGGACCAAAGCCGACATTCGGATTGCGTTCCAGGCCGAGCCGCTGGTGCCGCCTCATGCCCCCGATCCGGACTCAGCCACACAGCCGCCGCCTGATCCAACCGCGCCTCTCAGCGACGTGCTTGCGCTTTCAGTGCCGGTGGACCACAACATCACGCCCGGCGATCTGAACCTGAGCATTCAGCAGTATGACCAGCCGAAGACCGATGAGATTGCGGCACGGACGTTTGCGGAACCAGCGACGGTGACGGCCGCCGAGCTTCACGCCGGTGACCGCTCAATACAGCTGACAGGCACGCACCTGAACGAAATCAGTCAGCTGACATTGGGCGATCTGACATTTGCGCCCGCGAATAGCAGCCTGAATGATACGGGTTCACTTGAGCTCCTGATGGCGCCGAACACACCACCACCCTCCACACATCAGGGCGAGCAGCTAACAGCGAAGCTGAACCTGCGCGATGGGCGGGTAATCTCCGTGCCAGTCACAGTGTCTCTGGCGCGGCCTATGATCTCACTGCTATCGAAGACGGCAAGCGCGACGGCGAGCCAGGACGGTGTGGCGGGCAGCTCCATCATTCAGCTGCCCAACACCGATGACCTGCCACTGAGTTCGAGTCTGACATTTACATTGAAGAGCCAGAGCCCCTTTCCACGCAACGGAGAGATTGAGATTGACACGCTGGATGGTACGCTGCGTACGGTGCTAACCCTCGCGCCTTCGGGTGGCCTGCTGCTACAGGATCCGCATACCGTAGTGGCAACGCTGGACCCGCTGCGGTCGTTCGGTCCAAGCGCGTTCGGTGCGCTGCATCTGCGGGCTATCTACCCCTCCGGGATGGAGCGACCGATTACGACGCGGCCTGGGCTGCCGGCGCAATCAAGCAACGACGCTTCTGCACGCCTGGCAACGGATCTGTCGCAGGTGAGCAGCACACAGCCCCCTGCAGATGTGAACCGGCCTGATGCCGCTGGCGGTGCTCCGGGGCAATCCGCACCTGCCGCACCCCCCGTTGCCCCCGCTAACGTCAGCGACTGGGTACCGCTGGTGACGTTGGTGCGTCTGCCAAAGCTGACGCAGCTGCAGTGCCCTGCCGATTCGACGCAGCCCTGCACGCTGACAGGCAGCGATCTGTTCCTGGTGCAGTCGGTCTCAACCGATCCGGCGTTTGCTGATTCAACGCCAGTGCCGGACGGTTTTACAGGGACCACGCTCACGGTGCCTCATCCGGCCGCATACACGGTATTTCTGCACCTGCGCGATGACCCTGGCCCGATTGACTCGGTGCTGTTCCCTGTTCCGCCTCTACCAGCGGTAGCGCACCTGCACCATAGTGCTGCCGCCGCAGCTAAACCCACACACACGTCGCATGACAGCACACCGGCAGGAGTGCCTGCTGCAGGCCCTCAGTCTACGGAGCCTTCACAAACTGAGCCGCAACAGACGGGCCCGGCAGCATCGCCGGGCCCGTCCACTACCGTTCCTGTTCCGAACACTACTCCGCAATAGGCACATCGCCAGCGTCGAGCTCGCCGGGCAGAAGGTGAAGCTGCACACGGCTGTTGTGGCGGCTGTAGAAGTAGTACACGAAGAGGCCGACGACGAGCCAGACGAAGAGTCGGATCCAGTTCCACTTGCCCAGCGTGTACATCATGTACAGGTTGAAGAAGATTCCAAGAATCGGCACCAGCGGAACCAGAGGCGTCTTAAACGGACGGTCGCGACCGGGGTCGCGCTTGCGCAGCACCATGACCGCGACACAGACGATGACGAAGGCGAGCAGTGTGCCGATGTTCACCATGTCGCCGATGATCTCAATCGGGGTGATGGAACCAACGATGGCGGCCAGCAGGCCGGCGAGGATGGTGGCCTTCCAAGGCGTTCGAAACTTGGGGTGCACGTCACCAAAGAACTTCTTGGGCAGCAGGCCGTCATTGGCCATCGCGTAGAGCACGCGGCTCTGACCGAGGAGCATGACGAGCATGACGCTGGTGAGTCCCGCGATAGCGCCGAGGGTGATGATGTCGGCGGCCCAGACGAGATTGTGGTCAAGGAAGGCACGTGCGATCGGGGCTTCGATGTTGATCGACGGCCAGTAGACCATGCCGGTGAGGACCGCCGCGACGCCGATGTACAACAGCGTGCAGATGGCCAGCGAGGCGATGATGCCGATGGGCATATCGCGCTGCGGGTTCCGGGCTTCCTGCGCGGCTGTGGAAACCGCATCGAAACCGATATATGCGAAGAAGATGACGCCCGCCGCGCGCATAATGCCGCTGATGCCGTACTCGCCGAAGACTCCGGTGTTCGGCGGAATGAAGGGCGTGTAGTTGGCTCTGTTGAGGTAACCGAACCCGAGGGCAATCACCACCACT
This sequence comes from Acidobacteriaceae bacterium, assembly GCA_903970395.1. Lineage (GTDB taxonomy): Bacteria > Acidobacteriota > Terriglobia > Terriglobales > Acidobacteriaceae > Granulicella. The sequence continues at coordinate 56,210 of CAJCIM010000210.1, forward strand.
ACGATGGTAACCTTGATGGCTACGATAATGCCGTTCAGTTTGGCCGATTCGGAGATGCCGACAATCAGCACGATAGAAACCGCGCAGATGATAAATATGGCAGGCAGGTTGACGATGCCGCCCTCCATGGGCGACCGCGTGATGGCGCTGGGTAACGAGAGACCGAAATGATCCAGCAGCCTGACCAGATATTTCGACCAGCTGACAGATACAGTGGCCGCGCCGACCGCGTATTCGAGCACCAGATCCCAGCCGATGATCCACGCCAGCAGTTCGCCCATGGTGGCATAGGCGTAGGTGTACGCGCTCCCCGCGATAGGGATCATGGTTGAGAATTCGCTGTAGCACATGCCCGCGAAGGCGCATCCCAAAGCAGCGATCATGAATGAGAAAACTACGGCCGGTCCGGCGTTATCGTGCGCGGCTTTTGGCGTAAGCGCGAAAAGGCCCGCGCCGATGATGGCTCCGATGCCCAGCGCAACCAGATTGACCGGTCCGAGCGTGCGCTTCAGCTGATTGCCGCTGCCCTGACTCTCGCGCACGATGCGGGCGTGCGGCTTAATGGCGAAAAGACTCACTGTTGAATTCCCTCTTTCCTTCGCCAGAGGAAGTAAACAGGCACCCCCAGCAGCACAAGTATCAGTCCGCGTACGGTAAACGCGGGTTTGTTGACCAGCAACAGAATCTCGATCAGGCCGGCCACCAGGATGTAAAGGGCGGGCAGAACCGGATAGCCGAAAGCGCGGTAGGGGCGTTCGAGATCCGGGCGCGTGCTGCGCAGTCGAAAGAGTCCGGCAATGGTCAGGATATAGAACAGCAGAACTGCAAAGATAACATAGTCGAGCAGGTCGCCGTACTGCCCGCTCAGCGTCAGCAGAATCGTCCACCCGCATTGTATGTAAAGCGCGAAATCCGGCGCATGCGTCCGCGGATTTAATTCCCCGGCCCGCCGAAAAAACAGGTTATCCCGCGCCATCGTGTAATATACCCGCGCGCCCGATAGAATCAGCCCG
>CAJCIM010000211.1 GCA_903970395.1 Acidobacteriaceae bacterium
GCATTGTTCGGATCGGCGGTGAGAGCGGATTGAAACTCTCCCTCTGCCTCTGGCAGCAGCCCCTGGCTTAGGTAGTCGTTGCCAAGTTTTGTGTATTCCGTCGCCTGTTCGGCCGCTGGAAGGGTAGCCATGCGCACGGCACGCATTTGGTCGAGTTGGAAGGCCGCCTGACGGAAGCTGGCTTCCGAGTAGTTACGGCGGACGCGTTCGACCGGACTAAAGGAGTTGGTAACGCTATCGGTGAGTTTTGTTCCAGGGGAGACGATGCTGAGGTGGGCGCGAAGAGAGCCAGCCTCGTTGTCATTGGGTTTGAGTTTCAGAGCCGCGTCGGCTTCCTTGAGCGCGGCGACAGTGTCTCCGCGACGAAAGAGTGCAATGGCGAGGTTGTAGTGGTAGTCCTCGTCGGAGGGATCGGCTGTTGACGCCCGCTGGAAGAAGGCCGCACCGTCTTTGCCTTGACGGCTTAGAGACACAGCTTGATCGTTGACGACTTCCGGCAAGGGAAGTCGCGCGGCAATGAAAGAGAATGCCTGCTCGGCGCCGGCGTAGTTGGCGGAGTTAAAGCGCGCAAGCCCGAGATAAAAGTTGGCTTCGAGGGCGAGACGGTCTCCGGCAGGGACCTTTGCGAGCGTCGTTGCGGCAGCAGCGAAATCGCGGGTCGCATATTGCTCTTTGCCGAGAGCCAGCAGTGCAGCCGTGTAGTCGGGCACAATCGCAACGGCGGCTTGCAGGCGTTTGATGCGTTCGTCGGCGGCGGCAGCGTTGGTCCCGCGAATGTAGTTCTCGAAAGCCGGCAGAGGAACGGCACCGGGCGCGCTGACGAAGGTGCTTTCAGCAACATTGAAGTGCGGATCGAGAGCACGTGCGATCTTCCAGGCGATGGCGTTTTCGGCGTCGTAGAGACGGTTAAGTGGTGAGCCGTCCTCGATGGGAGCGGTGAGGGTGAGGGCGTCGATGGAGAGCACCCGTGCCTGGATGGAGATGGTGTCTTTCACGATGTTGTAGCTACCGACGATCACATAATTGGCGTCGAGTTGCTGAGCGATCTTGATCGCGGTGGCGCGTGAGGGCTTGAAACCTGGAGGCAGTCCGAGATGATCCAGCGCGTACGCGCGGTCATCGTGCGAGATGGTGAGAAATCCGGCCGAATTGAGGCGTTTGTCGAGGGTGTCCGGGAAGGAGTCGCCGACCCAGTTGAGCGAAGGGTTGCCGGAGCGGTTGTCGAAAGGCAGGACGAGGACGACGCGACCACCAGCTTCTTGCGCATGAGAGGTGATGGAGGCGAAGATCGCCGTGAGAGCGAGGAGCAGGGCGAAAGGCTTCGACAAGAACCGCATTGGGTCGATTATAGGCGGTCAGAGCTCCCTATTTTTTTGTCGAGTTTCGCAAAGGCTTCCGTGAGGTCGAGACGAATGGGTTTGCCTGTCACGGTTAGATTCGCAGGGTCGGCTATGTGAAGGCCAGTTGTGTCGTACGTGTAAGCGGCGCGGCGGAGAGGATCGATGAGCCAGATATTCGGAACACCCATAGCTGCATAGTCGGCCAAGACGAGCTCAGCGCGCGCGAGACGATCTTCCGGAGAAAGGATTTCGATGCAAATTAATGGTGGTGTAGCTGTGATGTGTTCATGAGGAGCATCGGCACGCAGCACAGCCACGTCGCAGATGCGTACTCGATTGGCGGCGACACGGATGCGTTGTTCAACGACGGCGTCCGTGTCCCATTCCTCTTCTTTTAGCGTAAAGAGAAAGCTAATGAAACTCTGAATTTTGGCGTGCTCGTACTCACCCAAGTGACGTTCCTCTATCTCGCCGTCAACGAAATCAACGTCGGGGTGATAGCTGGTGCGAAGGTACTCGTCGATGGAGAGCAGCGCTGGTGTGGTCGCCATGAGACACCTCTGTTGAAATTATGCGCCGCGGGCGAGGTTTTTGCTATTTTTTGCCGAAGACGTCACCCATGCGGCGTATCTGCGCGCCGACGCCGCGGAGCTTCTCTTCCATGTGCTCGTAGCCGCGATCCATGTGATAGACGCGGTCGAGGATGGACTCTCCGTCGGCTACCAGCGCTGCCAGTACGAGTGCCGCCGAAGCGCGGAGGTCCGAACACATCACGGCAGCGGATTGTAGCTGTTCTCCGCCGCGGATTGTAGCGGAGCGGCCGCTAACCGAGATGTTGGCCCCCATGCGGTTGAGTTCGCCGACGTGCATGAATCGATTTTCGAAGATGTTCTCCGTAACAACAGAGGTTCCTTCGGCCTGGGTGAGCAGTGTCATGAACTGTGCCTGCATATCCGTGGGGAAGCCGGGGTACTCTTCTGTCGAGATATCGACGGCCTGGAGTTTGCCGCCAGAGTGAACGCGCACGTTCTCTTTCCCGATGTCGAGTTTGACGCCGCACTGTTCCAGCTTTCCCAGGAGCGCGCCAAGATGCTCAGGGTTGCAGCAATCGACGTTGAGGTCTCCTCCGGTGATGGCTCCCGCGATGAGGAAGGTTCCAGCCTCGATGCGATCGGGGTTGATGCGGTGGCGGGCGCCATGGAGTTTTGCCACGCCCTTGATGCGGATGGTGGAGGTGCCTGCGCCTTCGATCTGGGCACCCATGGCGTTTAACAGGGCTACGAGGTCGGTGACTTCAGGTTCTCTGGCACAGTTCTCGAAGAGCGATTCGCCTTCTGCGAGCGCGGCGGCCATCAGGAGGTCTTCTGTGCCGGTGACGGTGATCTTGTCGAAGACGATGTGCGTGCCCTTCAGCCTCTCGGCGCGGGCTTCCAGGTAGCCGTGCTCCTGGGTGATGGTTGCACCCATGGCTTCGAGTCCTTTGATATGCAGGTCGATGGGACGTCCGCCGATGGCGCAGCCGCCGGGCATGGCGACGCGGGCCATGCCGGTGCGCGCGATGAGCGGACCGAGCACGAGCGAACTCGCGCGCATGGTCTTGACGATCTCATATTTGGCGACGGGATCAGAGAGCACCGCGCACTTGATCGAAGTGCGGTGCTGTGCGCGGCCGTAGCCGAGCTCGACCTCAGCGCCCATGCTCTCGAGCAGCTTGCGCTCGGTTTCGATGTCGCGTACCTGGGGGATGTTTTCGAGGATGACCTCGTCTTCGGTGAGGATGGCGGCAGCCATGCAGGGGAGCGCGGAGTTCTTTGCGCCGGAGATTTTGATGGTGCCGAGCAACGGGTTGCCGCCGCGGATAACAAACTTGTCCATAGCACCAGTGTAGATGCGGCGCTGTGGAGGAAATTGCAGCAGCTCGCGGGAGTATCCGGCGAGCTAACTCAAAGTGCCGCTACCGGAGCAGCGGCACTTCATGGTTCAGCGACCGTTAGAGGCCGGAAGGTTGAGGCTGACCCTGGGGAGCGCCACCACCCTGCCACTGACCGCGAGGGCCGTGCGGTCCACGGTGCATCTGTTTCATCTGCTGTAGCTGTTCGGGCGTCAGGACGCCGGCGAGCTGCTGCTCGGTGGTCTGGTGCAGGGCCTTCATCTGCTCCCGAGCGGCCTGCTGGGTGAGCTGGCCGTTGGAGTGGATGGCTTCCATCTGCTGGTCGCGGTTGGCAAGGATGGGCTCGATCTTCGCGGTCTGATCCGGCGTCAGGTTCAACAACTTGCTGAGGCGCTTGGCCTCACGCTCGGGATTGGGTCCGTGGTGATGGAAGCCGTTGGGGACAGGCTGGCCTCTCGGCGGAGGCGCGGTCTGCTGGGCCAGAGAAATGCTGCTGGATATGGTGAGAACGAGGCTTGCTGCGAGGAGATTGCGGTTCATCGAGGTTGCTCCTTTCGCGGTTGAGCAGTCTCCGCTACTTGCAGTAACAAACACGATACAGCCAAAAGGTTGCGAGGAGCGGAAATCTGCTATGGACGAGCCGCCTACCCTCCCCGATTTTTTGGGGGCAAAATCCGCATAAATAAAGGTTTATGGTAGGCTCCCACTTCTGCTTGCTTGGACTATAGGACGAGGTTTTGTGTCCCCTGGTTGCGCTTTTTACCCTTCTTCCGTTGTAGAAGCCGTGTCAAGTAGGTCACGGACGCGAGCGGTGGTAGATGGTGTAGCCCGGGATGCTGCGGACGGGGGTAAACCCAGAGAGGATGGCGCTGAGATAGTCAGGAAGGTTGGGGATGGGATCGGCCATGAGCTGGAGGTTGGTGTTGACGATGAGCCACTGGATGTTGCTGCGGCGGGCCTCGTCGCGGAGCTGCGTGGGTGAGTAGGGGTTCGTGGCGGGGTCGAGGAGGAGGACAGGGAAACTTGGGGTGCGGCCGGTGGCGTAGTAGAAGGGCTCCTGGCCGGGTAGAAGGACGATGCCGTCGCTGAGTGGGATGAGGGTGTCGGTGGTGCGGACGAGCTGCTCGAAATTTGGGAGATACGGCCCGGGAGTGGCCATGCCGCGTAGCGAGGGGAGCGTCGCGTGGGCGACAGGGCCGTCGAGATGGTTGTAGCTGAGGCGGTCGCGGCTGAGGGCGTGGAGGGTGCCGCAGATGAGGAAGGTTACGGTAATGGCGACAGTAAGAGGCGTGACGAGGGTGGCAAATGGCGCCTCACGGAGGATGAGAGCAATCAGCAGGATGAGGAGGGGCCAGAGGGCGTAGGTGGAGCCCCAGAGCTGCTGCGAGAGAAAGGTGCCGTGGACGGTCGCGAGCAGGATGAGGGGGAGCAGCGTGAGCAGAGTTGGACCTCGGCGTAAGTTGTACAGCGCGAAGATGGAGGCGAGGATAAGGAGATGTGGCCAGAGCGAGAGGAGGGCTTCGGTGCGGTCGGAAGGGTCGTCAGAGAGGAAAAAGGTGAGGGCTGCATAGGCGAAGGGGGAGATGAGGAGGATGAACGCGATTGCGGATAGCGTCTGATGGAATCTCTGGTATCTGCGCAGCCTTCGCCCGATTGTTTCTTCAGAGTCCGAGACAGGACCTAATGGCACTGGGTCCCCGATCCTGCCGAAGTACAGTGTCAGAGCCGCGATGAGGGAGGTCGGGATGGTCCAAAACAGGGATGGCTGGTGATAGACGCCGAGGAGCGTACTGAGGCCGGGTAGGCGGCGCTGGGCGGCGAAGGTGAGGGTCCAGTAGCGGTAGTTGCCGAGACCGACGTTGAGATGAAGTAGGAGGAGCGCGGTGAGGAGAGAGAGGGCTGCTCCAGCGAGAGCCGCGAGCTGTGGCGCGATGGATTCACGGCGGAGGCGACGGGCGATGAGAATGGTGACGACGCTGGCGAGTGTTGCAACGAGGGAGAGGAGGCCGATGTTCTGCTTGAAGAAGAGTGGTAGGACGCAGGCTGCTCCGGCTAGGAAGTTGCTGAGGTGGCGACGGACAGTGTCACCCCACTTATCCCGCAAAGTGCGCTGTATGAATGGGGCATCCGGGCTTTTTTCTGCGTTGAGAAGGAGATAGAGCGCGAGGAGGACGGCGAGGATGCTGTCGGAGTCGTAGATGGGGTGGGGGTATACGCTGTAAATGCCCAGTGGGATGAGCGGGGTGCAGAGGAGCGCTGCGAGCATCCAGCGATTGGACAGGATACGAAGCGCGATGCGCCATGTGATGAGTGTGGCTAATCCGTTGGCGAGGGCGGCGTAGAGGATGTGGTGCCAGTAGACGCGGCCGAAGAGACGGATGATCGCCGCCTGGATGAGGAATGTGAGTGGCGGGTGGGCGAAAGGAAGGTCGCGGTAGGGGATTTGGCCGCTGTGGTGGAGATCTAAGGCAAAGCGGTAGCTGCTGTCGAGCAGGTAGGCGAGATCCCAGAGGGCGGCAACGTGGGCGTTCTGCCAGAGGGCGAAGGCCACGCAGGCAAGGAAAAGAGCGACACCCGTCAGGGTGTCGCGCAGCCGCTGCTGGGAGATTCGATCCACAAGTGGATTGTATCGAGGGGGCTGCGCGGCTAAACCGCCTTCAGACGACAGTGTTGACGAGGCATATGTTCAGAGGGCGGAGGCGTTGTCTGGCCATGGAGTGAGTGTCGAGAAGATGAGGATCGCGAAGAGAGTGGCGGCCTGAATGGGGCCGGTAGGCAAAGGGTGGATGACCGAAAGACTGACGATGGGGAGTGTGAGTGACAGTAGAAGGACGAAGGTGAGGTTGGCGGTCGCGGATGTGGCGAAGCGCGCACTGGTGATGGTGCCAGCCAGCAAAAGGATTGGCAGATAGAGGTGGACGAGCGTGTAGGTGAAGGATACGGGTGGGAGGCAGACCATCGCGGTGACGAGGAAGACGATGCGGTTGAGCGATGGCATGGTGCGAACGCGGAGGAAAAGAAGTAGAGCGAACGTGCCGGCGATGATGTAGTAGAGGTGCGTCCAGCCGGCGGGTGAGGCGTGGTTGGAGTATGTGAGGTACTTGAGTGGAGAGAAGAGGCTGTGGTCGAAGGCGACCTCGACCTTGCTGACGGTGTCGATGTAGTGATCCTGGAAGTGGCCGAGGCCAGTGGTGAAGCCGTTCGCGGCGATGACGAAGGTTGGACCGGTGTAGGCAGTGGCCGCGATGAGCGCGACGATGGCGGTGGTAAGGCCGATGAAGAAGGCAGGAATGTACTGTTTGCGCTTGAGGAAGAGGCCAATGAGAAAGATTGGATAGAGCTTGATGGAGGCCGCAAGGCCGAAGAGGATCGCTGCGATGATGACGAGGCCGCGACGATAGGCGAGGAGGCCCAGGGCGACGATGATCCAGAGGATGATTTCGATGTTAGCGCGCTGGATAAGGATGACTAGAGGGAAGCTGAAGAGAAGGAGCCGTGGGAGATAGCTCGAGATACCCTTGCGGTGCAGGTAGAGCCATGCAGCTGCCAAAGCTGCGATCGTAGTGATGCTGGCGAGGGTTAGGTAGGTCTGGAGGGCGTTGGAGGTGCGGTAGAAGGCCTCGTAGATAGGCGCGGCGCCGGGCGGGTAGGCGAATCCGGAGAAGGCTCGCGAGGTGAAGAATTTGAGCGTGTGGTAGACGGTGAAACGGCCGCGGTAGACGAGGATGTCCGCGTAGTTGGCGCCAGGCGGGAAGAGGACGGAATGTGGGGTGGTGAGGGGGAGCAGCCACAGGATTGCGGCTGCCGTTGCGGCGATGTGTAGAAAGGCGGAGAGCCAGCGAGGGTGAGTTGGGGCTCTCATGCGAGCGTGCACCGCTAGCGTCTAGAGTTCGAGGCGGGAGTCGTCGATGGCGAGGCGTACGTTGCCGTCGGACTGCTGGAGGCGGCGGACGGCTTCCATCTTGTCGACGTTGGCCTTGAGCATGACGACGGCTATGGGGATGGATTTGCCTGCTGACTTGATGGTGCGGATGGCGGTCTCGCGATCGATGCCGCAGACCTTCATGAGAACGTTTATGCCACGCTCGACGAGCTTGGCGTTCTTCATGTGCACGTTCACCATAAGGTTGTCGTAGACGTAGCCGAGGCGAGTCATAGCGCCGGTGGTGATCATGTTGAGGATCATCTTCTGCGCGGTGGAGGCCTTCATGCGCGTAGAGCCGGAGATGACCTCGGGGCCGACCTCGGCGCAGATGGTGATGTCAGCGACCTGAGAGAGGTCAGAGTTGGGATTGCAGGTGATGGCTGCAGTTTTGGCGCCGCGGGCGCGAGCGTACTCGGTTGCGCCGACAACGTAGGGCGTGCGGCCGGAGGCTGAGACGCCGATGACGATGTCCTTGCGTGTGGGGCGGCGGCGGGCGATGTCGCGCTGGCCGATCTCGGGGGAGTCTTCGTTGACGTCTGAGGCGCTGGCCAGGGCTTTCGGGCCGCCGGCCATGATGTACTGCAACTGCTGCGGTGCGGTGGAGAAGGTCGGGGGACACTCCGAGGCGTCGAGAGCGGCGATACGGCCCGAGCTGCCGGCGCCTACGTAGATGAGGCGACCGCCGTCGCGGAGTGAACGTGCTACGACGTCGATGACCTGGGCTATTTCGGGGAGAGCCCTCTTGACGGCTGCGGCGATCTTCGCGTCTTCGTGGTTGATGATGCGCGCAATGTCGATGGCGGATTTGGTGTCGAGACCCTGCGAAGCTTCATTGGGAAGCTCCGTGGGGAGGCTGTTGAGATCCGCTGATGGCCGTGCGTTGGGCTTCTCGATCGGGGTGATGGAGGACATAGGTGTGCAGTCTGGTAACGAATTGACCCGTATATCTGATACTAAATCATGGATGCGATTACAGGTTGGCGGGAAGCCTGTGCAAGCGCTCAGGCTATATTCCGGTAATGGGAGGAAGAAGTGATGCGAGCAGGTTTTTGGGCTGTGGGATGGGTGCTGTTGAGCGGTTTGGGGGCGGTTGCCGAGGCTCAGACGGATTGCCCGAAGCTGGCGGTGGATGCAGGTCTTGAGAGCCAGGTGAAGCAAATGGTGGTCGCGCGGGCGGCGACTACGAGCGGGAGCAGGAGCGGTAAGACGGCTCTGTACGCTGTGCAACTGAATACGGGAAAGACAGTGGCGGTGGATGCTAATCTGCCGCTGCAGACGGCTTCGGTGATCAAGCTGGCGATTCTGTATGACGCGATGAACGAAGTGCGGGCAGGGAAGGCGAAGTGGGACGAGAAGATTACGTTGCATCCAGGTGAGGCTGTGCCGGGGTCGGGGATGCTGCTGTTCTTCGATGCCCCGCTGACGATTACGCTGAAAGATGCGCTGACGATGATGGTGATCGTGAGCGATAACACAGCGACGAACTTGATGATCGACCGGTTCGGGTTGGACGCGATCAATGCACGGGTGGAGTCGCTTGGGCTGAAGAATACGCACCTGTACAAGAAGGTGTTTGAGCCAGCGACGTGGCCGATGCCCGCGGACCAGCCGAAGTTCGGGCTAGGAAAGACGACGCCTCGGGAGATAGCGACGTTGATGGGGTATATCGGCGAGTGCCGATTGCAGGCAGGGGCTAGCGACGGGGCGATGTTTCATGTGACTGACGATGCGGACCGCGCGGTGTGCGGCGTTGCGCTGAAGATGTTGAAGAGCCAGTTTTATCGCGAAACGGTGCCTCGGTACCTGGAGACTGCGGACGCGACGACGGATGGTGTTGCAATCGCGAGCAAGACAGGGTCTCTGGATGCGGTGCGGAATGACGTGGCGATTGTCGCCGGCAAGAGCGGGCCGATGATCCTGGCTATCTTTACGTATGACAACGCCGATCATGGATGGACGGTCGATAACGAGGGCGAGATGTCTATCGCCAGGCTGGCAAAGGTGATTGTCAACCGGTGGTCTCCGGCGGGGATTGATGGCAAACTGCTGGTGGCTGGGCTGGGAGTGGTTGCGCAGGCTGGGTGTCCGGTGGCAGGGCCTGGGGTGTAGACGAGATAAGGAAAAGATCGTCTACACTCAAATAGTCTGCGTTGCCCGGGGTGTGCGGTAATGGCCGGGCCTCCGCAGAGCGGATGATGGAAGCAAAGCGTGCAAGGAGCGCTTGGATGGATCAGCAAGAACAGAAGGGGACAGGGGAGACTCGCGAGCCGGTGCCGGTACAGACAACTGAGCCTGCGCCGCCAAGTGCGCCGGGGCGTGTCCGGTCGTGGAGCGGCGACCTGGTGGTGTCGGTACTGGTGTCGATGTTTATCATCCTGTTTCTGTATCAGCCGGTGCGGGTGGAGGGCACCAGCATGCTGCCACAGCTTGAGGACCAGGACCGGCTGTTCATCAACAAGTTTGCGTACCGGTTTGAACAGATTCAGCGCGGGGACGTGGTGGTGTTTCTGTATCCCGGCGACCATACGAAGAGCTACATCAAGCGCGTGATTGCGTTGCCTGGAGATTCGTTGCGGATCGACCGCGGGCAGGTGTACGTCAACAACAAGGCATTGAAGGAACCGTATGTGCCGCTGAAGTATGAGGATGACCGCTCGCAGCCGGCGATGACCGTGCCGCCGGGCGAGTACTTCGTGATGGGCGACCATCGGTCGATCTCAAGCGACAGCCGGGATTTTGGGCCGGTTGGACGGAGCCTGATCTATGGTAAAGCCGCGTTTGTGTACTGGCCGGTGGACCAGGCGGGGGTGGTGAGGTAAAGCAGATAGTAGTGAGTAGACAGTAGTGAACAGAGGCTGCCCAATGGCGGCCTTCGTTGTTTGTTAAACCACTCACTACTGTCTGTTTTCAGTAGTGGACGATCTCTGCGAAGGTGGTGGGGATGAGGCTGGCACCGCCTACGAGCGCACCGTCGATCTCCGGTTGGGCCATGAGTGCGCCGACGTTTTCCGGTTTGACGGAGCCGCCGTAGAGGATGCGGGTGCAGTCGGCGGTCTGTTGGCTGCAGCAGCGGGCGATCTCGGCGCGGATGATGGCGTGGGCTTCGGCTGCGGTCTCGGGGCTGGCGGTGGAGCCGGTGCCGATGGCCCAGATGGGCTCGTAGGCGATGACAAGGCGGCGGGCTTCATTAGACGAGATGTTGCGTAGCGCGGCGCGGACCTGGTGACGCAGGGTTTCTTCGGTTTTGCCGTCCTCGCGTTCGGCCAGGAGCTCGCCGACGCAGACGATGGGCGTGATGCCGTGGTTGATGGCGGCCTTGAGCTTGAGGTTCACGCGCTCGTAGGTCTCGTTGAAGTAGAGGCGAAGTTCAGAGTGGCCGAGCAGGACGTGGCGGCAGCCGATGGAGACCAACATGGTGGGTGAGGTCTGAGAGGTGTAGGGGCCCTCGTTGAGCCAGTGCATGTTCTGCGCGCCGGCGCGGACATTGGTGCCTTCGGCGTGCTCGATGACGTAGGCGAGTGAGCTCATCGTTGGGAAGAGGACAATCTCGTCGCGGTCGTGGCCTTCGACCATGGGAAGGAAGGCGTCGAGGAAGGCGAGTGATTCCTTTGGGGTCTTATACATCTTCCAGTTGCCGGCGATGAGGGGCTTGCGCATGCGGATTGGATGCTCCGGGGAAACGTTGGTTCGAGGAGATTACGGGGTGGAGGTTGTGGATGACAAGCAGTAGTGACGAAGATCGGACGGAAATGGTGTAAGCAACATCGCAAGTCTTGCATCCGGTTTCGGGTCGAGGGTTCGGGGTCGCGGGTTTAACTCAAGACCCATAACTCGAAACCCATAATCCATAATGTAAAAGGCTTACATGCAAGACTTTCTTCGCTGGATGTGTGGAAACGATCTCATCAGTTAGTGCTCGCAATCTATCAGACTACCCAAAGCATGCCGCGCGACGAAATCTTTGGCATTACGATGCAGCTCTGCCGTGGAGCAACGACAATCGCGACTCGTAATCGCTGAAGTATGTGGAGAGATGTTAATTCGGAATTCGTCATAGATCTGCGCAAAGCTGTCGCTGCTTCCAATGAAGTCGAGTACCTGCTACTCCTGGCAAAAGATCTGGAGCATCGGAACTGCGAGGTCTTCGAGCGACTCACGGGAGAGACGATCGGAGTTCGGCAGAAGTCATACGGACTTCTGCGCAAGATGTGACTACTTATCTGTTAGGGCAGCGACTCCCGGCAGTATTTTTCCTTCGAGAAATTCGAGTGAGGCGCCACCGCCAGTGGAGATGTGGGTGATCTTGTCTGCGACGCCGGAGTTGTGAAGCGCTGCGACGGAGTCGCCACCGCCGACGATGGAGATGCTGTCTTCATTCTTTGCTAGAGCCTTGGCGATGGCGTTGGTGCCTTTGGCAAAGGGGGCGAGTTCGGCGACGCCCATGGGGCCATTCCAGACGATGGTGGCAGCGTCGGCTATCTCCGCTGCGAATAGCTTGATGGTCTCCGGGCCGATGTCGAGAGCCATCATCTCGGCGGGAAACGGTTCGGTGCCGGAGAAGAACTGGGTCTTTGCGTCAGCGGCGAACTTGCTGGCGAGGCAGTGGTCGACGGGCAGGAGGAACTTGACCTCGCGGGCTTCTGCCTTTTCAAGCGCGGCGCGCGCGATGTCAATTTTGTCGGGTTCGGTGAGACTCTTGCCGGTGGTCTGGCCCTGTGCGTTGAGGAAGGTGTAGGCCATGGCGCCGCCGATGAGCAGCGCGTCCACTTTGTTGAGCAGAGAGTTGATGACCTCGATCTTGTCCGAGACCTTGGCGCCGCCGATGATGGCGACGAAGGGGCGGTTGGGCTCGGTGACGGCCTTGCCGAGGTAGTTCAGTTCCTTCTCCATCAGCAGACCGGCGGCCGACTGTGCGACGAAGTGGGTGATTCCTTCGGTGGAGGCGTGCGCGCGGTGAGCCGCGCCGAAGGCATCATCGACGTAGATGTCGCAGAGTGCAGCGAGTTGCTGCGCGAAGGCTGGGTCGTTGGCCTCTTCTTCTGGATGGAAGCGAAGGTTTTCGAGGAGCAGCGTCTGACCGGGTTCGAGATTCTGGGAGAGCTCGAGTGCGACTGGGCCGACGCAGTCGGGTGCGAAGGCAACGTTCTCGTCGGGGTCGAGGACGTGATCGAGCAACATACGCAGGCGCACGGCGACGGGGCGCAGACTCATAGAGTCGACTGGTTTGCCTTTGGGGCGGCCGAGGTGTGCGGCGAGGATGACCTTGGCCTTGCGGCGTAGAGCGTACTCGATGGTGGGAACGGTCTCGCGGATGCGCGTGTCGTCAGTGATGGTGCCCTCCTTGGAGAGGGGAACGTTAAAGTCGACACGAATGAAGACGCGCTTGTCGGCGAGGTCGAGGTCACGAATCGAGAGTTTAGGCATTGGTGAGAGGATAACCGATTCGATGGATTGCATAACAGGGACAGGCCCCAACACGGAAAGTGAAGAGGCCTGTGGTGTGACAAGAGGGTGAATGTTTTGGTTAGAGTTTGACGGTGACGGCTTTGACTTCGGTGTAGTTGTTGAGGACTTCGGCACCCATCTCGCGGCCCCAGCCTGACTGTTTGTAGCCGCCGAAGGGGAGTGCGGCGTCGAAGACGTTGTGGCAGTTGACCCAGACTGTGCCTGCCTTGATGCGGCGGGCCATCTTGTGGGCAGCGGAGATGTCTCGTGTCCAGATGCTGGCGGCCAGGCCGTAGATAGTGTCGTTGGCTTGGGCGGCGAGACGGTCGAGGTCAGCGTCGGTGGCAAAGCTCTGCGCGACGACAACGGGGCCAAAGATCTCTTCATCGACGACCTTCATACCGGGTTGGACGTCGGAGAGCACGGTGGGCTGGACGAAGTAGCCGCGGTCGCCGGAGCGGTTACCGCCAGCGTTGACCTTCGCGCCTTGATCTTTGCCGCTCTTGAGAAAGCCGGTGACGCGGTCGAATTGTTCTTCGGATACGAGTGGGCCGAGTTCGGTTGCGGGATCGAGGCCAGGACCGATCTTGATCTTCGCGGCGATGTTGCTCATGCCGTCGATGACCTTGTCGAAGACGGACTCGTGTGCGAAGAGGCGTGAGCCGGCGCAGCAGCATTGGCCCTGGTTGAAGAAGATGGCTGAGGCCGCGCCGGCGATGGCTGCGTCCATGTCCGCGTCGGGGAAGATAATCGCTGGGCTCTTGCCGCCGAGTTCGAGGGTGACCTTCTTGAGGTTGCCGGTGGCGGTTTTGGCGATGAGCTTGCCGACTTCGGTTGAGCCGGTGAAGGCGACCTTGTCGACGCGGTCGTGCGCGGCGAGCGGCGCGCCGCAGGGCTCGCCGAAGCCTGTGAGCACGTTGACGACACCCGGAGGGAAGCCGGCCTGATCGATAAGTTGCGCGAGGCGCAGGCCGGTTAGAGGCGTCTGCTCGGCGAGCTTGAGGATGACGGTGCAGCCGGTGGCGAGCGCGGGGCCTAGCTTCCATGCGGCCATCAGCAGCGGGAAGTTCCACGGGATGATCTGGGCTACGACGCCGATGGGCTCGCGGACGGTGTAACTGAGGTAGTCGTTGCCGGCCGAGAGCGGGATGGTGGAGCCGAGCGTCTTGGTAGACCAGCCGGACATGTAGCGGAAGAGGTCAACGGCGAGCGGAACGTCGGCGACGCGGGCGACGGAGACTGGCTTGCCGTTGTCGAGGGACTCAAGCTCGGCGAACTCGTCGGTGTGCTGTTCGAGGAGCTCGGCGAGGCGCTGCATGAGCTGCCCGCGTTTGGATGGCAACATTGCGGGCCAGGGGCCGGAGTCAAAGGCGCGGCGCGCGGCGTGGACAGCGCGGTCGACGTCGACGTGGTCGGCTTCGGGGACCTGGCAGATCTCTTCGCCGGTGGCGGGGTTGTAGACGGCGAAGGTCTTGCCGTTGGAGGATGCGGTGAACTTGCCGTCAATGTATAGCTGGTGCCTGCTGTTGACGAAGCTGAGTGCGTCGGCGCCGAGACGAGGGTCGATTGCGGGGGCTGCTGCTGCCATGAGGAGGCTCCTTGGTGCGATGTGCTCCAGCTGTGGCAAGGTCTGCGTCGCGGCTGAGGCCGTTGGTGCTGCGCTGAGCACTTTAGCACCGCTAGATGACCGGTGTCGTGACGGCGATTCCACGAGGTGAAGACGGACTGTAGCGGCGCTCGCCGGGCGGTGTGCCGTCCGCCAGACCCCTCCCAATTTGTGGGGGTAAGATCCGCAGCGGAAACGAGTTAGGGGTGGATACCCAATCGGGTGGGCTGGGTTGTCAATGTCTTCGGGCAGCGGCCTCGGCCGGTGAGGAAGAGCCTGATACCCCAGAGCATCACGCAATCTCTCCTGCTACTTCTATTGTAGAAGGTGTGTCAAGAGTCTGAGGTGGAGGGTGCAGGGCAATCGCATTTCAGAACAGGGTTAGCAGTTGAGTAAGGAAGTTGTCGTCCCAGGCTGCGCGTTTGATTTTTCCACGGAGGGAGCCTTTTGAAGGTTCTTTCTGCATGAGGTTGAGTGCGATGTGCCGCAGCACGG
>CAJCIM010000212.1 GCA_903970395.1 Acidobacteriaceae bacterium
GGGCCTGCGGCCCAGTAACTTAATTTTCGTGAACGATCAGGAGAACCAACGTGGCCTTTGAACTTCCTCCCCTCCCCTACGACTACGCGGCGCTCGAGCCGCACATCGACGAAGCAACCATGAAGCTGCACCATGACAAGCACCACCAGACCTACGTGACGAACCTGAACGGCGCGGTGGAGAAGCACGCCGAACTTGGGACGAAATCGCCTGAAGACCTGATCAAAGACCTGGCCAGCATCCCTGAGGATGTGCGCAAGGTGGTGCAGAACAACGGCGGCGGGCATGTAAACCACACCATGTTCTGGCAGATCATGAAGCCGAACGGCGGCGGCGAGCCCATCGGCGACATTGGCCAGCAGATCACAACGGACTTCGGATCGTTCGAGGCCTTCAAGAAGCTGTTCAATGAGACGACGGCCAAGCAGTTTGGAGCGGGCTGGGGATGGCTGGTGTTCAAGGGCGGCAAGCTCGAGGTGATCACGACAGCCAACCAGGATAATCCGCTGTCGCAGGGCCTCTATCCGATCCTGGGCAACGATGTGTGGGAGCACGCGTACTACCTGAAGTACCAGAATAAGCGGCCGGATTATCTTGCGGCCTGGTGGAACACGGTCAACTGGGAAGAGGTCAACAAGCGCTTCGCCACCGCACAGAAGTAGCTTCGAGCGATGGCAACGATGGAGGGTCACCTGAACAGGTGACCCTTCTTGTTTAGGGTCAATCACGGGTAACGACGGGGCGGTGGATTTCGGCACCTCGCGTACCGGGGTGGGAAAAATCCCCCCTGTGCGCAGGGCAACGGCTTGGATAACTTCGCAACCAGTGAGGTTCTTTCCCATGACGTTTCGCTCTTCTCGCATCCTGGCAGCCGCGGCGCTTTTCACCGGTGTCGTCTCGCTCGCTACGCCTTCCTTCGCCAGCACGATCGCCACCTTCGGCAGCTACGCCGGGACTGCTCCCGCCGGGCTTTCGAACTCCACCATCACCTACGACAACACCAATGTGGCCACGGCTCCGCTGAACACGGGCCTCGCGACGACGGGCAACGTCTCGGTCTTCAATCCGGGCTACAGCAACACGCTGACCGGCACGACCTGGGTCTCCTACGATCCGAACACCGGGACCAAGGGCGACAACGGCGGCCTGACCGTCTACAAGACCACCTACACCGGCACGCTTGCCGGTGCGACCGGAACGCTCTCGATCCTGGCTGACGATACCGTCAATGCCTACCTGAACGGCGTCTTTATCGGCACCACTGCGCCGTCCACCTACGACACCCTGAAGACCTTCACGATTGCCGACGGCATCTACAAGAACGGTGTGAACGTGTTTGAGTTCGATGTCATCAACGCGAACGGCCAGACGACGCCCGGTGGTCCGACCGGCTTCGACTTCAAGGCGACCGCTGTGACGCCGGAGCCCTCCACCCTGCTGATGCTCGGCACGGGCGTTCTGAGCGCCGCCGGGATGGTTCGCCGCCGCATCGTTGGCTAGTTCTAAGTTGCAGTGCTTCTGTTGTACCGGGTATTCATGGCTCACGAAGTGTGAGCTGTGGATACCCTTTTTTGTTTCGCTACCGAGCTTTCTCTTCGCTCCACAATAGAAATGGCTGGACGCTCTCGTGAGCGTCCAGCCATTTAGCCGTGAGTTTGGAAGCGGCTACTCCAGGGTGGAGCCGCCGCGGTTGCCCTTGGGGCGGCGGTTGGAGGCGAGCACTTTTTTGCGCATGCGGAGGGACTTCGGGGTGACTTCGACGAGTTCGTCGTCGGCGATGAACTCGATGGATTGTTCGAGGGTGAGGACCTTGAAGGGGACGAGGCGGAGAGCGTCGTCGGAGCCGGAGGCGCGCATATTGGTGAGCTTCTTCTCGCGGACGGCATTGACATCGAGATCGTTGTCGCGGGAGTGCTCGCCGACGAGCATGCCTTCGTAAACCTCAACGCCGTCACCGATAAAGAGCACGCCGCGTTCCTGGACGCCATCGAGCGCATAGGTGGTGGTGACGCCGGTACGGTCGGAGATGAGGGCACCGGAGGGGCGTTGGGGAATCTCGCCCTGGTAGGGGATGTACTCCCCGGCGATGGAGTTCATGACGATGGTGCCGCGGGTCTCGGTGAGCATCTCGTTGCGCAGGCCGATGAGACCGCGGGAGGGGACTTTGAACTCCATGCGGACGCGGCCGGAGCCGTGGTTGGCCATCTTGACCATCTCGCCTTTTCTGGGTCCGAGGCGCTCGATGACGGTGCCGACGAAGTTTTCGGGGATGTCGATGGTGAGGATTTCGGAGGGCTCCATGAGCTCACCGTCGACGCGCTTGGTGACGATCTGGGGGCGCGAGACCATGAGTTCGAAGCCTTCGCGGCGCATCATTTCGATGAGGACGGAGAGTTGCAGCTCGCCGCGGCCGAGCACCTTGAAGTTGTCGGGGGTGCCGGTGTCTTCGAGGCGGATGGAGACGTTGGTGAGCAGCTCCTTTTCGAGGCGCTCCTTGATGTTGCGGGAGGTGACGAACTTGCCCTCGCGCCCGGCGAACGGGCCGTTGTTGACGGAGAAGACGATGGCGATGGTCGGCTCGTCGATCTTGATCGGCGGCAGCGGCTTCGGATTTTCAAGCGCACAGAAGCTCTCGCCGATGGTGATGCCGGGGATGCCCGCGACCGCGACGATGTCACCCACAGCCGTCTCCACCGTGTCCTCGCGCTTGAGGCCGTTGAAGGTGAACAGCTTCGTGACCTTCACTGGCACGAGCGATCCATCCAGCTTCGACAGGTTGACCTCCTGGCCGATCTTCAGGGTGCCGTTGAAGACACGCGCGATGGCGAGGCGGCCGAGGTAGTCCGAGTAGTCGAGATTGGTGACCAGCATCTGCAGGTCGCCGTCGGCCGTGCCCGTCGCGGGAGGAATGGTCTTGAAGATCAGCTCGAACAGCGGCTGCAGGTCGGTTCCGGGCGTGGCCAAGTCCATCGTCGCCGTGCCGGCCTTGCCGTTGGTGTAAATGATGGGAAACTCGAGCACGTCTTCATCGGCGTCAAGATCGATAAACAGGTCGTACACCTCGTTGACGACCTCCTGCGGGCGGGCGTCGGGCCGGTCGATCTTATTGATGACCAGGATCGGCGTCAGCTTCGCCTCGAGCGCCTTCGAAAGCACATAGCGCGTCTGCGGCAGCGGGCCTTCGGACGCGTCCACGAGCAACACGACACCATCCACCATCTTGAGCGCGCGCTCGACCTCGCCGCCGAAGTCGGCGTGGCCCGGGGTGTCAACGATGTTGATCTTGGAGTCGTGATACTGGATGGCCGTGTTCTTCGCCAGGATCGTGATGCCGCGCTCTTTTTCAAGGTCGTTCGAGTCCATCACCCGCTCTGCGACGGCTTCATTGGAGCGGAAGGTGCCGGACTGGCGCAGCATGGCGTCGACCAGCGTGGTCTTGCCGTGGTCGACGTGCGCGATGATGGCGATATTGCGGATAACTTGGGCGGTCTTGGAGGTGCTCACAGCGGAGGGGGTGTCCTATCTAAATCCTGAGATTCGTCTTAATGTGTCGCGCGGGAGACATGCCCGATGCACGCGGAAGCGTGCCGGCCTTCGCGATGCGAAATATTGGCGAAGTGCGCGTCTTCTTTATTCTACAGGAGCGCAGCTACTCGTAGCTGCCTGGAACAGGGCCAACTTCCGTGACACTTGCGTTAAAAGCGGCGCTACGGCTGCGAAGTGACTGCCTGCTATGTCGCGACCGGTGTACTGCGTAGCTTCGCCAGCGACATCTGAAGATGGGCCCAGTCGTCGGGTTTCGCCTTCATCGCGTCCTGCGCCTGCGGATCGCTGTAGAAGTGCTTCAGGTCAGCCAGCAGCGACGGGCTTACCTGCGCCTTGCCGTCGTCAGCGAGGTGGTTCACGAGCCACGCGTAACTCGCGTCAGCCAGCTTGTACTCTCCCTCGGCGGTCGGCTGGCCAGTATCGAAGTCCAGCTCCAGCAGCGTGGGTGGTGCAGTCGCCGGTGCGGACGCAACCTGCTTGATCTGCTCACGATAGGCATCTTCAACATGATTGAAGCTGGCGAGAAACTGAGTCTGCTGATCGCCATTGGGCAGATGCAGGCGCAGTGCGCTGAACGGCCCTACTTTCGGGACGATGACCAGCAGAAACGCCACAAAACGTTCGCCGAAGGTGGCATGTGTGTATTGCCGCCCGTACTCTTTTTCGAACTCCGTCCGCCGCAGCCGGTAGATGAACTGGCCTTTCGCAAAACTCGGATTGGAGTGTTGAATCTGCTGCCCGTAGCTGGCGAGCGCCACCTTGGTCATCTTCGGGATCAGCGTTGAGATCGAGTAGCGATATGTGCTTATGGCGAGGTCCTCATGAGTCAGCACATCGTCGATTGGAAGCCCGTAGATCTCCAGAAACGCCCGCGCCAGCAAGGCTTTTGCGACCTGAAAGCCGATGAAGTCGCGGTAGTTCTGCTGCGAGTACGCGCCGTGGGCTACCTCCACGACGTCGAAGCCGAACTCCGTGCGCAGATGAGCGGTCTCGTTATCGCCGTAGGTCACAATGCGGCCAAAGCGGCTGCGCAATTTGGGATACTCTTCACCGGTAATGACGTTGACCACGGGGTGCCCAACCGTGTCGCCATAGTAGTGCGCCAGCGCGCCAAGAGCGAAGGCTAGCTCGTCCGGTGTCTTAGCATCGCGCAGCAGGGCCGACACAAAGTCGCCAGAGCGCGCATAGTGAAGCAGGTCGGAAAATTCCTTGTCGCCGAATGGGTAGTAGCCGATGTCCTGAATCACCGAACCGCCATAAGCGTAGGCATGGCATTCGCGAATTTGATCGGCCGTCAGCCCCGAATAGCGTTGCTCGATCAGCGGCAGAAGGTAGTGCAGCCAAGCCTGATCCACTACCTCTTCATGCGACAGCACCGAGTACGCTAGCGACGTCGGTGTGACAAAGAGCATCAGCAAAAGCCATACCAACAGGGTGCAGCGAGCCATAAGCACTTTCACAGGCGACGCAGTTCCTTTCAGCCTAACCGGCCGGCCACGCCCATCGACCGACTGTCTATGTAGAGACATACAAGTCTATATAGATGCGGGCGCGCATCCGGCAGCCATCCCATATACTGAGGATTCATGGAAAATCGCTCGCCCGCAGCCCGCCCTGGTCCAACGGAGCTCCTCGCTCTGAAAGACTACGCGCTGGACCACGCTTATGACGAGATGTTCACGGGCCCCGGCGAGCTCCACGAACACTATGGTCCTCTGCTGGAGCACTTCGGGGAGCTGCCGCCCGACGAGTTGCAGCGTCGCAAGCAGGCCGCGGACCTGAGCTTCCTCAACCAGGGCATTACCTTCACAGTCTACGGTCGCGAAGAAGGCACCGAGAAGATCTTTCCCTACGACCTGCTGCCGCGCATCATCACCAGCGCGGAGTGGGAGCGCGTGGAGCGCGGGCTG
The DNA here is from genome assembly GCA_903970395.1 of Acidobacteriaceae bacterium. Taxonomy (GTDB): domain Bacteria; phylum Acidobacteriota; class Terriglobia; order Terriglobales; family Acidobacteriaceae; genus Granulicella. The sequence goes on from CAJCIM010000212.1 coordinate 5,457, forward strand.
ACCCAACGCATCACCGCGCTCAACCTCTTCCTCAAAGACATCTACAACGACGGCCGTATCCTGAAGGATGGCATCGTACCGCGCGAACTGGTTTATAGCTGCCCGCAGTTCCGCCGCCAGATGTGCGGACTCGAGGTGCCACGCAACGTATACGTCGCGGTCTGCGGTACTGACCTGATCCGGCTGGAGAATGGCGACTTCGTCGTCCTGGAAGATAACCTGCGCGTGCCCTCCGGCGTGAGCTACATGCTGACGAACCGGCGCGTGATGAAGCGCATCTTCCCGCAACTATTCCGCAACTACAACGTGCGGCCGATTGAGCAGTACACTCAGCTGCTGCTGGGAACACTGCGTTCACTGGCGCCGGAGGGCCGTCCTGAGCCCAACATCGTGCTGCTCTCGCCGGGCGTCTTCAATTCCGCATACTTTGAGCATGCGTACCTTGCGCGCCAGATGGGCATCGAACTCGTCGAAGGCCGCGACCTGGTAGTGCATGACAACATCTGCTACATGCGTACCACCAGCGGGCTGCGCCGTGTCGACGTCATCTACCGCCGCGTCGACGACGACTTCATCGATCCGCTCAGCTTCCGTCCGGACTCCATCCTCGGCGTTGCCGGTCTCTTCAACGCCTATCGCGCCGGCAACGTCACGCTGGCGAACGCCTTTGGCACCGGCGTCGCGGACGACAAGGCGCTCTACGCCTTCGTGCCCAGCATCATCAAGTACTACCTTGGCGAAGATCCGATCCTGCAGAACGTGAAGACCTTCCTCTGTGCCATCGAGAAGGAGCGCAACTATGTGCTCGCGAACCTTGACAAGCTCGTAGTCAAGGCCGTTGGCGAGTCCGGTGGCTATGGAATGTTGATCGGCACGCAAGCCTCTAGCAAGGAGCGCGAGGTCTTCGCTGAAAAAATTCGCGCCAACCCGCGCAACTACATCGCGCAGCCAACCATCAGCTTCTCTCGCGCTCCATGCCTCATCGGCGACACGCTGGAACCGCGCCACGTCGATCTGCGCCCTTACGTGCTCTACGGCGACAAGGTCACAATCGTACCTGGCGGCCTGACGCGCGTTGCACTCAAACGCGGCTCGCTTGTAGTCAACAGCTCGCAGGGTGGCGGCTCCAAGGATACCTGGGTACTGAGCTAGGTGCGATAAACTTGGTGCTGGCAGTCTGCGCCAGCTTGGCGCAACAGGAATAGGGGCATGCAAGCAGGTAGGGTGGTTCGAAATATCTTCTCCACGGTCAGAGTGATTGCGCTGGCGTGTCTGGCGCTGGGGATGTTCTCCGCGCAAGCGCGCGCCGAAGAGATGAAGCCGCGCGTCATTGTCTTCGTTCACGGGCTACATGGCGACCGCGAAACCTGGGTCGCCCCCAACGGGGCTTATTGGCCAGACATGGTGCGCGTCGATCCGCGCTTCCAAAAATCTGACGTCTTCGTCGCCGCGTATCCCACGCCCTCCTCCAGCGGCCAGTTCTCCACCACGCAGCTCGCACAGCGGCTATGGAAGCAGCTCAAAGACAACCGCGTTTGGGACCATAGCGAAGTTGTCTTTATAACGCATAGTCTTGGCGGTCTCATCACTGAGGAGATGCTGCTGGGTCACCCTGCGGAGGCGGCGAAGACGCGCTTCATCGTCGCCTACGCCACGCCGCACCAAGGGTCGTTTGTCGCCAGCCTCGCAAAGATCTACGACAGCGATCCGCTGCTCACCGATCTGAGCGACAACAACGACAATAACTTCCTGATCGACCTTGAACAGCACTGGCGCAGCACACCGGCTGCCGCCCGCATCCATCGCTACTGCGCCTATGAAGCACTCGACACGGCTGCGGGAGAAGGCATCGGTAAATACCTGCGTGCACATACGCGTGTCGTCAGCTACTACAGTGCCACTTACGGTTGCGACGTGGACACACCGCCGCAGAAGATCATGGCCGACCACATCGGTATTGTGAAGCCGGATGGGCCGAAGGCCGACGCCTACACCTTCTTCGCTCGCGTCTATCACGCCAACCCGATCATCGACGTCGTCGAGGGCGTGCGCGATTACAAGGCCCCTGGCCTCTTCGTCGACTGCAACCGCACCAACTCCAGCAGCGACTTTCAGGTGGCCGCTCCGCTCGACGCAAGCCTGCACGAACAGGTGCTCAGCGCGGAGGCCGAGCTCGTGGATCGCGACAAGATCCGCGACGTGACCAAGCCCAGCGTGACGAAGGTCGACCCAAACGGCGTCGCGCATATCAGCTACTCATTCCGCGGCGACGGGCGCGGACTCGGCATCATCGGCTGCCCAACGGGCCACGCAACCATGCTCGTTCACTTCAAAATCCACAGCGAGATTCCCGAGAAAGAGTAGCTTCGCCACGCAACCTCCAACCGCTGTACGTTACCCTTCTTCCATGTCCAGATTCACGCGCGCTCTGCTCTGTGTCTTGATGACCTGTCTCGCTGCCGACGCGCAACGCCTTGTCCTCATCGATCAGGACGGCTCCGGCCCTGGAGGCTCCAACCAGATGTCGATGATGGTGCTGCTGCAGTCGCCCGAGGTTCGCGTACTCGGCATCACGATGGTGAGCGGCAATGCGTGGGAGCCGGAAGAGGTCGCTCACACGCTGCGCATGCTGGAGCTCATTCATCGCACCGACGTTCCCGTTGTGCCCGGCGCAATCTTTCCCCTGCTGCGCACTGAGGCTGAATCCAACCTCGACAAGCCGTTGATCGGCGCCTTCCCCTGGTACGGTGCGTGGGGAGATCTCGCAGCCAAGACCAGCGCGCAGCCGTATCATGGCCCCTTCGTTGTGCCGCCACTCACTGAAGGAGAGCCGATGACCAAACCGCTCAACGAAGATGCGGCCCACTTCCTCATCCGGCAGGTGCATGCACACCCGCATCAGGTGACGATCTATGCTGCCGGTCCGCTCACCAACATCGCGCTCGCGCTCGCCATCGACCCGAACTTCGCAGAGCTCACACAAGGCATCGTCATCATGGGTGGCAGCCTCGCGCCAGTCACGAGCGACCCCGAGTTCGCCACGCATCCACGTCATGAGTTCAACTTCTGGTTCGACCCCGAGGCCGCGCACATCACCTTCCATGCGAAGTGGCCGCACATCGACCTCACTACCGTAGATATCAGTGTGAAGACACAGTTCAGCCAGGCGATGTACAACGAGATCAAAACCTCACCCGCGCCCGCAGCACAGTACATTGCGAAGTACACGCATGAGTTCTACTACCTGTGGGACGAGCTCGAAGCCGCCGCTCTGCTCGATCCGAAGATCATCACGAAAGAACGCACGCTCTATGTCGACGTTGACACGACGCGCGGCCCTAACTACGGCGACACGCTTACCTGGACGGCCGCGAACAAGCCGCAGATTGAACTGACGCCTGTTCATGTGCAGGATGACCTCGACACTGCTCGCTTTTACAAGCTCTTCGTCAGCCTCATGAAGTCGCAACCAGTCGCGCCGGAACGTGTACAGTGAATGCACAGCCATTAGCACTTAGGCCGAAAGGAGCCGACTCGATGCTCTCTCGTGTCGCCGACTCGCTGTATTGGATGAGCCGCTATCTGGAGCGCGCCGAGCACACCACGCGGCTTCTCGACGTCAACCTGAACCTAATGCTCGACGAGAGCGCCAGCAGCGCAGACCGCCGCTGGCCACGCCTTTTGCAGGCGTTGGGCCGTCCACGCCGACTGAAGTGGGAAGGCAACGCCTACACGCTTGCGCACACGCTCACCTTCGACACAACGAACCAGTCCTCGGTCGTCAGCTGCATCATCGCCGCGCGCGAAAACGCCCGCCACATGCGTGAGCAGATCTCCACCGAGCAGTGGCATCGCGTCAACTCGCTCTATCTCGAGGTCACGCGCCCCGGATTCAAGAAAGACATGGCGCTCGACCTCGACGCGAACTCGAGTGACGCGCCCATCGCTTTTCTGCAGCAGGTGATGGAGGCGGTGCATCAGTTCCAAGGCGTCACCGACTCCACCATGAGCCACGGCGAAGGCTGGCACTTCATCCAGGTGGGCCGTTTCCTGGAACGCGCCACAGCGACCACTCTCCTGCTGGAGGCCTACCACGAAGATCTGTGGTCGCAACCCGAGCATGCCACCGACGGCAACGAGTATCTCGAATGGATGGGCCTGCTGCGCAGCGCTACCGCGTTCGAGGCCTACTGCAAGGTCTACACCGCTGACCTCACGCCCGAGCGCATCGTGGAGTTCCTGCTGCTCGACCCTGAGTTCCCGCACTCGCTGCGCTTCTCCATCAACGCACTGCAGGAGGCACTCGTCGCGATCCAGCGCCAGTCCGGCAAACGCCGTGCCGACGACCTGCACCGCCTCGCAGGCAAACTCTCATCGTCACTGGCCTTCGCCAGCGTCGATGAGATCCTCGATCGCGACGTCATCGGCTATTTGCGTCGCATTCAACAACAGTGCAACGCCATCCACGATACGATCTATCAGCTTTACGTCAACTACTCTATCCAGACAGCACTCGCTGGATAACGCATCCAAAGAAAGACCATTGCGCGTTGCACACTATGGCAGCAGCATAGCGAGGAGGGCCGATGTACTACTCGATTCGCCATCTAACGAAGTTTCTCTACAAGACCCCCGTCAGCGAAAGCATCATGGAGACGCGCATGCACCCGCGCTCCGACGCGCAGCAACGCTGCCTTACCTTTCATCTCTCGGTGAGCCCGCGCTGCCGCGTCTTCAGCTACCGCGACCACCTGGCCAATCACGTTCATCACTTCGACATCCCCGGTCAACACGGGCAACTTGTCATCGTCGCTGAATCACTTGTTGAGATGCAGCCACACATCGAGATCCCTACGACGCTGCCCACAACGGCGTGGGACGAGCTCGACACTCTTGTCCATGAGGGCGATTTCTGGGAGATGCTACTGCCCAGTGAGTTCACAACCTCCACACCGGCTCTCGAGTTTCTAGCCGATCACCTCGAACTTAGGCGCTGTGACGATCCACTCTCTGCGCTGTTTCGCCTCAACGATCAGCTCTATCGATACTTCGATTACAAGCCACAGACCACCAACGCGGACTCGCTCATCGACGAAGCCCTCAACACGAAGGCCGGTGTCTGCCAGGACTTCTCGCACGTAATGATTGCATTGGTGCGTTCGCGCCTGCGCATCCCCTGCCGCTACGTCAGCGGCTATCTGTATCACGGGGATAGTGATCAGGACCGCTCGGTCGCCTCCGCGACCCATGCGTGGGTGGAAGCGTTTCTGCCCGAACTCGGCTGGGTAGGCTTCGACCCCACCAACAACCTCGTCGCCGCTGATCGACATATTCGCACGGCGATCGGTCGCGACTACGCCGATGTGCCGCCTACGCACGGCATCTTCCGCGGCCGCACCAAGAGTGAGCTATCGGTTGCAGTACGCGTGGAGCCCAGCCAGGGCAT
>CAJCIM010000213.1 GCA_903970395.1 Acidobacteriaceae bacterium
GAACTCCGCGCCCTCCGCGTTTGCAGTTGCTGTTGCAGTTGCAGTTGCCGTTGTTCTCGCTTTTCCTACTTCCTGTTTCCTACTTCCAACTTCCTGCTCTTCCGCACCCTTTCTGCCCCAGTACAATCAAAGAGCTATGTCCGATACCACAAACCCCGTCCGCGACACCGTCATCCTCGGCTCCGGCTGCGCCGGCCTCACCGCCGCCATCTACGCTGCGCGCTCCAACCTCAAGCCTCTCGTCCTCGAAGGCCACGAACCCGGCGGCCAGCTCTCCATCACCACCCTCGTCGAAAACTTTCCCGGCTGGCCCGAAGGCGTCCAGGGCCCCGAGCTCATCGAGAACATGAAGAAGCAGGCCACCCGCTTCGGCGCCGAGCTCCGCATGGCCCACCTCTCCGCGGTCGACCTCACCACCTCGCCCTTCACCCTCACCCTCGGCAAAGACATCGTCCACACCCGCTCCCTCATCATCGCGAGCGGAGCAAGCGCCCGCTGGCTAGGCCTTCCCTCCGAGCAGGCCCTCATCGGCTTCGGCGTAAGCTCCTGCGCCACCTGCGACGGCTTCTTCGCCTCCGGCAAGGAGATCGCCGTAATCGGCGGTGGCGACTCGGCCATGGAAGAGGCCCTCTTCCTTACGCGCTTCGCCACGAAGGTCACCATCATCAACCGCAGCGAAAACTTCCGGGCTTCGAAGATCATGCTGGAGCGCGCCATCGCGCACCCGCAGATCGAGTTCCTCCACAACACCCTCGTCGAAGAGTGCCTCGGCGTCGAAGAGAAGGACCTCAAAGGCCTCAAGCTGTTTGACAGGAAATCCGGAGCCCGCTGGACGCTGCCGGTCTCCTTCATGTTCCTCGGCATCGGCCACACGCCCAACGCCAGCGCGTTCAAGGGACAGATCGACCTCGACACCGACGACTACATCAAAACCGAAGACAACGTCTTCGTAACCCTCATGGGCGAGCGCCTCCCCGGCATCTACGCCTGCGGAGACGTACAGGACCGCCGTTACCGCCAGGCCATCACAGCAGCCGGCTCCGGCTGCATGGCTGCACTCGAAGTCGAAAAGTTCCTCGAAGAGCACGGGCGCTAAACCACGACTCATCGCTGCGTTCTCCCCACGCTTGGTCATCCTGAGCGGAGCGCAGCGAAGTCGAAGGACCCCGAAGATCTCAGCCTCACCAATAGAGATTCGAACCTTTTCAAGCGTTCTGGTTTCTCGCCTTTGACATTCCGCTTAACCCGTCGCACCTAACAACAACGGGGTTCCCATGACCGTCCAGCTCGAACCTGAGATCGAGAGCCAATTCGACGAAGCTGCCGAGCAGATGGGTGAGACGAAGGACAATCTCATTCGCAAGGTCCTGCTCTCCTATCTCGAAGATCTCCATGATGCTCGCATTGCGGAAGAGCGCCTGAAAGACATCGGGGAACGCATCAGTCTCGACGAGATCGGTCGCAAGTATGGCTTGGTCGACTGAATTTAGCAAAGAAGCTGATCGTGATTTCGCCAAACTCGACAAGCCGATACGGGCTCTTATTTTTCGCTACCTTTACGACCGTATAGCAACGGCACCCGATCCACGGGCCTTCGGCCACGGACTCTAGCATGATCTTGCTGGCCTCTGGCGCTACCGTGTCGGTGACTATCGCATCCTCTGCCAAATCGAAGACGAGAAGCTCGTCGTGCTTGTCGTCGAAATTGATCATCGCAGCTCTGTCTACGACTGATCGTTAGTGTTTGCCCCACTGCTTGCAAAACACCAAAACTTTTAGCAAAATCGCAGGCAAATTCGCCCTGTCAACCCCTCTGTCCGCCCACTATCACCCTAAGCCGCTGTCATACATGGGTTTAGCCCTGCAAATCATTTGTATGTTCAATATAGGGGACTAGCTAGAATAGAGATAAGGGCAGTATCGTCAACGAATAAGGACCACGTCACGGCTTCACAGGGGGGATGCGGCAATCGCCTCTAGCCCCTTTATTTTGCAATATCTTACCCGCAACCCGTTTATAATCATCACTTACCCCGGGGATACCCCGCTAAGTGACTGATTCTACATGCAGGCTCAAAAAGAAGGGGCGGGGGGGGTGGGTATCCTCTAACGCAGTAGAGGCCACCTCACGGTGGCCTCTACTATTCGCTACTTCCTATTCCCTGCTCTTAGTGGATATCGAACTGCTCCGGATGCAGACTCGGATCGCTCTTCACCAGGATCGTCTTGCGTGAGAGGTCTTCCATCTCCTGCAGCCACTTTCCGCCGTTGGACTTCAGTTGCTTGACGACCTCGGGATGCACACGCAGCATGATGTCGCCCTTCTCGATGTGCTTGTGCATCTTCCGCATCTCGATGTAAATGTCGTTGCACACCGTGATCGGCGACTTGGTCATACCGGTGCCCTGGCAGATGTTGCAGGTCGTCGACAGCGTACGCTCCAGCGACTGCTTCACGCGCTTACGAGTGATCGCAACCAGACCGAAGTCATTGAACTGCAGCACCTTCGAAGGAGCGCGATCGCTCTTCAGTTCCTCTTCAAGAGCAGCCATCACGCGATTGCGGTTCTTGCGCTCATCCATGTCGATGAAGTCGATGATGATGATTCCGCCCAGATCGCGCAGACGGATCTGACGAACGATCTCCGGAATCGCATCGAGGTTCGTCTTCACAATGGTGTCTTCCAGCTTGGTCGTCTTGCCGACATACTTGCCCGTATTGATGTCGATCGCAACCAGCGCTTCTGTCTGGTTGATGACGATCGAACCACCCGACTTCAGCCACACCTTTGAGCGAAGTGCCTTGTTGATCTCCTCGTTGATGCCGAACTGCTCGAACAGCGGAGTGTCCTTGCTGTAGAGCTTCACGCGCCGGATCAGGCTCGGCTGGAAGCGTTGCAGGAACCGCAGCACGCGCTCGTACTCAACTTCAGTATCGACCCAGATCGCCGAGAAGTTGTCCGTAACCTGATCGCGCAGAATGCGCTCGATCAGGTTGAGGTCGTGATAGATCAGCGCAGGCGACTTCGAGCTCTCCGACCGCGTCTTGATGTCGGCCCAAAGGTTGAGCAGGAACCGCAGATCGCTGCGCAGCTCCTCCTCGCTCGCTCCAGAAGCCGCAGTGCGCACGATGAATCCACCGCTCGCATCGCCCTTCTCCGAGAGCAGGATCTCCTTGAGCCTGCGACGCTCACCGTCGGACTCGATCTTGCGGCTCACGCCAACGTGACTCACAGTCGGCATGAACACCAGGAATCGGCCAGGCAGCGCAATGTGGCTCGTGATGCGAGCGCCCTTCTTGGCGATTGGCTCCTTAGCGATCTGTACCAGCACTTCCTGTCCAGGCTTCAGCAGGTCGCTGATCGCCGGCAGATCGCTCGCCTGCACCGAAGGACGTCCACGACGCTCGCCTCCCCGCGAGTTCGCCATCCCACGACGATCACGGGAACCGCGATCTCCTCCGCTGCTGCGTTCGCTGCCGCGATCACCATTGCGATCACCGCGATCACGTCCTCCGCGACGGCCATCACGGCGGCCACGACGGCCACCCTCACGAGGCGCACGCTCCGTGCTCGGCGCTTCGCCGTCGCTGACCTCAATAGAGCCTTCTTCTGAGAACTCGTCCTCTTCAGCCTCGCTGACCTCGGAGCCTGACAGTTCGTCTCCTTCCTCGTCAGCCGAAGACTCGAACTTGTCTTCCTCAAGATCTTCTTCATCGATGTCGAAGTCATCTTCGTCTTCGTCAAGTTCTGCAGGCTGCGAACCAGTAATCTCGTCGATGGACATGTCGCGGATCATGCTGCCGAGATCGGCAGCGTGCTCCAAAGTCTCCTCTTCCATGTCGTCGCTTAGCGCGCTTACATGGAAAGCTTCCGCACCGAACTCGTCATCGTCCAGGATCTCCTCCTCGAGCACACCTTCGCCGGGAGCGAAGTGCCGCGCAGATTCCTGTTCGATCGCCACCGCCGAGTCTTCCGTGCTCACTTCAGCCTCAACGGATTCGACCGGCTCTTGAACGATCGTCGTCTCAACAACTAGCTCTTCGACGGGTGAACTTTGCCGGAACTCGCTAGGACCAGCCGGATCAACGCGGTACGAAGCTGACGCATCCTCTTCCGGTTCGTACTCCGTAACAGTCTCCTGGAACTCGGCAACAGGTTCCTCCGCTGCCTCGATGGTCGCGCCATCGGCATGTAGATCGCTGCCGAGCGGAAGAATGGTGTCTTCGACCTCATGCTGAGATGTCACAGCAGGCTGAACAGCCTCCGAAGGATCAAGAGCGGTTTCGCTCGGAGAGTAGCTGTACGACTGAGGTTCAAGCTTGGGCTCGTTGCTGGGAGAAACATCATCGTCGCGGCGTCCACGACGCTCGTCACGGTCGCGGCGACGGTCACGACCGCGCGGTGACCTGTCGGTCTCGACTGCTGACTGAGCAAGAGGCTCGCGACGACGCGAAAGGCTCTCTCCGGGAAGCACCGCCCCGCCGTCCCAACCCAGCGAGATGTCCACTTCTGTGGAAGGCTTCGGACGGATAATGTTCTCCGTAACTGCAGGTGCCTGTGCACTGAATCCAGCAACAGGTGTATCAGAGCTGCTGCGATATTTAGAGAGCGACTCACCAGGCAGGATGAAAGGCGCTGGCGACGCAGCAGCATCCAGCGTGACAGAGTCGTTATCGCTGCTGTCGCTGCGCAGACCGCGCGGAGCAAACCGGTCGCGGATGTCGTCGCGGCGACGATCACGGCCTCCACGACGGCTGCCTTCGCGCTCATTGTCGCGCGGCTCTTGCTCGGTGCTCTGAGGCTCTTCGAGGAAAGGCTCGCTCGGCTCAGGAGAGGCTGTTGCTTCACTCGGCGCGTCCACATTTCCGCTGCGACCGCGGCGACGGCCGCGGCGGCCACGCCAACGGCGATTTCCGTCTGCACCGGGAGCGCCTTCGCCTACTTCCTCGCCGTTGCTGGCGTTACGATCAACCGCAAGCAGTTCGTCTTCGGTCGGCTGATCTTCTACAGGAGCAACTTCCGACTGCGAAGCTTGCGGACGCTCTTCGCGGCGTCCGCGACCACGCTCACTACGGTCGCGTCGTTCGCCGTTGCGGGGCGCAGAAGCACCTGTTGACTCGAAGTCAGCTGAATCACCGGCTTCTTCCATGAAGTCGGTGATGTAGAGAAATGCGTCGCGTTCGAGACCGATGTCCACGAAGCTCGACTGCATTCCAGGAAGGACACGCGTAACGCGTCCGTTATAGATGGATCCGGCGAGCGTGTACTCATTCTCGCGTTCGTAGTAGATCTCTGTAAGTTCGTCTTTCTCGACGATGGCAAGCCGTGTTTCGTGCGGCGTGCTTGAGATGTATATTTCCTTCGACATTGCTCTGCTTTCTGCACGATTTTCGCTCAGAGGCGAAACGTGCTGGCAGAACAGGCGAAGATCATGCTGTTGAGGCGATTACGCTTCGGGGCGCTCACTTCAGACAGACACCTCCACAGGGTAGGACAGGAGATGAGTCGCGGCAGCTAGGAGCGGTGTCCAAAATCGCAGGTCTGCGCCTGAGCGCGAACGCGCCAACGGCTCCGCGCATAGCGGAGCCGTTGGGCCGAATGAGGATGTTTCCAGTGCGATACCGCGTGTTGAGAGCTGTAAGAGCTCGCTCGCCAACATCTTACCGCAAACGGAGTTTGTGACCAGCGCGACCTCATCGAGAGGCGGGGCCGTTAACCGTCCGTTTGCATTCATACTCAGAACCTGTCCGGCCCATCGGAAGCTGATCCGTGCCTGGCCGGCCTTCTTGTAATAAGAACTTTTCGTTCCGCTGCGACGGGAATAAAGATGGCATCCGCCGAGCGAGGATTGCTACACGTCCAATCGTGGACCGGACGCCTGCCTATAGTATGCACCAAAGTCGGGCAGAGTGGACGACTTTGGCGTTAGTTCACGAACCGTCTCATGCGGATGTTCATGACGATGCCGAGCGCGAGAAAGGTAAAGATCACTGAAGAACCGCCGTAACTCATCAGTGGCAGAGGGATTCCGGTGACCGGCATCAGATCGACGCACATGCCGATATTGATGGCTATCTGGAAGAGTAGAACAGCCATTATGCCCATAATGATCAGTGCGCCGGGCGGATCGGCGGCGGTCTGGGCGTTCTGGATGAGCCTTACCAGAATAAGAAAGTAGAGCAGCAGCACTCCGACCGCGCCGATAAAGCCGTGTTCTTCGCAGAAGGCGGCAAAGATGAAGTCGGTGTACGGAATCGGCAGAAAGTCTCCCTGCGTCTGGGTACCCTTGCTGGTTCCTTTGCCCCAAAGTCCGCCGGAGCCGACTGCGATCATGGACTGCTGGATCTGGTAGCCAGTTCCTTTGGGGTCGTTCTCCGGGTTGGTGAAGGCGGTCAGACGAGCCTTCTGGTAGGGCTTGAGGATCTTGCCGCTGCGCCAGACGACTGCGGTAAGCAGGCTGAAGCTGACCAGCAGGATAATCGCGTGGCGCAGGCGCAGACCGCCCATAAACAGTCCCATAACGAGGATCGGCATGTAGGTCAGCGCGGTGCCGAGATCGGGCTGTGCGAGGACGAGAAGCATCGGAAAGCCGATCAGGGCGAAGCTCTTCGCTACGTCGTTCCAACGCATCTCTGCGCCGTTGGCTACGATCTCCCAGAAGAAGCGGGCTGCGACGATAATCAGAACCAGTTTGACCCATTCGGACGGCTGGAAGTGGATGCCGCCACCGAGGTTGATCCAGCGCCTTGCGCCGAGGACCTTCTGACCGACGAGTTTGACGGTAACCAGACAGCCAACGCCGATGCCGTAAGCCCACCAGGCGATGCCGAGCAGGCGGTGGTAGTCGACCAGTGAGACGGAGAACATCAGCACCAGGCCAACGCCGATGAAGATCATCTGCTTCTGGTGGAAGCCATGGAATTTGGTCATCTCCGTAGCAGAGCGAATCTCCAGCACACTGATGACGGAGAGCACCAGAACGAAGCCGAGCAGAACCCAATCGAAGTCGCGAAATCGAACCATCTGTAGCTGAGTGTAGCGGCAATCTCCGGATAGCGGAGCGAGGGGGGTGCGGAGGGGGGTGCCCCCCCTCCCCTTCTTTTTGGGACTCTATGTAGAATCAGCTACTTACGGGGGTATCCCGGGGTTAAGTAGCTGACTTTATGGCGGTTACAGGTATGATATTGCAAAGATTAGGGTTAGTGGCGCTCCGCCAGCTGCGGAGATGTTTCTACAACTGCCCTATTTCAAGTATATCGGGTTGCGCTAATGAATATGCTTTTCATTTGTGGGGCGTAACAGGTTTATCTTGTTTTAGTTGGCGTCTTCGAGAACATGCTCAGGGCTTGACAGTGGGGAATGGCAGCGCGTTCCCACCGCCGTGTGCTCGCGCCTTCGGCTCTTACGCCCCAGCGGACAAAGAACGTCCTCCGGGGACCCCGGCTCTTGCAACAGCAAAAGCTTCAACGCAGAGGGCGCAGAGGAAAGGCCCCAAAGGTCGCGGAGGAAAACAGACAACAGCAAACGCAAGTACAGAACTACTGTCCGCCGCCACCGATGGGGGTGGCAGGAGCGGTTCCGCCGACGCCGGCTGGAGTGGCGTCGGGGTTTGACGGCGTGGTGGAGGCTACCTTCATCAAGTTGCCATTGCGAATGCGCTGCTTGTTGACGTAGGCCGTGATGACCTGCGCTGCGAGCTTGGCGGAGTTGTCTCCCCAGTAGCCGTGCTCCCACAGGACGGCTACCACGATATCCGGATTGCGGCGCGGCGTCATGCCAACGAACCACGAGTTCGGGAGAGTCGCCTTATCGGCGGTGCCCTTCTTGCGTCCACTGATGACGTCGGCTGTGCCGGTCTTGCCGGCAAAGTCGATGCCTTCGAGGTGTGCCTTGTAGGCAGTGCCGATGGCGCTCTGCGTGACGTTGGCCATATCGTCGGTGATGATCTGCCAGTTCTCAGGGGTGAGGTCGATCTTCGTCTCTCCTGAGCCGGAGTAGGTTTCGTGGATGGCCTGGAGTACCTCAGGCGTGACCTCATCCGGGAAGACGAGGTGCGGCCGCACCAGAGCGCCACCCGAGGCGATACCGCTGAGCGCGCGGGCGAGCTGGATCGGGCTGGCCTGCGTGGCTCCCTGCCCGATGCCTACGGAGATCGTCTCGCCGGCGTACCACTTGTCATGCTGGGTCTTCAGCTTCCACTCGGACGAAGGCATTGTGCCCGAGGCCTCATCCGGAAGATCGACACCGGTCTTCTGCCCCAAGCCAACCTCGTGACCGTACCGTGCGATGGTGTCGATGCCAAGTTTGTTTGCCAGCGTGTAGTAGTAGGTGTCGCAAGAGTACGGCAGTGCACTATGGATATCGACCGTACCGTGATGGCGGTCGCAGCCGAAGAAGTGGCCATAGAACGTCGCTCCGCCGTTGCAGACGACGCGCAGGTCCTGCGCGGCATTCTCCTGCAGGCCTGCGAGCGTCATGATGACTTTGAAGGTGGAGCCGGGCGCGAGCTGAGCCTGGATGGCCTTGTTCATCAGAGGATGGTTCGGGTCGGTGATGATCTGGTTCCAGTAGGCCTTCGAAAGGCGGACGGCAAACTGGTTGGGATCGAAGGTGGGACGCGAGACCATGGCAAGAATTTCGCCGTTGTGAGGATCCATGGCGACGATCGCGCCGTTCTTACCTTCCAGGGCCTTTTCTGCAGCCATCTGCAGGTCGAGGTCGATGGTGAGGCGGAGATCCTGGCCAGGCGTCGCCATCTCCTGCCCCATGACGCCGAGTTCCTTGCCGTGGGAGTTGACGATGACATCGCGCGAGCCGTCTGTGCCGCGAAGGATCTCGTCGTATGCCTCTTCCACGCCGGACTTTCCGACCATGTCCCCCGGCTCATAGAAGGCGAATTTGGACTGATTCAGGTCGTTTTCGGAGACTTCGCCAACGTACCCGATGGCGTGCGCCATGAAACCATCGCGAGGGTAAAGGCGGCGTTGCTCTTCGAGCGTTTCGAGCTCGGGCAGTTCGTTGCGATGCGCTTCGATGAAGGCCTGTTCGTCGGGTGTGATGTCCTGCTTGAGCGGGATGGGCTGGTACTTGGGGGCGTACTGATAGTGGCGGATGACGGCCTGAATCTGTTCTACAGGGATGTGCAGGCCTGCGGAGATGAGCGGGAGATCGGCGTCGAGGCTCTTTTGCTGCTCGCGGAGGAGATAGCAGCTAACCGAAGGGTAGTTGTCGACGATGATGCGGCCTTCGCGGTCGAAGATGCGGCCGCGAGGAGCGAGCACGGGGACCTTGCGGATGCGGTTCTGCTCCGCGAGGACACGATAGCCGCTGGCGCCAATGATCTGCAGACGCCAGAGGCCGGCACCGAGGATGAAGAGCACGAGCGCGACGATGTACTGCGAGGCATGCAGCTTGACGGTGGAGAGCTTCTCCTGCCGGGCTACGCTGTCGAGATCTTCGGGTGTGGTGGCCATGTGCGGCTCCTAAATGCAGTGTAGAACAGTGAGACGTAAAGCAATGGGTGAAAGTGATAAGGGCGAAGCGCGCCGTGGCTCGAAAGTAAACCCCAAGTGCTGGCAATAACCAGGTACCCCGACCCTTTAGGGTCGGGTCTCATAGCGCTCAGATGAAAGCGGGCTTTAGCCCTGCGGTATGCTTTCGTCCATGCAGCCAACAGAGCGACAGGGCCAGACGTATGCCAAAGTATTCACTATCATGCACTCGCCACTGTTCAGTCTCTGGTCTTGAAGCGGTCGAGCAGGAAGTAGAGTGGGACACCTACGGCGGTGTTGGCGACGGCGCGGATGAGTTCGTGGAGCGGGGCGAGGCGAACCGTGGGGTCGTTGAGAAGCCAGCGGGTGATCATGAAGAGCAGCAGGCTCTGCAGCAGGCTGAAGACAAAGGTAATGAGGCCGCGGTTGACGGGGTTATCCATATCGACCGCGAAGCCGACGCTGGCCGCGAGATAGCCGACGATGCCCTTGGAGATGCCGAAGACTCCGAAGGGGTGGTTGGTGAGGCCGTCTTGAAAGAGGCCGATGACCGTGCCGGTGATGGTGCCGGCGATCTGGCTGCGGCGTGCAACGGCGAAGAAGACGGTTGTGAGCAGTGGCAGATCGAGGATTGCCAGGCGCGGGAAGGTTTTGGGCAGAAGCGACTGCAGGACGAGGCAGACGAGCGGCGCAAGGATGGTGACGGACGGATGGAAGCCGTACTGGTCGAGCTCTCGCCGCGATGTGTAACTGTGTTCTGCCATGAGTAAACGCTCGCTACTGTTGTGGCGGGTCCTGAGGAGGAGTGGATTGTGTGTCGCTGGGTGTCGGCGTTGGTGTGGGTCGTGATGCGCGCGGCGCAGGTGTATAGACCGGGGTTCCGGAGGGCCTTGCACCCGGAGTAAGACTGTCTGCTGGTGGAGTGTCTCCCGGCGAGTAACGGTCGGGGTGGAGCGCCGGACGGGTGCGCGGCATGCCGGAGTTGGGGAAGCCGGGGGCGCCACCAATCAGGTCCGATGGCTGCGGCGATGCGTTGGGGTCGTTGGGTTTCGAGGCGTCGGGAGCGTCTGAGTTCAGGCTGGGCAGCTTTTCGGCGACGAGGTCGGCGGCGCGCTTTTGCTCATCGGTGTGCAACTGTGCCGCTACTGCGGCGTCCTGCTGGGCGGCAGCGGAAAGGGTGCTCTGTGTGCCGGTGATGACGAGGACCTCTTCGAGTTCGGTGAGGTTGGCGGCGGGCTTGATGGAGATGGCCGTATAGGGCTGGTGCTGGGGGTCGGGCACGATGGACTGGATGGTGCCGACGGGGATGCCGCGCGGGAAGACGAGGTCTCCGCCAGAGGTGAGTACCTGTTCCCCGGGCTTGATGCGGGAGTCGGCGGTGAGGTTGTTGATCTGGATGTCGCCGTCGTTGGTGCCACGGAGGATGCCGCGGATGCGCGTGGAGGCGAGAATGACGCCCGCGCCGGAGGTGGGATCAGAGATGAGCAGCACCTGCGCGGAGTGCGGGAAGACATCGCGGACTTTGCCGACGATGCCGTCGGGCGTGATGACGGCTTGTTCCTGCTTGAGGCCGTCAGAGGCGCCCTTGTCGATGAGGATGAGGCGGGAACGGTCGGAACCGCTGGTACCGATGACCTGCGCAGGCACGGTGGTGGTGACGTACTGCTGTTTGAAGTCGAGTAGCTTCTGCAGGCGGCGGCCCTGGGCTGCGTCCTCGGAGAACGCGGCCTCTCCTCGCGCAGGCGGGCGAGCTCGTTGCGAAGCTGGGCGTCCTGCTGGCGGGTGTGGCGGAGATCGATGTAGTTG
>CAJCIM010000214.1 GCA_903970395.1 Acidobacteriaceae bacterium
TACGCCTCGCCACCCATCAACAAAATATGTGGAGCATTTGCAATCGTCTCGGCATTATTGATGACCGTAGGCCCGCCATACAGGCCCACCACGGCAGGGAACGGAGGCTTGATGCGCGGCACGCCACGCTTGCCTTCCAGCGACTCCATCAGCGCGCTCTCTTCGCCCACCTCATACGCGCCAGCACCAGTCTGCGTAATGATGTCGAAGTCCACACCCTCTTTGCCGAAGATGTTCTTGCCCAGGTAGCCCTTCGCATACGCGTCAGCCACGGCCTTCTCCACAATCTTCAGCAGGTAGCGATACTCGCCACGCAGATAGATAAACCCAAGCTTCGCGCCGATCGCCAGACCTGCGATCATCGTGCCCTCAATCACCGCATGGGGATCATGCAGAAAGATCACATGATCCTTGCATGTACCCGGCTCGCTCTCATCGCCGTTCACCAGCACATACTTCGGCTTCTCGCTCACCTTCGGCACAAAGCTCCACTTCATGCCGGTCGGGAAGCCCGCGCCGCCGCGGCCACGGAGGCCACTGGCCTTCATCGTGTTCACAATCCAGTCTGGGCCTTGCTCAATCGCCATCTGCACGGCCTTGTAGCCATCCAACTCAACGTATTTGTCGATCTCAGCAGCGCCCATGCCAAACCGGCGGCTGACGACCTTCACTTCATCCGGATGCGAAACGAGTGTGGGCATCTACTTCACGTCCTTTCCGCGACCGGCGCGATAGTCAGCGAGCACGGCGTCCATCTTTGCGGGCGTCAGGTCTTCGTGGAAGTCGTAGTTCACCTGCACCGCAGGAGCCCAGCAGCAGGCCCCAATGCACTCGACTTCTTCCAAAGAAAAGAGACCATCAGCGGTGGTCTCTTTGTGTCCAATGTGCAGCGTCTTCTTGCAGTGGTCCAGAAGCTCAAAGCCACCACGCAGCATACAGCTGATGTTCGTGCATACCTGCACGTTGTACTTGCCCACAGGCGCAGTGCGCAGCATGGAGTAGTAGCTCAGCACATTGCGGACATCCAGCTGCAGCAGGTCGAGCCGCTCGGCAATCTCAGCCACCGCCGCGTCGCTTACATAGCCGAGGTCGTCCTGTGCATACAGCAGCATCGGCACCAGCGCCGAGCGCTTCACGGGATAGATCGTGGCCAGCTGGTCAAAGCGGGCCGCTGTTTCTGGCGAAAAGATCGAGTTCGCAATGCTGCTCATAGAGTCCTAAGTTCTCGAAAAGAAGGCGTCGACTCTTAGTCTACTATTGCAACGCCGTGGAAGTCTCATGCTGTCCACAACCCGTGGCCGAAAAACGAATCCCGACAAAAATGGACTGATTTCTCTTGTCACCTAAATCTTGTTATCTCGACCGGAGTCTGCGCCTTTGCGAACGCAGTGGAGAGACCTTCAGCTCCCTCGGCGATGATCCTCACTCGGAACCACCCCAACCTGCAGGTCTCTCCACTCCGCTGCGCTCCGGTCGAGATGACAACGCATAGGTGCTTCGAAACCTTACGGAAGCAAAATCTCCCGCGCAAACCGTTCCGCAGCCATATCCATCTCCTCCGCGGGAGCTCCACCGACAGAGACAGTCCCATCTTCATTCAGCGCAAATGAAACCGGTTGATCGTCATTGAGTTCAAGCTGAGAAGCCGTAAACCGCATCCACCGACTGCCCACACGCAGCGTAATCTCCTCCGCGCTCACCTCAACAACCGCGTGTTGCTTCGCATTCAGCCCGTGGGCGGCGGCATAGCTACGGAGCAGGGAAGCCCACGAAGTCCAAAGCTCGGTATGGAGTTCAGAAATCATTGATATTGCCCAGTGAGTATGGACGCGAATGCGTCGGCCACTTGCTGCACGGTCATTTGCTTTCCTCCGAGCGTTGCGATTCCATCGGAACTCATGCTCCAAGGTTCGCATGCATCGTCGGGTGCTATGAGATTCCAGCTAGCTGTGCCTAAATCCGTATTGAGCCAAACACTCAGGAAGCCACCTTCTATCGTGGCAATAAGCTCATTTCTAAGCGGTTCGGTTACCTGCGGATTTTGAAGTGCGCCCTCAGACTCTAGCCTTTGCAATTTATGCCGCAACTCCTTAACGAGCGCGGACCAGATCGTATCAAGGGCATCACTGCTTGCTTCATCTAAGGTTTCGGCCACGTGCTCCCTTTACCGATCAATCGCTCCCAGCACCACATCAATCGACCCGATCACGGCAACGACATCCGCAATCTGCCGTCCCTTGCACATCGTCTCCAGGGCCTGCAGGTTTGCAAAGTCGGCATTCCGCATATGCACGCGGTACGGCTTGGCCGTGCCATCCGAGACGACGTAATAATTCATCATCCCGTGCGGAGCCTCAACAGACGACGTAGCCTCTCCCGCCGGCACCGCAAAGCCCTCGGTCACAATCTTGAAGTGATGGATCAGCGACTCCATCTGCGTCTTCATCTGCTCGCGGTCCGGCAGAATGATCTTCGGAGCATCGGCTGTGATCCGTCCGTCCGGCATCCCATCCAGAGCCTGCTGGCAGATCCTAACGCTCTCGCGCATCTCCTGCATGCGCACAATGTAGCGCGCCCACACGTCATTGCCCGTGGAAACCGGCACATCGAACTTGAACTTCTCGTAACCCGAGTACGGCATATCCCGCCGCACATCGAAGTCGATGCCCGAGGCCCGCATCGGAGGCCCCGTCACACCCAGCGCGACAGCATCTTCAGCCGAGAGGATACCGACGCCCTTCAGCCGCGATTGCCAGATCGGGTTGCCATTCAGCAGCCCCTCGTACTCAGCAATCTTCGATGGGAAATCCTTTAGGAACGCGCGAATCTCGCCAATCAAACCCGAAGGCAGCTCCAGGCTCACTCCGCCGATGCGCACAAAGCTCGTCATCATGCGCTGTCCGCTTACGCCCTCGAAGATCCGCAGCAGAGCCTCGCGCTCGCGGAAGCAGTACAGAAACACCGTCAGCGCGCCGATATCCATGGCATGGGTGCCCAGCCACACAAGGTGGCTCTGGATACGCGTCAGCTCATTGAAAAGCACGCGAATATACTGCGCCCTCTCCGGAATCTCCAACTCCAGCAGCTTCTCCACCGCCAGCGCATAGGCCGTATTGTTCGTCATCGGACATAGGTAGTCGATGCGGTCGGTCATCGGAGTGACCTGCGCATAGAACTTCGCCTCGCAGGTCTTCTCGATGCCCGTATGCAGGTACCCAATATCCGGAGCCAGCGAGATCACCGTCTCGCCATCCAGCTCCACCACCAGGCGCAACACGCCATGTGTCGAAGGGTGCTGCGGGCCCATGTTCAGGATCATCGTCTGATCGCTCACCGGGTCCGAACCATGCGGCTTGTGATGCGTCACCGACTCGCGAACAACGTCCGCGACGCCGGGAATCTTCATATCTTCTGCGGTAATCTCTTCCAGCTGTTCGATCGGCGACATTTATCTGTACCCCTCCACCGGGTAATCCTTGCGTAGGGGATGTCCCTCCCAGTTCTCCGGCATCATGATGCGCGTCAGATTCGGATGCCCCGTAAACGGCACGCCAAACAGATCAAAGACCTCGCGCTCATAAAAATTTGCCGAAGGCCATACAGCTGTGATCGACACAATCGACTGACCCTCATTTAACCGGGCTACCACGCGGATACGCTGCTTCAGCTTGTGGCTCAGCAGGGAATAACTCAGCTGGAACCGCGGCTCCGCCGGATACCAGTCCACCGCCGTCACATCCTCAAAGAAGTTGTAGCCTGCACCCTGCGCGGCCTTGCACGCGGCGACGATATTCTCCGGCGCCACAGTCAGCGTCAGTTCCTTGCGGTCCCACTTGGCATCGACGATATAGTCAGCCAGCCCCTGCACAGCAGCATGGTCAGCCAGCGCCAATGCGACGGCTTCTTTGCCGAAACAGGCTTCTGGGGTGGCAGGATTCGTAATTGGATCGGTCATAAAAGCCCTTCAGCAAAAGCCTTGGTTGTCGGATTTACAGATCAGCCCGGTCGTTAGTCCAGTTCAAAATACCCTTCTTCCAGACATAGAAGAGCCCCACGGCGACGAACCCGAGATACACCACCATCTCCCAGAACCCAAACAGGCGTGAGCCGGTGATCTGGTACAGGCTGCGGTACACCACCGCCCACGGCAGCATGAACACCGCTTCCACGTCGAACAGAATGAACAGCATCGCCACCATGTAGAACTTCACGGAGAACCGTCCCCGCGCATCGCCCACCGGGTCCATGCCGCACTCATACGCGCCCAGCTTCACCTTGGTTCGTTTGTGTTTGCCGATAAAGAACGACGCGCCCACCATCCCGCCGGCAAGAGCCAGCGCGACAACAATCTGCAGCACGAGAGGAAGGTATTGCCAGATATAAGGATTCGTTTGCATGGCCAGTCTTGAGTATAGGAGCGCCATGGTCAAGCGAGCAAGGCAGCCGGTGGAAACAAACCATGGTCCCGCTTCATGTGGTCATCCGGAGCAAGAAAGTATGTCATCTCGACCGAAGCGCAGCCGCAGCAGATCTCATAGCAGCGACGAATACCACGCAATCAGTGGAGCCCCCACCAGTGCAGCCACCAGCCCTCCCAGACACAGAAACGTCCCCAGTGGCAACCGAGTCATAGCTCCGGCCTTGCCTCGCACCATCAGCACCAGCGCATAGCCCGAGCACATCACTACACCCAGAAATAGCGCCAGCATCGCCGGCCAGAACCCCAGGAACGCCGCAATCATCGCCAGCAGCTTCGCATCGCCCAACCCCATGCCCTCGCGCCCACGCAGCTTGAGATATGCCCAACGTACCGCCAGCAGCAGACACCCCGCTGCAACAACAGCTCCCAGCCAGCTCAACACGACATGCTCCGGCCCGGTCAAAATCACATTCCCCGCGTCCACCACATTTCCCGGACTGCTCAGCGGATTCTTCCCTTGCAGGATCACTTCATCTTGATGCGGCAATAGGTACGCCACCCGCAAGCACATCAGCAGGAACCCAATCACAATCCCCGTGGTCGTGAAAGCATTCGGAAGTTTCTGAGTTTGCCAATCCATCACCATCAGCCCGATCAGCAGGAATCCGATGATTATGACAGCCGCGCCTAGCAGGTATTGGTTGTTGATACGTTCGGTCATCCAAGGGCCTATCTGCACGTTGTGCTCGTTACCTACCCGAACCCAAGTCTGGGCGGTAACGAACGCAAACCAAACCCCCACAGCCACTTCCACCGCTGGATACCGCCACGAAATCCGCTCCCCGCACCGCCGGCACTTCCCGCGCAGCACCACCCAGCTCAGCACCGGCAGATTGTCGTACCAGCTAATCGTTGCCCCGCAGCTACGGCAGTGCGACCGCGGAGCCCACAGACTCTCATGCGCCGGCAGCCGAGCGATGCACACGTTCAAAAAGCTGCCAAATATCAGCCCCAGCAAAAACGCGGCGCCCTCAAACCAAATCGATGAAATCATGCGTCTTCAGTATAGGTCGCATCCCATAGGTTGCCTGCCATAGCCACAATCTCGCGCGTTTATCGTCGCCACCCGACTCACCTGAATGCAGGTTTCATCCCGGTTATTCTCCGCGCAACATTCAGTGCAACATTTCACCCACCCTTGGGTTCTAATAGCTGGGAACGGACGCAACGAAACAGAGCAAGCGCCCCACTCCCACGCCCGCATCGAGCCCTGCAAGATTCGAACGGGACCGGAAGGAGCTTCACAATGCGTTACTTACGCTATCTCGGTGTACTTGCAGTTCTCGGATTCGGTTTTCTCCTCGCGCCGGCGCCCCAGGCGAACGCGCAGGTCTCGGTGGGCATCGGAGTCGGCGGTTACTATCCCTACGCCGCTCCAGCCTGTGCTTACGGCTATTATGACTACGCTCCGTACGCCTGCGCTCCTTATGGCTACTACGGCCCTGAGTGGTTCAGCGGCGGCCTCTTTATCGGCGCTGGCCCGTGGTTCCGTGGTGGCTGGTTTGGCGGTCGTTATTACGGTCGCGGATGGGGTGGTTACGGCGGCTATCGTGGCGTCTATGGCTATCGCGGAGGAGGCTATGGCTATCGCGGCGGTTATGGCAGCCGTGGGTACGCAGGTGGCTACCGTGGTGGCTACGGCGGCGGATATCGCGGCGGCAACTTAGGTGGTTACCGTGGCGGCGGTGGTGGAGGATTCCACAGCGGTGGCGGCGGAGGTT